>DAOUAB010000001.1:0-36587 GCA_034434015.1 Anaerolineales bacterium
CCGGGCGAGCCGCGCGCGCTGCAGGGCCGCCAGCTCAGCACCAACCAGGCGGACGAGGCCATCCTGGACCGCGCCGTCTTGCAGCGGCTGAACATCGCCGTCGGCGACACGCTCGTCATCCAATCGACGCAGGGCGCGCGCGACGAGCTGTACTCCGTGCGCGTGGTCGGCGTGAGCGACGGCCAGCAGTACCTGTTCCAGCCGACCGTGTTCGTGCCGTTGTTCACCTGGGACCGGCTGCGGCCGAAGGGCGAGGGCGAGTCCAGCCGCGCCAGCCTGGTCGTCTCGGCCGTGGCCGTGAAACTGGACGACCCGCAGGCCGCCGACGCGCTGCGCCAGCGTCTGCAGGACCGGGTCGACGATATCGAGGTGCTGACGATCCGCGAGGCCTACGAGAACCTGCCCGGCTACAGCGCGCAGCAGAGCACGCTCGACACCCAGCGCTATTTCACGCTGCTGATCGGCGTGCTGGTGATCGGCGGCTTCTTCCAGATCCAGGTCCTGCAGAAAGTGCCGCAGATCGGCGTGCTCAAAGCCATCGGCGCCTCGAACTTCACCGTCGGCGCCGCCGCCATCCTGCAAATCGTGCTGGTCACGGGGTTCGGGGTGACGCTCGGCGGCCTGGCGACGCTGCTGCTCACGTTCGGGCTGCCGCCCACCATCCCGTTCGTCTTCACTGGACCGGCGGCGCTGGCGGCCATCGCCTCGCTGCTGCTCATCGGCCCGCTGGGAGGCAGCGTCTCCATCCGCTATTCGGTCCGCATCGAGCCGCTCAAAGCCCTCGGGCTGGCGTCGTAACGAAAGGGTGCCCAGCTATGAGCTCAACCGCGCTTGAAACCCGGTCCGTCGTCAAGACCTATCAACTGGACGGCCAGCCCATCCACGCCGTCCATCAGGTTTCGCTGCAGGTGCGCGCCGGGGAGTTCGTGGCCCTGGTCGGGCCGAGCGGCTCCGGCAAGACCACGCTCCTGGCGATCCTGGCCGCCCTGCTCGCGCCGACGTCGGGCCAGGTGCTGGTGGACGGGCATGACCTGGCCAAGATGAAGGACGCCGAGCGCGTGGCCTTCCGCCGCGAGAAGATCGGCTTCACGTTCCAGGCCAACAACCTGGTGCCGTACCTCACCGCGCAGGAAAATGTCGAATTGATGCTGCGCCTCAACGGGCAGTTGGACCGGGCGGGGCGCGAGCGCGCCCGCGAGCTGCTGGTCCGGCTGGGGCTGGGCGAGCGCCTGCACAACCTGCCGTCGCAGATGTCCGGCGGGCAGCAGCAGCGCGTGGCCATCGCCCGCGCGCTCATCCACCGCCCGGCCCTGGTGCTGGCCGACGAACCGACCGCCAGCCTGGACACCGAGCGCGCCTTTCAGGTGGTGCAGACCTTCGCCGGATTGATCCATGAGCAGGGCCGCGCCGGCCTGATGGTCACACATGACCTGCGCCTGGTCGCTTACACGGACCGCGTGATCCAGATGCAGGATGGGAAGATTGTGCGCGTCTACGAGACGCGCGACGAGATCGAGGCTCTGGCCCGGGGCAGCGAAGGCGCCCTCGGCGCCCGCCCCGCGCCCCGGCGCGCGCCCGTCCAGGACGTCCGGGCGCCGGCGCTTCCATCGGCCCCGTTCGTCCCCCTGCCGGCCGCGGATTGACGGCCCCTCGACCGGCGGACCGAAACTCTCCCGAACACGCTCACCCCGGGAAAACGATGGGGCGCCCCCGGCCGGGGCGCCCGGTCCGGGTTCAGCGCCGCGCCCCGCCGACCCCCTTCTCGATCGCGGCCAGCCGGCTCAACACATCGGCGGTCAGCCGGTCCACCTTCTCATGGAGCTGCATGATCTCCAGCTCCGCCTTCAGGTTCACGTCGTACTCCACATCCGCGCGCACGCGGTCCTTCTCGATCTGCCGGTTCTGGCTGAGCAGCACGAAGACCGACAGGATGATGGCCTCCAGCGAGACCGTCATCGTCAGCAGGCCGTAGGGGAACGGGTCGAAGCGGCTGGCCTCCGGCGCCAGGCTGTTCCAGCCGATCCAGACGGCGAACCAGAGCACGTGCAGGCCCAGGAACGGGATGCTGCCGCTGAAGGCCGCGATCCAGTCGGCGGCCCGGTCGATCAGGCTGCGGTGTTCCTCGACCTCCTGGTTGACGTTGCGGGCGGCGGTGTGCCGGAGCAGTTCGGAGGTCACCCGCAGCCGGCGCCCCATGGCCGAGAGCATATCCAGCGACGCCTGCGGGTGCGAGCGGACCAGTTGATCCAGGTCCGCCTGATCCACGCGCAGCGCCTCCACGTCGGTGTGCGCCAGGGCGCTGGCGGAGCGCGAGCCGCGGTCCAGCATGGACAGCTCGCCGAAGAAGTCGCCCGGGCCGGGGCGCTCCAGCACGATCGTGTTGCCCGTGTTGTCCTTGAAGAAGATCTCCACCTCGCCGGAGCGGATCACGTACATGGCGTCGCCCGGGTCCCCGGCGGAAAAGATCAGGTGCCCGGCCGCGAAGTGCACCTCGTCCAGGCTGGCCGCCAGGTCGGCGCGCTCGTCGTCGTCCAGGAATTGAAACAGGGGGACTTCCGCCAACAGGGCGGCATCGGTTGCCATGCGGCCTCCTTGAGCGTCACGGGTAGATAGCGGCCGATCAGGCCTGTCCGGCGCGGATTGTAGCCGAGAACTTTCGATGGAAAAAAAGAAGATCAGGCCAGAGGCGGCCGGACGTAACGCCGCGTGGCGGGGAGCGCCAGCAGGCCCAGGCAGATGAGGCCCAACAGCGTGCCCAGGTAGGGCCAGGCCAGCGTCAGCGCCCCGGCCACAATCCCGATGAAGTATCCCCAGCGCCGCCGGCCATACAGGCCGAAGCTGGCGCCAATCAGGGCGAAACCGAGGCAGATAAAAGGCCAGCCGGTGTCGGCCGGCGTCAGGCCCAGGCTGTCCGCCCAGCCGATCCAGGGTCGCAGGACCAGGGCCAGCGGCAGATAAGCGTTCCAGAGCCGCTGGTACATCCCGTCCAGAACCAGCGGCCAGCCCAGCAGCCAGCTGGCCCCGATGAAGAGGCGGGCGGTGAGCGGCGGGTTGTAGTGTTCACGAGGGGGAGCGTCGGTGGGCGGCGTCATCGGCGGGCCTGCCCGCATTATACGCCAGCCAGGCCCCTCGCCGGGGCGATCAGAACAGGCGGAGCTGTCTGGCCGGCTGCCGGCCGGCCAGCAGGATGAACGGCGCCGCCCGCTCCGCCCGGATGCCCAGGGCGCGCAAATCGCGCAGATCGCGCAACACGCCCCGGCGGCGCGCGTCCAGGATCGCGGCCACGGCCTGCGGCCCGAGGCCCGGCACGCGCAGCAGCGCCGCCCGGTCGGCCCGGTTCACCTCCACCGGCGCGTCGGCCAGGTTCTGCTCGGCCCAGGCCAGCTTGGGGTCGATCCCGAGCGGCAGACGACGCTCGGGCGTGAAAGGCAGGTCCTCCAGCCCAAAGCCATAGTCGCGCAACAGGAACGAGGCCTGATACAGCCGATGCTCGCGCCACGGGTTCTCGGGCGGCAAGCCCTCCAGCGGCGTCTCCGGGACCGGGTGAAAGGCCGAGAAGTACACGCGCGCCAGGCGCAGCTGCCGGGTGAGGTAGGCCGTGGTCGAGAGGATCTCCAGGTCGTCCTCGCCCGCTCCGCCGACCACCAGCTGGGTGACAAGCGACGGCCAGCGCCCGTTATGCGTGGAATGAGGCGCGACGGTCCGCCGGATATGGTCGGCCCACTTCAGCGGCTGGAGCAATTCTTCGAGGAAGATCTTGTGCGGGGCCAGCCGGCGCAGGCGCTCGGTGTTGGGGGCCTCCAGGTTGATGGAGACCCGGTCGGAAAGCTGCATGGCGCGCAGCAACTGGTCCTGCTCCAGGCCCGGCATCAGTTTGAGGTGCAGGTAACCGGTGTAGTGGTGCTTGCGGCGCAGGATCTCGGCCGTGTCGATTAGGCGGTCCTGCGTGCGCACGCCGCCGCCGGCGATGCCGGAGCTGAGGAACAGGCCCTCCGCCACGCCGGCCGCGTGCATCTGGGCGAAGACGCCGGCCATCTCGTCGGGCCGGAACGTCGCCCGGCGGAAATTGCGGCGCGCCCGGAAGGGACAGTAATAGCAGTCGCGCTCGCAGGCCGAGGTGAGCAACGTCTTGAGCAGCGCGATCTTTTTCCCGCCCGGCATGGCGGCGTAGGTCACGCCGAGCGAGTGCTTCTTGCGCTCCAGCGACGGCGCCGGGTCGCCGCCGCCCCGGGTGAGGGCATGCAGGGCGCGCTGCAACTCGGCCGGCGAATGGCCGCAGGGCGCGCGCCCGCCCGGGCCGGGATCGACCCGATAGGCGGCGTCGCGGGCCTCGCGCAACGCGCGCGGCGGGGCCGGCGCGGAGGCGGCGCCGAAACCGTCCGGCGGGGCGACGGTCGGCTGGCGCAGACTATCGGCCTCCTCGGCCGGCTCCAGGCTCATCTGGCTGCTGAGTAGTCCCAGCTTGTCGAGCGTGTCCATGCGCTGATCATTATAGAACAGATGTTTCCTGAGTCAATGTCGCCCGGAAGCAAAAGGCGGCCCCTGATCCCAGGGACCAGGGGCCGCCCGATGGGTGGGCGCCGGGAGCGCTTACGGCTTCGGGAAGACCACGCCGCGCACCGTGTGCCACAGTTGATGGAACTTCAGATACGGCCCCAGGTTGTCGTACGGGTCGTCGTACCAGCAGCGCGTCTCGTACGCCGCATCATACATGATGCGCGGGTGGCCGCCCGAGTCCAGATGCAGGACCGGCGTCTTGGTGACCCACAGGCCCGCGTCACAGTGCCCGGGGCGGGCCACCGGCCAGGCCGCGTCGAGCACGGAGGCGGCCTCGACCACCTTTTCATGCCAGGCCGCCGTGACGCCGCAGTTGCTGTCGCACCAGGCGTATCCCAGGCCGCCCCCGCTCTGGAGCATGTGCGCGATGCGCGGGCGGCCCTGGGCGTCCAGTTCCAGGTCCGGGTGCTTGCCGGTGCGCTGGGCCAGCCCCAGGTATGCGCCCTGCCAGTCGTTCACGTCCAGGCAGTTCCCGTCGCACCAGGCGTAGTACAGATACTCGCCGCCGTTATTGATATAGCTGCCGTCGTAGTACGCCACGTGCGGGCGTCCGGCCGAGTCGATCTCAATGTCCCAGGAGACCTCGGTGCCCGAGCCGCGTTCGAAGAGCCGGACGCGCTGCCAGTTAGCGCCGTCCTCGCACTGGTCGTCGCAGGCGACGTAGTAGATGCCGGCTTCATCGGAGTTCAGCGGGATCACGTCCGCCACCACACGCGGCTGCCCCTGGGCGGTAAAGGTCAGCGAGGCGTATTTGAAGACCTCGTAGTTATAACCCTGGGCCAGGCTGATCTGCGTCTCAAACCAGTGCGGGTCGCCGGCCGGGTTGCTGGTGCAGTCCGCATCGCAGAAGACGTAGTAGACGCCGATATGGTCAGGCTCGATGAAGTAGTTGCGGTCGAAATAGACGAAGCGCGGCCGGCCCTGCGGGTCCAGCGCGAAGTAGCGCTGCGGGCTGGTGAAATCCGAGATGGCGAACATCGACGTGCCGTAGGTCGTCGCCACAAAAACGCTGTCCCACCGGGCCGGGTCGGTGCAGGTCCCGTCGCAGGCGGCGTAGTAATAGTCATTGTCGTAACCGGAGGCCTCGGCGCGGGTGCGGATAAGCAGGCGCGGCTGGCCGGTGGGCGTCAGAGCCAGTTGCACCTCGTCCACGTAGTCGGCCAGCGCCACCCCGGCCCAGTTGGCGTTCTGGCTGCAGTCCTTGCCCGGCGCGCAGTAGCGGTAGATCGCCCGGGGATGCTCGGCGTACGGCAGCACGTACACGTAAGCCGAATGCAGGCCGCCCTGCCCATCGGCCATCAGGTTGCCCGTGCCCGTCTTCGTCTCCGGCTCCATGAACAGGGCCGCCGGCGCGGGCGGCGGCAGCGGGCCTGAACGCCAGCTCGCGGCCACAAACGGCAGGTTGAGCGTGAAAGGAGGCGCCTGAGGTTCTTCCTGAGCATGCACACTCGCCGGCCGCAGCGCGGCGAACACGGCGAGCATCAGGCCGGCGCCCAAAGCGGCCAGGACGGGCAGGCGGATTGCGCTGGGTCGGGTCACGGGACCTCCTGAACGGCCACTCCGCTCGGCAAAGTGACCGCGCTAAAAGCCGACAACCTTGACCCATGCTATCCATCTGCCCTGTCGGCGGCATCCATCCGCTGCCGGAATCCGGGTCGGTCTAAGGACGGAAGCCGAATACGGGCGCGTTATTGATCACTCCGGTTTGCTTGATCGAGCGTGGCGCGGCACCCCGGCCAGCAGCGCGACGGGGCCGAGCAACAGCAGCCACATGGTGGCCGGCAGTCCGAACCGCTCGCCCACCCAGCCCAACAGCGCCGGCACAAAGCCCGCCGCCAGGCCAAAGAGCGAGTTGACGGCCAGAACCGTGCCGGACCGGCCCGGCATCGACGTGTAGAGCTGGCCCTTGAGGATGGCGTACCAGCCGGAGTTGAACAGGCCCAGCAGCGCCAGCCAGACCAGCTTGGCTTCAAAGGCCGGCGTGAGCAGGAACGCCGGATACAGCGCCAGCATGACGGCGGCGCTGGCCCGCAGATAGCTCAAGCCGCGCACGCGCTCCAGCAGCGGGATCAGCAGCGCATCGCCCACCAGGCCGACCCCGGCCCAGACCGCCACCGCCAGCGCGCCCTGCTCCGGCGTGGCGCCGGCCACGTCCACCATATAGAGCGCCAGGAAACCGAGCAGGACATCCAGCATGAAGTCGGAAAATTCCAGCAACACCAGCCAGCGCAGGACAGCCGGCCGGCGCAGGGCGCGCCACGCCTCCCGGAACCCGGCCCGCAGGTCGTGGCCCTCGGCCGCCGAGGCGCGCGGGAATGGGTGGCGGGCGGCCAGGCCGACCAGGAGGAGCGCGATGGCGGCCAGGGCGATGAAGGCCGCGCGCCAGCCCGCGCCCAGCCAGAGCGCGGCGCCGAGCGCCAGCGGGCCGGCGACCACCCCCAGCGAGCCGGCCAGCGTCCAGCGCGCCATCCCCTGCTCATGACGCCCCGGCTCCAGGTCCATGAGCGTCGCCTGCGACAGGCTGACGAACGCCCCGGACGACGGGTTGAACAGCATGAAGGACAGCAACAGGACGAGGAAATCCGGCGCCAGCCCGGACAGCAGGCACGCCAGCGCCAACAGCAGGCCGCCGCCCAGCACGAGGACACGCCGGTAGCCGAGGTCGCCCAGCAGGCCCAGGAACGGCTCCACGGCCGACCCCGCCAGGCGCGGCAGGCTGATCAGCAGCCCGATCTGGGCGTAGCTCAGCCCCAGGTCGGCGCGGATGAGGGGCCAGGCCGCCTCGCCCACACCGAAGATCAGTTCATCCAGGAATTCGATCGCCAGCAGAACGAACGCGAACGACAGCGCGCCGCGCCGGGCGAAAGCCCGCTTAGATTGTGACGAAGCCATGGGATTGCCTCTTGTCGCTTGGGGCAGGCTTCTTCGGGGTGGCCGGGCCGCGACAGCCCGCGACAGACGGGGACTGCCGCATGCCGCGGTCCACAGCCCGAGGAGAAACCGCCCGCCACAGTCGCGCGCCAGGGCAGTCGGGCCAGCGGCCGCTGCGCGCCTGGCAAACCGGCGCGAGACAAGAGGCGGTGGAGCACGCGCCCGATCCGGGCGGACCGGGAGTTAGCCGGGAGGCAGGAAACCGAAACCGCGCATACCAAAATTATACCGGAAACGAAAAGCCCCGGCTCGCGCCGGGGCCTGGATTGCCAATTGGATCGCCTAGGCAGCGGCGGCTTCGGCCAGGCCGACCACCTGCGCGGCCTGCGGGCCCTTCGGCGTGTCCTCGATCGAGAACTCGACGCGCTGGCCCTCCTCAAGGTTACGGTAACCCTCGCCGACGATGGCCGAGTAGTGGACGAAGACGTCCTTCTCGCCCGTGTCGGGGCTGATGAAACCATAGCCCTTGACTCGGCTGAACCACTTGACGGTACCGGTAACGCGGTTGCTCATATTGCGGGTGCCTCCTTCATGACCCAAAAGCACGTGAGGCGGCGTTTGTCGCTTTCTTTCCAGGCGCACACAGGCGAATAAAAAACGCCATACCGACACATGCCTCGGCTGGCGTCCTTCGACTGACGCATCCCACAGAAAACGCTTACCTCACTCTGCCGCAAAGTTATCACGTATTGAAAAGCTCGTCAACCGAACTTATCTCCTATTCAGGCGCCGCTTCTAACGCGGGCGCAACGCCCCGGAAACAAAAACGGGGCGACCGCCAGGGTCGCCCCGTCCGGGAGGGCCGGCCTGACTACTGCAGCGCGGCCAGGTAGGCGATGACGTCCGCCAGCTCCTGCGGCGTCAACAACTCGCCGTAGTTCTGCGGCATCAGGTTCGCCAGGTAGCCGGGCACCACGTAGGCGTTCGGCAGGGTGATGGACTCGTACAGGTATTCCTGCGCCGTCCTGGCCCGGCCGGTATAGCCCGCGGCGTTCCAGCGCTCGGCCGCGTGCTGGCTGACGCCCACGCCATCCTTCGACTGGGCCGCCAGCCAGGCCGGGCCGGTGAGCGCCGCCGCCGCGGCCGGGTCGGCCGCAATGTGGCAGCCGACGCAACCGCGCGCCTCCGTCACCGCCTGGCCGGCCGCCGCGTCGCCCGGCGGCAGGGCCGCCACCAGCACGTCCGGTCCGGGGCCCAGCGTCGGCGTCGGGCCGGGCAGCGGCGTGGGCGTCCAGGAGGCCGCAATCTGCGTCGCCTCGACTGTGCTGTCGGTGGACAGCACCTGCCCGATGCCGGGCAGGACCCAGACCGCGGTCAGGGCTGCCAGCGCCAGGAAGATCAACAGGATCAGTTGATCGAGCCAGTTCAGGCGCGGCGGGAACGGCCGCGCCAGCGCCTCTTTCATCCGCGTCTCCAGGGCCTGGAGCTGCGCGGCCGGCCAGGCCGGCGTCTGGGTCCGCGCGACGGCCTTCTCGGCCGATGTGAACTGCTGAAGCAGGCGCGCCAGGCCGACGCCCACCACGCTGACGCCGCCCACCGTGACCAGGACGACCAGCACCGCGGTCTGCCATGCGGTCGGCGAGTCGCCCGGCCCGGGGATGATCTGGGACGGCCAGCCCTCGATGCGCTCGCCGGGCAGTTGGAAGCCGACCGGTTCGGAGAGGCTCTGCAGCGGCGTGTAGCCGAGCGGCGCGTCCGCGGCCAGGGCGCGGACCAGCAGGAAACCGACGACCAGGACCGTGACGCCGACCGAGAAGATGAACAGCGAACGGTTGTCGTACAGGAACGCGGCCGGCTTGTCGGCCACGGGGCCCTTGGAAGGCGGCGCTTTCGCCGCCGGCGCCTTGGCCGCGCCGGCGCCCGCCTGGGCCACGGACGTCTCAGCCTTCAGGGTCTGGCGGCCGAGGAAGGCGGCCAGCCAGGCCAGGGCAACGCCGACGACGATGGTCCCGCCCAGGGCCAGCGCCGCGACGACGGCCAGGCCGATCCCCTGCGTCACGGTCAGGTCCCCGGGCAACTCGAAGAGCGCGCCGGACCAATCCGGAAGCCGGTCGAGCGGATAGCCCGGCGGGGTGCCGGCCGCCAGCGTGCGCACGACCAGAAAACCCAGGACCAGGGCGGCGAGGGCGACGCCGAAGACCGCGACCGAGCGGTCGTCGTAGAGGGGGATGGGCAAAGCCGCTTCTTTCTTTGGCGCGGGGGCCGGCTTAGGTAACGCCACGGACGGCGCGGGCGCTTTGGCGGCCCGGCGCTCGTCGCTCAGGGCGTGGGCCAGCCAGTTCACGAACAGGCCAAAGAGCGCGCCGAGCAATGCCACGGCCGCCAGCGCGCCCAGGGTGCCGCCCACGATGAACAGCAGGACGGTCTGCGGCGAGTCGGGGTCCAGGTTCCCGCCAGTCTGCCAGAGCACGATCACGACCGCGCCCACGACCAGCAGACCGAAGGCCACGAGCAAAGTGGGGATGTACCGACGCAAGGCAGTTTCCTCCTCCCAGTGTTTTCTGGCGCCGCGCTGCAGGCCGGCGCGCCCGTCAGCCGCCGCGGCCCCACAAAGGCCGCAACGCGCCCCAGGCGCGCCGCCCCCAGACGAGCACACCCGCGCCCGCCAGCAGGCTCAGGGCGGTGGCCCCATACTGGTTGATCCAGTTCAAGACATTCCGCTCAAATGTCGGGTGGTCGCCGGCCGTCCGCAGCGCCTGGTCCAGCCCCGCCTCCCAGTCCAATGAAGCGTACGCGTTGGGCTGCCCGGCCCGGCGGATGGTGACCAGCATCTGCCACGGGCCGGCGCGCGAGAGCGCGAAACCCGTCCCGTGGTATCGCCCGGCCGCATCCACACGCGTCAACAGGCGCCGGGAGATGACCGCGCCCCCGCCGACCGGCACAAACGCCACCTCGACTTCGGCGTCCGCCACCGGCTGACCGGCTGCCTCGGTCAGCGCCAGCTCGACCCGGTTCAGGCCCAGGCGCGCGGGCCACAGAGTCCCCGCGACTTGAAACTCCCCGGCCTGCACGGACCAGCCGGCGCTGCGGTCGCCGGCCGGCAACGGCAACATCCGGATCATCAGCGCGACGCCGACCAGGGCCAGCGCCACGACCGCGGCCTCCAGCCCGAGGCGGCGCGTGATAGCGCGCGCCATTATACCGCCGGCGGCGGCTCAATCCCGCAGGCGCGCGTACTCGGCGCGCGCCTCGCGGATCCAGCCCAGCAGGGCGACGACCGCCAGGACCGCACCCAGGCCGATGGCGATATCGCCGACCAGCGGGTTGTACACGGGCCGGATAATGATCAGGCCGAAGAGGGCCAGGACGACGCCGAAGTCCAGGAGCAGCGGGTAGGGGCTGTTGCGCCGGGCGGTCAGCTCAGGCGCCGGCCCGCCCTCGGCGCCGTGGCCGTGGCCGTGGCCGTGACCATTGTGGCCGATCCCGTTCGAGCCGATCTGTTTGATATCCGAGGGCGGTTGCAGGGGGGTCATTGCCGTCGCCTCACTGCCGCGCCAGGGCCAGGAAAAAGCGGATATACAGCAGCGAGACGCCGGTAAACACCACGGTCAACGCCACCAGCCCCCAGCCGACCAGCAGATTACGGAACGCGTCTTTCTTTCGCATGCTTTCACCCGTCGCCTTCAGACCGCCACGTGGATAAACCGATCCGCCACCATCACCGCGAACATCAGAGCCAGGTAATAGCTGGAATACTTATACAGGCGCCAGGCCGCCTTGTTGCTGGGCGCGCGCCACAGCCACAGGGCATGGAAGAGGAACCCCAGCCCCAGTAGCGCCGCGCCCAGCAGGTAGACCGCGCCCGCCACGCCGGCCGGCGTGAACAGGAGCGAGAGCGCCACGAGCACCAGCGTGTAGAGCACGATCTGGCGCCGGGTCTCGGGCTCGCCGAAGACCACGGGCAGCATCGGCACGCCGGCGCGCGCGTAGTCGTTCTTCTTCAGCAGCGAGAGCGCCCAGAAGTGCGGGGGCGTCCAGAAGAAGACCAGCGCGAACAGGAACAGCGCCGGCGCGTCCACCGTCCCGGTCACGGCCGCCCAGCCCACCAGCGGCGGGATGGCGCCGGCGCCGCCGCCGATGACGATGTTCTGCGGCGTGGCTTTCTTCAGGAAGACCGAATAGGCGACGACGTAGTAGGCGCTGCCGACCATGGCCCAGAACGCCGCCGCCAGGTTGACGAAGACCGCCAGCACGTAGAACGCCAGCACCGTCAGGGTCAGCCCGAAAGCCAGTCCGGCCGCCAGCGAGACGCGGCCCTGCGCCAGCGGGCGGCGCGAGGTGCGCGCCATGTGCTTGTCCAGGTCATGGTCGATCACCTGGTTGAGGGCCGCCGCCCCGCCCGAGGCCAGCGCCCCGCCCAGCATCGTCCACAGGAACAGGTCCAGCGGCGGCCAGTCGCGCCCGGCCACCACCATCGCCGCCGCCGTCGTGACGAGCAGCAGGAGCATGACGATGGGCTTGGTCAGCACGATGTAATCCGCCAGCACCGGGCGCAGCCGCGCCGGCCTGAAGGTGAACGCCGCCGTCGAGCGGAGGGGCGACAAGCGCACGGCCTGCATCGCCAGCACGGCGAAGACCACCAGCGCCGCCCAGATGGCGATGGCCGTCACGACGTGCAGACTGCCGAAGTGCAGGGGGAAGGCGTTGAGCACGTTGGCGGCCCCGATCAGCGCCTGGCCGAGGAACAGCGCCGCCGCGAGGCTGCCGCTGACCACCACCCGCGTGTCCTGGCCGCGCCGCCGCCAGGCCAGGAAGACGCTCCCGAAAACCAGCAGGCCCGCCACCAGGGCCAGGAAACGGTGTCCGATACTGATCAGGCCGAGGGTCGTCTCCGGCCACAAGCTCTCGCCGCATAATGGCCAGGTCGGGCAGGCCGCGCGCGCCCCGGTCGCCGCCGCCAACGACCCGGCGGCCTGGAGCGCGAAGACGGCCAGCGCCGCCGCGCCCGCCAGGCGGCTGACCGCGTCGAAGTGGAGCAGGGCGTCGCCCAGCCGCGCGTCCCGGCTGAGTTGAAACGCCACGACCGTCGCCACCACCGGCAGCGTCAGCAGCGCCAGGTCCAGGGCGAAATGCAGCACGTCCAGGGCGACCGAGCGCGCCAGCGTTCCCAGCAGAAAGCGGATCAGGAACAGGCCCAGGGCCAGCCAGGCCGGCCAGACCACCCAGCGCACGCGCCGGTAGCCGCGCCAGGCTGCCAGCGCCAGCGCCCCCAGCAAGGGGATGGCGAAGACGGCGGCCAGGCGGGCGGCCAGATCCAGCCAGCCCAGGCGGCTGAGCGGCGCGAACCAGGCGCCGTTGCACAGCGGCCAGTGCCCCACGCAGCCGAGGCCGTAGCCGCTGGCGCGGATGACGCCGTCCACGGCCAGCGTGGTGAAGACGGCCGCCGATGTCGCCAGCGCCAACCAGCGGAAGTAATGGGTCGAGGGCGAGGCGGGCAGGGTGGAGCAGGTCATGGCCATCCGGGGCCGGTTCACGTGGGGCCGGTCATGTCGTAGGGGCCGGGTCTCAGAACCGCCCTACAACCTTGCAACTCAATGTCCGTTGTGGCCGTTCGGGCCGCCCTTCTGCGCCCAGAGCGGGTTCATCCCGCTCACGGTCGGGATCTGGGCGAAGTTGTACTCCGGCGGCGGCGAACTGGTGGCCCACTCCAGCGAGGCGGCTTCCCACGGGTTGGCGCCGGCCGGCTCGTGCTTGCGGGCGCTGTAGAAAAAGTTGACGATGAAGACCAGCACCGAGAGCGCGATCAGGAAAGCGCCGATGGTTGACAGCAGGTTGTGGACCTCCCAACCCTGGCCGCCGGCGTAGGTGTAGATGCGGCGCGGCATGCCCAGGATGCCGGCGATATGCTGCGGGAAGAAGGTCAGGTTGAAGCCGGCCAGCATGATCCAGAAGTGCCAGATCCCCAGGGCGCGGTTCATCTTAAAGCCCGTCATCTTCGGCAGCCAGTAGTAGAAGGCCGCGAAGATGCCGAAGACCGAGCCGCCGAACAGCACGTAGTGCAGGTGGGCGACCACGAAATAGGTCTGGTGCATCTGCCAGTTGACGGGCACCGAGCCGAGCATGACGCCGCTCAGGCCGCCGATGATGAACATCGTGATCATGCCGATAGCGAAGAGCATCGGCGGCTCCAGGCGCAGCGCCCCGCCCCACATCGTCGCGATCCAGTTGAAGATCTTGATGCCGGTCGGCACGGCGATGATCATCGTCGCCAGGGCGAAGAAGGTGTTGACGGCCAGGCTCGAGCCGACCTGGAACATGTGGTGGGCCCAGACGCTGAAGCCCAGCACGGCGATGCCCACCGACGACCAGGCGATGAAGTTGTAGCCGAAGAGCGGTTTGCGCGAGAAGGTCTGCAGGACCTCCGAGACCAGGCCCATGGCCGGCAAGATCATGATATAGACCGCCGGGTGCGAGTAGAACCAGAACAGGTTCTGCCACAGCAGCGGGTCGCCGCCGCCGGCCGGCAGGAAGAAACTGGTACCGAAGTGCCGGTCGGCCAGCAGCAGCGTGATGGCCACCGACAGCATCGGCGTGCCGAACAGCACCATGAACGACGTGATCAGCATCGACCAGACGAACATCGGCACCTGCATCAGCTTCATGCCCGGCGCGCGCAGGCGCATGGTGGTGACGATGAAGTTGATGGCGCCGAAGAGCGACGACAGGCCGCCCAGGTGCAGGCCCAGGATCCAGAAGTCGATGCCGGGCAGCGCGTTGGCGTCCGCCGTGAGCGGCGGGTACGACGTCCAGCCGGCGTTCGGCACGGTGCCGAAGAAGTACGACGAGTACATCACCAGGCCGCTGAAGAAGAGCAGCCAGAAGGAGAGCGCGTTCAGGCGCGGGAAGGCCATGTCGCGCGCGCCGATCATCAGCGGCAGCACGTAGTTGGCGAAGCCGGCCCAGATGGGCACGATCACCAGGAAGATCATGGTCGTGCCGTGCATCGTGAACAGCTCGTTGTAGCGGTCCGGGTCCACGATCTTCAGATTGGACCAGGCGAGCTGGGTGCGGATGACGAGCGCCATCACGCCGGCCAGGATGAAGAAGAAGAAGTTGAGGCCGAGGTACAGGATGCCGATCTTCTTGTGGTCAACGGTGGTGACCCAGTCCAGGATCTCGGCCAGGGCGGGCTTCGACGGGGCGGTGACGGCGGGCGCAGTGGTTGCCATGCGGACTCTACCTTTACTTCAGGCTCGTAAGATAAGCGGCCAGGTCGGCGATGGTCTGCTCGTCCAGCTGGCGGATGACCATCTTGTTGCCGGGCTTCACGCCCTGCGGGTCGCGCAGCCAGCGCGCCAGGTTCTCGGGCGTATTGGCCAGGATGCCGCCGGCCAGGTGCGCGCGCCCGCCGACGTGGGTCAGGTTGGGGCCGATCTGTCCGGCCGCCGCCGTGCCGTCGATCTGGTGGCAGGCCGTGCAGGCGTTCTGTGGGTTGAAGAAAGCATCGTAGCCGGCCTTGACATTCCCGCTCAGCGCCTCCGGCGCCGCGGCCGGCTGCTGCTGCTTGGCCACCCAGGCGTCGTACTCGGCCGGCGGCAGCACGATAACCGAGAAGCGCATCTGGGCGTGCTGCGTGCCGCAGTATTGCGTGCACTGCCCGCCGTACTCGCGCCGGCCGACGCTGGTCGGCGTGAAGCGCAGGCGCGTGGTGTAGCCCGGGATGGCGTCCACCTTGCCGAACAGCTCCGGCGCCCAGAAGCCGTGCTCGACGTCCACCGACTCCAGGGCGACCTCGACCGTGCGGTTCACGGGGACGACCAGCTCGCCGGCGGTGACGATGGCCTCGTTCGGGTAGCGGAACTCCCACCAGAACTGATGGCCGATGGCCTTCACCTTGAGCGCATCGGCCGGGGCCGGGCCGCGCACCTGGCTCATGGTCTGCAGGGTGAAGCCCATAATGACGAAGAGCACCACGGCCGGGGCGGCCGTCCAGGCGATCTCCAGGCGCGTGTCGCCGTGGATCTGCAGCGCGCTCTCCGGCGGGCGGTTGCGGAATTTGAAGACCGTGAAGACCAGCAGGCCCTCGACCACTACGAAGACGATGGCGGCCAGCGCCAGGATGAGTGTGAAGAGGAAGTTGATGCGGCCGGCCTCGTCCGAGGCCGGGGCCAGCGTGGACGGGATAGCGAAGGTGTACGGGCAGGCCGGCGGACAGGCCTCCAGGGTCCGGTCAGGCTGCCCGACCGTGACCCACAGCAGCGCCCCCACCGCCCCCACCGTGACGATGGTCAACAAGATGAAGACAATCCACCAACGTGCCGATACCGCAGATTTCAACTTGACCTCCTCGTCAGGCGGGCCGGGCGCAAAACTATGGAAAGCGAGGGAAGAATCGCTGAACGGGTCGAATTATAACCAAAGAAACACCATCGTCAAACTCAGCATTCGCTTATGACACAATAATGAAAGACTTATCCGGGCTAATACGACAAAACAGGCTGTATTACGTTGACGCGCGCTGACCCGTATGGTACATTTGCGGCGCTGGCCCCGGTTCGGAGAAAAGAATGACCCACTCGGTTGAAGAGCATCCGTCCCACGAGATTCACCTGCCCAAGCCCTCCTACTGGCCGATGTTCCTGGGCATCGGGTTTGCGCTGCTCATGCTGGGCTTCCTGTTCTGGCGCAGCACGGCGACCGAGGCGCTCGGCCAGGGCCTGATGATCGGCGGGCTGGTGGTGATGCTGGGCGCCATCGGCGGTTGGGTGGCCACCAACATCCGGGCGCGCGTCCGCGACCATGCCGAGGTGCTTGGCGGGCCGGAGGCGGCCAAGCTCGCCATGTGGACCTTCATCGGCACCGAGTGCATCATCTTCGGCGGCCTGATCGCGCACATGATCTACCTCTGGCTGCGCGACACCGACGTCAACCATGCGCTCCACAACCTGGAGGCGCTGCTGATCGTCTCGGTCAACACCTTCTTCCTGCTCACCAGCTCGTTGTGCGTGGTCCTCGGCCTGGCCGCCATCCAGCGCGGCGAGCGGCTGGGGCTGGCGAAGTGGCTGGCGGGCACGGCGGTGCTGGGCGCGGCCTTCATCGGCATCCAGGCCTACGAGTACAGCAAGCTCTTCGCCGAGGACATCACGCTCACCAGCAGCCAGTTCGGCTCGGGCTTCTTCTTCCTGACCGGCTTTCACGGCCTGCACGTCTTTGTCGGCGTCATGTGGGCCCTGGTGCTGCTGGTCTACACGCTGCGCGGCGGCTTCACCCGCGAGGCGCACATGGGTTACGAGGTCTTCGGCCTGTACTGGCACTTCGTTGACGTAGTCTGGATCTTCATCTTCACCCTGGTCTACCTGCTCTGAGAGGTCGTCATGGCGAATCCCCCTTCCACCGCCGGCGAACAGACGCACGCCCACCCCAAACCCAACTACGTCGGCGTCTTCGCCTGGCTGACCGGCTTCACGCTGGTGGAGCTCTTCGTCTCCTTCATGCCGGCCGAGCTCGACTCGATCAAGGTCCCCCTGCTGGTGGTCTTCGCTATCCTCAAGGCGTCGCTGGTGGTGCTGTATTACATGCACCTGCGCTATGACAGCCGTTTCTACGCGCTGTTGCTGCTGTCCGGCGTCTTCTTCGCGGTGCTGGTCGGGCGCTTCCTGCCGGCGGTGCAGAAATAAGCGCCGTCGCGGCAAGACGACGGGCCTCGGAGGCTTCTCCGAGGCCCGTTTTTTTTCGAGCCGCTCCCGCGCCCTGAGCGCCGTCAGGCCAGCCAATTCACGCCGGCGAAGCCCAGGCTGCGCGCCACCAGCCCGCCGAAAAGCGGGTATTCAAAGCCCTCGCCCCGGGCGGCCAGGTAGGCGCCGCGCAGGACGTAGGCCAGCCCGGCCAGCGGCGCCACCACCAGGAACACGATCGCCAGCACGGTGACCGCCACGGCCACCGGCAGCAGCGCCAGGCCGATGACGACGACGCCGAGCAGGGCGGCGGCGGCCCAGCTGAACACGACGGCGCCGGCCAGGACCACGGCCGTCAGCACATACAGGACGGCGCCGCCGGCCTGGAACACCGTCGCCTGGAGCGCATGGTAAGCGACGTAGGGCGCGCGCTCGCGGAAAAAGACATACAGGCTCAGCGGCGCCAGCAGCGCCACGACCGCTCCGACCCCGCCGGTGGCCCAGCCCGCCGCCACGGTCAGCAGGGCGCTCAGATGGGCGGCCGCCGCCCAGTTGCGTTCGGCCGTCGTGACAGACGAGAATGACAACATGCCTTCCACCTCGGCGCCTCTTTCATCCTCTTTACGTGATGGCCCGGCCCGGGTTGCAGGCGCGGCCCGCGCCCGCCGGATGCTATAATCGCGGCGTGTCCCCGCTGTCCGATCCGCCTCTGACCAAACGCCAACTGGGCTGGCTCCTGATCCTGGCCGGCGGCCTGGGCGCGCTGGCCGGGCTGGGCGTGGACGTCGTCAGCGCCGGCGGCTGGCCGGGCCTCGGCCCGGCGCAGGCCCAGGCCGTGGGGGCGGCGGCCCTGCTGGCGCTGCTCGGCCTCTCGCTCCTGCCTCTCGGCGACCGGCCGGCGTGATCCCCGTGGCCGTCGGGTCCCGGGTCGTGGACCTCCGCCCTCTCCCCCGCTGGGCGCGCTGGCTGTCGGCGGCGCTGCTCGGCCTCGCCGCGCTGGCCCTGATCGGCCAGTTCCTGGTCTATGTCCACTACGCCGGCGCCCTCCTCCGCTTCCCGTTCGACTACGACCAGGGCGAGGGCTTTGAGCTGTACGACACGTTCCTGCACACCCAGGGACGCTGGCCCTACCAGGACAGCCAGGTGTTTCCGTTCTACACGTCCATCTATCCCCCCCTCTACCACCTGATCACGGCGCCGCTGGTGATGGCGTTCGGCCCGCAGTTGTGGACCGGGCGCCTGGTCAGCTTCCTGGCTTCGCTGACCGCGGCCGCCGCCATCGCCTGGGCAGTGCGGCGCGAGACCGGCCAAACCGTGATCGCGGCGCTGAGCGGCCTGGCCTTCCTGGCCTCTAACTACACCTTCGCCATCGGCCCCCTCTTCCGCCAGCACATGAGCATGGTGATGTTCGAGACCCTGGCTATTGTCACCTTAGCCGGCTTCGACTGGAATGGGTCTGGCCGCGAAGACGCGAAGGGGACACGCCCCGAGCCGCGCTTCGCGGCCGCCTGGCCGCCTTCGCGGTTCAATCGCCGCCTGTACCTGGGGGCGGGGCTCCTGCTGGCGGCCGGCTTCACCAAGCAGCTCGCCCTGGCCACGGCGCTGGCGGCGCTGGCCTATCTGTTCCTGCGCGGGCCGCGCCGCGCCCTGCTGGCCGGGCTGGGCCTGGCGCTGGTGGGCGGCGCGCTCTTTTTCTGGATCGACTGGCAGACCGACGGCTGGTGGTTCATCAGCATCATCCGCGCCAATATCAACGAATACGACCTGGCGCAGACCCTGGCCTTCTACCGCGAGTGGCTGGCGCTGCACGCGGTCGTGGCCGCCGCCGCGTTCGGCTGCGTGATCCACGAGCTGTACTTCGGCCGCCTCTCGGCCTATGGGCTCTGGTTCGTCTTCGCCTTCGCCAACGGCGCGCTGTCCGGCAAGTTCGGGGCCGGCGAATCGTACTTCGTCACCGCCACCGCCGCCGCCTGCCTGCTGACCGGCCTCGCCGCCGGATCAATCGTTCGCTTCATCTCGTCTGACCCGGCTACTCGCACGACGCCCCATTCCCCTGTCTTCGCGTTCTTCGCGTCTTTGCGGTTCAAAACCGTCCTCAGCCTGGCCATCCCGCTGTTCTTCCTCTTTCAGACCCGCCTGACCCTGCACCTCTACACCGACGGCCCGGTCTACGGCCCGCTGGCGCGCCTGCTGGGGGTGGCGGACAACTCGGGCCGCGGCTACTACGACTCGCAGGGCTACACCCAGCTCGGCCCGCGCCCTACCCGCGCCGATTATGAGGCCGGGGTTACAATTGCGGAACTGGCCCGGCAGGCGCCCGGCCCGGTCTTCTCGGAGGAGGCCGCCTTCCTGTTCGCGGCCGGGAAGCCCGTGGTCACCAACCCGTTCGTGCAACTGGTGATGTTCCAGGCCGGCCTGTTCGACCCGGCCGAAGAGATCCGCATGATCGAGGCGCAGGCGTTCGGCCTGGTCATCCTGCGCGCGCAGTTCTACCCGCCGCCGGTGCTGGCCGCGCTGGGCGCGCGCTACCAGCCGAAGACCGAGGTCCAGATGAACGGCTTCACCTATCGCCTTCTCGAACCGAGGCCCTGATGGACGCCTTCTCCGACCTGACCGGCAAGACGCTCGGCAAGTACCGGATCGTCCACCGCCTGGGCCGCGGCGGCATGGCCGAGGTCTATCAGGCTTACCAGACCTCGCTGGAACGCCACGTGGCCCTTAAGGTGATCCTGCCCTTCCTGGTCACCGACCCGGACTTCCTCAAGCGCTTCGAGCGCGAGGCCAAGAGCGTGGCGGCCCTGCGCCACCCCAACATCGTCCAGGTCTTCGATTTCGACGTCGAGGCCGGCCTGCCCTACATGGTGATGGAGTTCATCGAGGGCGACACGCTCAAGAGCCTGCTGGACAAGCTGGCCCTGCGCCGGCAGACGCTGCCCCTGCCGCAGGCGGTGCGCGTCACGCGCGAGATCGCCCAGGCCCTGGCCTACGCCCATCGCCAGGGCGTCATCCACCGGGACGTCAAGCCCGGCAACGTCATGCTGGACAAGTCCGGGCGCGTGATCCTGACCGACTTCGGCGTGGCCAAGATGGTCGGCAGCCAGACGATCACGGCCAGCGGCGCCGCCACCGGCACGCCGGCCTACATGTCGCCGGAGGCCGCCCTCGGCCGCGCCGTGGACCACCGCGCCGACCTGTACGCGCTGGGCGTCATCCTGTACGAGCTGGTCACCGGCCAGGTGCCGTTCGACGCCGACACGCCGCTGGCCGTCATGCTCAAACACGCCCACGAGGCCCGGCCTTCGCCCCGCCAATTGCGCGCCGACCTGCCCGAGGCCCTGGAGCGCCTGATCCTCAAGTGCATGGCGCGCGACCCGGACGAGCGTTTCCAGAGCGCCGACGACCTGATCGCCTACCTGAACAACCCGGCCGCCGCCGCCCAGCTCGCGGTCCCGGCCTCCGCGCTCACCGCTGCCGCCCCGCCGGGCGCCGCCGTCCCGGCCGCCGCGACTGGCGCCGCGGCGCCGCCCGCCGCCGAAGCCGTGGCCGGCGCGCCGGCGACCGCCCAGCCTGCCCAGGACACCGCGCGCACCCGGCATCATCTGCTCAAGGAAATTGCGTGCTTCCATTGCACGGGCGCCGGCCTGGAGCTTGAGCCGGACGGCCAGGTGCGCTGCACCTTCTGCAGCGAGGTCAACGCCATGGCCGGCCCGGTCTGCCCGCGCTGCGAGTTCGTGAACGCCGCCGGGGCCGAGATCTGCGCCAACTGCAAACTGGCGCTCGTCCGGACCTGCCCGAACTGTGAGACCCGCAACTGGAGCGGCGCCGAGCGGTGCGCGGCCTGCGGGCGGGCGCTGGACGCGCTGGCCCACCTCATGGACCGGGCCGGCGACGCGGGCGATCGGTTCCATCGCGAGCGCCGCGAGCTGGCCGCCGTCTCCGCCCAGGAAGAAGAGGGCGCCCGCCGCCGGCTGGCCCACCTGGAGGACATCGACCGCCGCCGCCATCAGGCCCTCCAGGCGGCGGCCGAGCGCAAGGCCCGCGAACAGCGCCTGATCCTGGCCGCCCTCGGCGTCATCGTCGTCCTGGTCATCGCCGGCCTCGTGGCCGCCGGCCTCTTCCTGCGCTAGAGAGACAGCCTCACCCGCATGTCATCGCCCTACACCGTCCAGCTCCCCGTCTTCAGCGGCCCGCTCGACCTGTTGCTGCAGCTCATCGAGCGCGAAGAACTCGACATCACCCGGGTCGCCCTGGCCCAGGTCACCGACCAGTTCCTGGCCTACACCCGGGTCCTGGGGCAGCTCCAGCTGGCCGACCTGGCCGACTTCCTGGTCATCGCCGCGCGCCTGATCCTGATCAAGAGCGAGGCCCTGCTGCCGCGCCCGGTGGAGCGCGCGCCGGGCGAGGAGGATCCGGGCGACGAGCTGGCGCGGCAGTTGCTGGCGTACAAGAAATACAAGCAGATCGCCCACAGCCTGCATGAGCGCGAGGCCGCCAACCTGCGCACGTATCTGCGCCTGGCGCCGCCGCCCCGGGTGGAGAAGACGCTCGACCTGACCGGCGTGACGCCCCTGGACCTGCTCGAGGCCGTCCGCCGCGCGCTGGCCCTCCTGCCGGACAGGCCGGCGCTGGGCACGGTCGTCGCCCCGCCCCGGGTGACCATCCGCGACCAGATCCGCCTGATTGCGCAGGCCCTGCGCGACGAAGGCGGCCGCGTCGTCTTTCAAAAGCTCCTCGCCGCCGCGCAAAGCCGGATGGAGATCGTCGTCGCCTTCCTGGCCACGCTGGAACTGATCAAACGACGCAAGATCGAGGCGCGCCAGGCCGCCCTGTTCGGCGACATCGAACTGATCTCGCTCGGCGAGTGGACCGAGGACGAAGCCGCCCTGACGGAGCTGGAGTTCGAGTAATCCCCCGGCCGCCGCTCCAACCGTTCCCCAACCTCCCCCGCCCGTTCTAGGACAGCGGTCACACTGTTCTTTTACCCGGGAGTCCGCATAATGAGACTTGCGCACGTGAAGGTTTTCCCAAGAAAGGAGCGGCCGAGCCGTATGCGCGAGCGAGAGAACGTCCGTATCCACCCCACCGCCGAGGTGTCCGACCGGGCCGAGATCGGGCCGGGGACGCGCATCTGGAACCACTGTCAGGTGCGCGAGGACGCCCGGCTGGGCCGGAACTGCATCCTGAGCAAGGATGTGTACATCGACGCCGGCGTGCAGATCGGCGACAACTGCAAGATCCAGAACGGCATCTCGGTCTATCACGGCGTGACCCTGGAGGACGGCGTCTTTTGCGGGCCGCACATGGTCTTCACCAACGACCGGGCGCCGCGCGCCATCAACCCGGACGGCACCCTCAAGGCCGCGACCGACTGGGCGCTGAGCGAGACCCGCGTGCGGACGGGCGCCGCGATCGGCGCCGGCGCGATTATCGTCTGCGGCGTCACCATCGGCCGCTGGGCCATGGTCGGCGCGGGCGCGGTGGTGACCCGTGACGTGCCGGACTACGGCCTGGTGTACGGCAACCCGGCCCGGCTGCGCGGTTTCGTCAGCCCGCACGGCGTCAAGATGGTTGTGGCCGCCCATCAGCCGGCGGCGGACAGCGTGCTGATGGTGTGTCCCAAGAGCGGCCTGGAGATCGCCATCCCGCGCCCGGATTACGAGAAATTGATTGTCGAGTGAGGAGAGCTCATGATCCCCATTTCCAAACCCTTTATCGGCGAGGCCGAGAAGCAGGCCGTGATGGAGGTGCTGGACTCCGGTCTGCTGGTCCAGGGACCGCGCGTCGCCAGGCTGGAGGAGAAGTTCGCGGCCGTGGCGGGCACCCGGCACGCCATCGCCACCTCGTCCGGCACCACGGCCCTGCACCTGGCCTTGATCGCCAACGGCATCGGCCCGGGCGACGAAGTCATCACCGTCTCGTTCACGTTCATCGCCACCGTCAACTGCATCCTGTTCGTCGGCGCCCGGCCGGTCTTCGTCGACGTGGACCCGGAGACGTTCAACCTGGACCCGGACCTGATCGAGGCCGCCATCACGCCGCGCACCAAAGGCATCCTGCTGGTGCACCTGTATGGTTATCCGTGCGACATGGGCCGCATCCAGGCCATCGCCGACCGGCACGGCCTGAAGGTGATCGAGGACGCCTGCCAGGCCGTGGGCGCCACCTACCAGGGCCGGCCGGTGGGCAGCTTCGGGACCGGCATGTTCAGCCTGTACGCCACCAAGAACGTGATGACGGGTGAGGGCGGCATGATCACGACCAACGACGACGCCCTGGCCGAACGCTGCCGCCTGCTGCGCCAGCACGGCATGCAGCGCCGCTACTACCACGAGATGCTGGGCTTCAACTACCGGATGAGCGACCTGCACGCCGCCATCGGCGTGGCCCAGATGGACCGGCTGGCCGGCTTCACCGAGCAGCGCCGCGCCAACGCCGCCTATCTCAATGCCCGGATCGAGTCGGTCATCACGCCCAAGGTAAAGGACGGCTACGGCCACGTCTGGCACCAGTACACGGTCCGGATGCCCGACGGCCGGGACCGGGACGCGGCCGTGAAGCAACTCAACGCCGCCGGCGTCGGCACCGGCGTGTTCTACCCGGTGCCGGCCCACCAGCAGGGCTACGTGCGCGAGCTGTTGGGGGAGGTGTCGCTGCCGGTGACCGAACGGCTGGCCCGGGAGGTCATCTCCCTCCCCGTCCACCCGGCGCTCACCCCGGCCGATCTGGAGAAGATCGTGGCCGAGGTAAACAAGCTGTAGCCGAAACGCGTCTTGGGTGGACCGAACGGTCTCCTGTCGTCAAGAGACCGTCCTTAAGACAACCGGGCGAAGCGTTGCCGCTTCGCCCGGTTTCTTTGCCCCTCGGCCTGTTAAGTCGCCGGACGCCGCCCGGGCGGGTCAGTTGGGGTAGACCTGGCTGCTGAAGGAGATGCCGACTGCGATCGCCGTCAACATGGAGAGGTCGTCCCGTGTGAAGTGGCCGGCGTGCGGGTGGACAAGCGTGAGGACGCCGACCACCCGGTCGTTGGCCATGAGCGGCACGCTGATCGCCGAGCGCGGGGTCTTGGCGCCGTTTTCGTCCCAGTCACGCCGCAGCCAGCGCGGGTCGTCGTGGGTGTTATCCAGCACGACCGGCCGGCGGTTCTCGATCACCCAGCCGGCCAGGCCGCGTTCCACCACGTCGGCCAGTTGCTCCGCCGTCTGCACGGTCGTCTTGCCCTCATAGATCAGCACGCCTTCCAGGGCCTCCCCGCGCTCGTCCAGCACGATCATACTGCCGCTGGTGGCCCCGACGCTGTCCAGCGTCATCTGCAGGATGCGCTGCATCAGCTCGCGCAGGTCCAGCTGGGTGGCCAGCTCGCGGCTGATGGCGTAGAGCAGGTCCAGCGAGACGCGCGTCCGTTCGCTGTCCGGCGGATCGCTGGAGGCGGGCGGCAGCACCTCCACCCGGTGGACATGGCCGTTCGTCGGCCCTTCCACAGCCGCCGACTCATCCGCGCCGTCCGGGCCGCGGCCCGACACCTTTTGCAGGCTGCGCAGCACGGATTGCAGCGCCCGCTGCGGCCGGGCGGCCGGGAGCTGGCCGGCGGCGCCGCCCTCCGCCTGCGCCTCATCGCGGCTGTAGTAGTAGTAAGACAGGTAGGAATAGCGGCTGTAGGCGCCGCGCGTGTGCGCCATGCGGTTGATGACCGCGCCGATGATCGGGGCGTTCACGCGCCGGATCTGTTCCAGCATCGACCGGACGATATTCCGGCGCGCGTGGTTGGCCTGGATCACCAGCAGGACGCCGTCCACCTTGGAGGCCAGCACCCAGGCATCCGTCACGAAGAACGGCGGCGCGTCGATGATGACCACATCGGCGATCTCCTTGAGGTCGGCCAGGATCTGGTCCATGCGTTTGGAGCCGAGCAGCTCGGTCGGGTTCGGCGGCAGCGTGCCGCTGGTGACGGCGGTGACGTTGTCTTTGCGCCACGGCCGGGTGACGTCGGCCGCCTGCAGGTGGCCGCGGAAGAGGTCGCTCAGGCCGTCTCGGTTCGGGATGCCCAGGATGCGGTGCAGGCTCGGCCGGCGCAGGTCGGCGTCCAGCAACACCACCCGCTTGCCGCCCTGGGCCATGATCAGGCCCAGATTGAAGGCGATGGACGATTTGCCGTCGCCGGGGGTCGGGCTGGTGATCAGGATGGTTTTCAGCTGCCGGTCGACGCTGGTGAATTCCAGGTTGGTGCGCAGGGACCGGAAGGCCTCGGCCAGCGGCGAACGCGGCTGATCGGCGACCGACAGGATGCCGGTCTTGGTGCGCGGCATATCGCTGATATAGCCGATGATCGGGTAGGGCAGCAGGCGCGAGACGTCTTCCGGCGTCCGCAGCGTGTCGTCCAGGAACTCGATGAGGTAGGCGGCGCCGGTCGAGAGCACCAGCCCGGCCAGCGCGGCGGCCAGAATGATCAGCGTGCGGCGCGGGCCGACCGGCACCACCGGCAGCGCGGCCGGCTCAAAGACCGTCAGGGTGTTCGTCGCGCCCTGCTCGGTGTTCGCCAGCAGGGTGGCGTAATTGCCCTGCAGGACCGAGAGGCGCTCCTCCAGGGCGCGGAGGTCCGCCTGCGCCGCCGCGATTTCGGAGGCGCTGGACAGGTCGGCCAGCGCCGCCTGTTTCTCCGTCATCTCCTGGTTGGTGCTGTTGATTTTGGTCTGCAGGTCGGCCAGTTGCTGGCGGACGAAGTTCTGGCGCTCGATCTCCTCTTCCGTGAGCGCGCCGGACGGGCTCTGCCGGATCAGCTGCCGGGCCAGCTCGTTGGCCACGAGCTGCGCCAGCTCCCGGTTGCTGTCCGTCACCGTGATCTCCAGGAATTGGCCGTCCGGCAGCGCACGCGCGCTGTACTCGGGCAATTCCTGGAGACCCAGCTCGGCCATTGTCGCCACCGCCACCGGCTCGCGCAGAGCCAGGTTGGCGTAGGCCCGGGCCAGCGTCTGGCTCAGGCCGAACTCGTTGCCGGTCGGGTTGCGCTCAAAGATGGCGTTCCCCACCAGGAGCGTCGTGCGGGCCAGGTAGACCGAGGGGAGGTCGCGCGTGAAGAAATAGGCGGACGCCGTGGCGATCGCAACCGAGACGACCACCAACCACCACCATCGTCGGAGCGGGGCGAGATATTCCTGAATTTCCATATCAATCACACTGGCTCAAACAAATGTCAAACGACGGTGGGGACAACGACCGAATATCTCTAGTTTATTCGTGGACTGGCGGTAAAGTATGAGGTACAATAGTAATAGTACCTGGGTACTAGCGGCCCTCCGGGAAAGGCTGACGAGGATGCTTTTTTTCCTGGCCATCGCCGGCGCGTTCATGATCCTGATCTCGGCCGGCATTACGCTTATCGCCTGCATGGCCTCGGCGCGGATGTCGGAAGGTGAGCTCGGGTCCGAAGCGCCGCTGTCCGCCGAGCCGCACGCGCCGCACGCGCCGCACGCCTCCCGCGCCACCCGTTTCTCAGCCTGACCGGAGCCGGCGCGTCCCGCGCTTCAACGCCGATAATTGAAGATCACTTTACTCCCATCCTGCTCCAATTGGAAGGGCAGTTCCTGCAGGTCCCGCAAGGCCTCGCGCACCGCCGCCCGTCTCTCCGGCGGGCAATACAGCAACAAAAAGCCGCCGCCGCCGGCGCCCGTGATCTTGCCCCCCAGGGCCCCGGCCCCGCGCGCCGCCGCGTACATCTGGTCGATCTCGCCGTTGCTGATCTGGCTCGCCAGACGCTTCTTCAACTCCCACCCCTGGTGCAATAACTCGCCGATCGCGTCAATCCGGCCGGCCGTCAGTTCGGCGCGGGCCTGATGGGCCATCGCCTTCATCTCGCCCAGGATCGCGCGCCGGTCCTGGATATTGCGTTTCTGCTCGCCGAGGATGGTGTCGGCTTTGCGCGTGACGCCGGTGAAAAACAGCAGCAGGCTTTCGTTGAAGCGCCGCGCTAGGCCGGCCTCCAGGTCCAGGCGCTGACTGACCACCTGGCCGTCGGTCCGGAACTCGAAGAAGCGCATCCCGCCGAACGCCGCGATGTACTGATCCTGGACGCCGATCGGCTTCCCCAGGCGCTCGATCTCGATCTCGCACGCCTCCCGCGCCAGCTGCTCGGCCGTCACCAGCTCCCCCAGAAAGGTGTACATCGCGTGCAGGGCCCCCACGGTCACGGTGCTGGACGAGCCCAGCCCGGAGCCGGCCGAGGGGATATCGCCCATGGTCGTGATTTCAATGCCGTTGGCGATGCCGGTCTTGCGCAGGGCCTCGCGGATCAGCTCGTGCGCGATCTGATCGACGTGCTCCACCATCTCCTGGCGCGTGTAGCCGATGCGCAGCAGGTGGTCGAAGCGCTTCTTGATCGTGACGAAGATGTACTTGTCGATGGCGCACGAGAGCACACAGCCGCCCTCCTCCCGGTAATAGTCGGGGAAGTCGGTGCCGCCGCCGAAGAAACTGACGCGTAACGGGGCCTGGACGATGATCATACGTTCGGCTCGATCTGTTTGAAGTGGTTCACGGTCCGGGCCAGCCCGGCCGGCAGGTCGACGGTCGGCCGCCAGCCCAGCTCGCGGCGCGCCCGGCCCGCGTCGAGGTGGATATGCCGGGTCTCGCCCAGCCTGGCCGGGCCAACGGCGGCCGGGCGGTCATAGCCGGTGATCGCCTGCAGCTCCGTGAAGAGCCGGTTGACCGAGGTGGGCTGGCCGGTGCCCAGGTTGTAAATGCCCGCCGCGTCCGGGCGCTCCAGGGCCAGCAGGTTGGCGGCCGCGCAATCGCCGACGTAGAGGAAATCGCGCGTCTGTTCGCCATCGCCGTTGATGGTCACCGGCTGGCCGGCCAACATACGCCCGGTGAAGATGGCCACCACCCCGGCTTCGCCAGACGGGTCCTGGCGCGGCCCGTACACGTTCGGGTAGCGCAGCACCACGTAGTCCAGGCCGTAGTTCTGCCGATACATGAACAGGTAATGCTCCACCGCGTGTTTGCTGGCGCCGTACGGGCAGATCGGGTTGACCGGGTGCCGTTCGTCCACCGGCAGATATTCCGGCTCGCCGTACACGGCGCCCCCGGTGGAACTATACACCAGGCGCCTGACGCCCGACCGGCGCGCGCATTCGAGAACGTTGAGCGAGCCGCGCACATTCACGTCGGCGTCGAACAGGGGGTCGTCCACCGACCGGCGCACGTCCACCTGGGCGGCGTGGTGGCTGACGTAATCCGGCCTTTCGCGGTCGAAGACCTCGGCCAGCGCCGGGTCCCGCACGTCCAGTTGATAGAAACGCGCGCGCGGGTTCAGGTTGAGCCGGCGCCCGGTGGACAGGTTGTCGACAACCACCACGTCGGCTCCGCGCTCGATGAGGGCATCGACTACGTGCGAGGCGATGAAGCCGGCGCCGCCGGTAACCAGAATTTTCGAGGTCCTTATCATAGTTGGGGAGAACGCGGCTGCACCAACGACGAGGCCGGCGGCGTCGGCCGGCCTCGAACCCGGGTCGCGAATGGTCGGGCGATCAGTAAGCGCCGCGGCTCTTGAGCACGGCCGGGAAGGTCTGGAGCAGGATTTGCAAGTCCAGCCAGATGGTCCAGTTGCGGATGTAGTACATATCCAGCCGGACCCGGTCCTCGTAGCTGACGTCGGAACGGCCGCTGACCTGCCACAGGCCGGTCAGGCCGGGGCGGACGGTGAGCAGGTTCAGGCCCCACTGGTTATATTGGGCCATCTCCTGCGGCGCGATCATGCGCGGCCCGACCAGCGACATCTCCGCCCGCAGCACGTTGAACAACTGCGGCAGCTCGTCCAGGCTGAACTTGCGTAGGAAGCGGCCGACGCGCGTGATGCGCGGGTCGTTCTTGAGCTTGTGGTTGCGGGCCAGCTCCGCCTTGAGGGCCGGGTACTGGTCCAGGATCCGGTCGCCGTTGACGTGCATGGTGCGGAACTTGAACGCGTCGAACTGCTTGCCGTTCAGGCCCATGACGCGGCGGCGGTAGATGACCGGGCCGGGCGAATCCAGCCGGATCGCCAGGCCGATCAGCAGCAGCAGCGGCGAGATCACCAGCAGGCCGGGCAGGGTCAGGCAATAATCGAGCATCAGCTTGATGACGCTGTCGAAGCCGGTCAGGCGCACCCTGTTGACGTTGACGAGCGGGACGTAGCCCACTTCCTGGACCTGCAGGCCGGTGGTGATGATCTCGTACAGGCCGGACGACAGGCGCAGGCTGAGGTTCTCGACGTTGCTGTAGCGCTGGAAGATTTCCAGCATCCGGTCACGCGATGAGATGGCGCTGGTGGCCAGGATGATCTCCTCGACGCCGTAGCGCCGGATGATCTTGTCCAGGTGGTCAACCGTGCCGAGCGACGGCAGGTTGTGGAACAGCAGGGTGCCGGCCGGGACCTTCTCGTCCACGAAGCCGATCAGGTGCAGGCCGGAGTGCTGCGCGCGGAGCAGCTGCTCCGCCATCCAGCGGCCCTCCTGGTTGGCGCCGACGATCACGGCCGGGGCCAGCAGGTAGCCCCGGTGGCGCAGCCAGCCGATCAGGCGCCGCATCCCAAACCGCCCGAGGGCGACGAAGAAGAGCGCGAACCCCCAGGCCAGCAACAGCCAGCCGCGGGCGACGATGAACGACGGCTCCAGGAAGCCGACCATGGTCACGGGCACCAGGCCCGCGGTCGTCGCCCGAAAGACCAGGTCATACTCACGGGCGCCGCCCATCAGGTTGGGCAGATGGTACAGCCCCAGCGCGGCAAAGAGCACCATCCAGATGGGCAGGATGAAGGTGAAGAAGATGCCTTCGTAATAGATGAGGCTGGGGGCCGGGTCCTGATAGAAGAACGGCAGGTTCAGGCTGAACCGGACGATATAGGCGAGCGCGAAGGCGGCATTGAGCATGAGGCCGTCGGTGATCACCAGGCCCGCCACCAGGAGCGCGCCGCGGGCGCGGCGCGAGAGCCGCCCGACGTTGGGCTGCGCGGCCAGGGGCGCCACGTGCGGCAGTTCATCCAACATAGGCTGGGATGCCATGATATGTTTCCTCCAGGCGGGCGGCGATGCTCGCCCAGGCGTGATGCGCTTCCACATAACGCCGACCGGCCTGACCGACGGCGGCGCGCCGCCCCGGATCCTGCAGCAGACCAACCACTGTCTCGGCAAAGGTCTCTGGCGTTTCAGCCACCATGGCATCTCTCCCCGTTTCCAGCTCCAGCGCCGAGACGGCCTGCGGCGTTGCAACTACCGGGGCGCCGCAGGCCATCGCCTCCAGAACCTTATTCTGTATCCCAACCCCGTAAGCGATCGGGGCCACCGCAACCGTCGCCCGCTGAAGATAGGGGCGGACATCGGTGACGGTCCCGGTAACGGTAATGGCAGGATCCTGCGCCAGCGCTCGAACTTCAGGAGTTGGATCCTTGCCGACGATCCACAACTTGACATCCGGCTGCCGGGCCTGGATGCGGGGAAAAATCGCGCGGGTAAAGTGCAGCACCATGGTGACGTTGGCGTGATAACTCATTTTCCCGCTCATCACCAGCGTGGCGGGCTCACGCGCAACATCCGAGTCAACGCTAAAGTACTCGAGATCAACCCCATTTGGAATCACTCTTAAGTCAGGCGTGTCCTGACCCGCAGTCAGCGGCCGCCCGGGCGAGCCCAGGCCCAGCAGCGCCTCCCGGTCCGCCCGGGACGTGACCAGCACCCGGTCGAACTGGCGCGTCAGCCAGCCTTCGTAACGCTCCGTGCGGCCCAGTTCGAAACGCGTGATCCAGCGGCTCACCAGCCGGCCGCTGCGCGCGGCGGCGTGGCGGAACAACAGGCTGATCGAGTCGACGCTGTCCCAGACGATCGGCACGTGGGCCTGGAACCGCCGGCGCCACTGCTTGAGCGCCAGCCCGTACCAGGCGCCGCGCAAGTGTTCCACGTGAATGGCATCCGGCTCCAGGCCTTCCAACGCGGCCTCGGACACAAGGGCGGGATGCCAGCAATAAGCCGCCTGGAGCGGGACGGCCGTGGGCAACGCGCCCAGGCAGTTCGCCAGGGAGCGCCAGCGCGGCAGGCGAACGGCCCGCACCTCGAGGCCTTCCGCCCGCAGATGCTCAATGTCAGCGCGCTCACGCTCATCGGTCCAGGCCGTCAACACGGTGACGTGATGTCCACGCCGCGCCAGGTGCCGGATGAAGTTGTACGGCCGCACCCGGATGAGGTTCGGCACATAAGGCACAACAAACAGGACACGCATCGCGTTGACGATAAACGACAACCACCGCCGCCTCAATGGCGCGGTGGTCCTAGCCAATGGGGGTTATTGAAGTTCTGGCCAATGCAGGGAAGAACGAGCCCCCCTTCCCCGACAATTCCCGCGCGCGGGCCGGGCCACGGCGCCGATCTTCGCCTGACCCGGCGGCTCCAAGTCAATGTCAGCGGATAAAAAAGGACAGCGTGACCAGGATGGCGATGAAGGTGCCGGCCAGCAGGCCGATGCGGGTCAGGTCCTTCTTTGTATTGGTGTAATCAAAGTCAGGCAGGTTTGTCTCGACGCCTGAGCCGGCGCGCGTCTCCACCCGTTCCACCGCTGCCTCGACCACCGGGCCGACGCTCATCGGCACATTCGGCTGGCGCAGGCGCTTGGCTTTTCGCACTTTGCTCATCACGACCTCACTGTCGGGGCGTTGTCACGGCGTCTTGAGATCGCCGCTGACCACGATCCGCTGCGTGTCAACCCAGTAAGGATAACATGAAATCAGCGTAATGGAAGAGTGCGGGGTCGCGGCCAGGACACTCACTTCGGTCGGCTTGACGATGCGCGTGCCGGTGACCGCGTAGGTGAAGACCTGGGTCAGGGTGTGGATCTGGATTTCGTCGCCGGGCTGCAATTCATCCAGGCGGCGAAAGATCTCGCCGAAGATGTCGTTGTGGGCGGAGAGCACCAGGTTGCCCGGCTGGCCGGGGTCGCCGCTGCCCAGGTGCTGCCCGACGCCCTTCTTGAGCTGCTCCCAGTCATCGCCCTGCACGATCAGGGCGTCGACGTTGATGGCCGGGATGATGATGCGGCGGGCCTGCCTCGGGCCCTGGGTGGGCACGATGGGCGCCGGCAGGGCGCGCACCCACTGGCGCAGGTCCTCGGGGATCTCGGCCTCGTTGAAACGCGCGCCGCCGGGGTCGGTGGGCGGCGTGTGGCCGGCCGGCAACACCACGGCCGTGATCACGGGCGTCGGCGCGGACGTCGGCAGGGCCTGGACGCCGGCGGCCATCATCTGGGCGGCCTCGCGGTTGAGGTTGTCCAGGATGTTTTTGCCGTTGTAGGCCACGTAGATCAGGCCGGCGACGGCCGCGATTTCGACCAGGAGCAGCAGGCCGTCCAGCACGCGGCGGGCCAGGCTGCGCGGGCGCGGCGGGGCCACGGGCGTCGCCGCGTGATCGCCCTCGGGCAGCACGCCCACCGGCACCACGGGCAGCGCGCGGCCGGTCTCCCGGTAGCGCGCCAGCCGGGCCTCGCGGGCCTCGCGCTTCTTCTCCGAGAGCACCCGCTGTAGTTCGTCAATCGAGAGATCGTCTACGGAACGGCGGTCTTTCATTTCAGATAACAGGCTACAGATACCAGACTACAGACGGCAGACGACGGCTCATTGGCGGGAAAATACCCGGTTTTGGGTTCCGATGCAAGTCATATGCCGGTCGGTCGCCGCTCTGCGGCCACCTTACGCGGCGGCTCCGCCGCCAATCTGCCGGTCGGTCGCCACTCTGCGGCGACCTTACGCGGCGGCTCCGCCGCCGGATGCGGTCGGTCGCCGCTCTGCGGCGACCTTACGCGGCGGCTCCGCCGCCGGATGCGGTCGGTCGCCGCCGGGCGCTAACCGGCCGGCAGGCCGCGCTCGCACCACCAATCCTCCAGCCGCAGGTAGGCGCGGATGGCGTGCGCGGCCGCCGAGCGCAGCGGTTCGGGAGGCCAGGCCAGCACGCGGCGTTCTACGAACGGACAGGCCGTGTTCTCGGTCTGCCGCTCCAGCAGGAGGTCGGTCAGCGTCAGAGCGTTCTGATGCGTCATCGACACCCCGTGGCCGATACAACCCAGGCTGTAGACCACGCGCCGGTCGCCGAGGTAGCCCAGGGCCGGCGTCAGGTCCAGGGTCACCGAAAATGGCCCGCCCCAGCGGTGCGTGATCGGCACGTCGCGCAGCGCCGGGAACAGCAGGCGCAGGTGGGCCTCCAGGTGACGCCAGGCGGCCTCGTCCGAGTCGATGTCCAGCCGCTCGCCGTAGGCCAGCCCGACCGGGCCGCCGCCCATCACCAGGCGCCGGTCCGGCGTCACCCGGTAATAGTGGATCAGGTTGCGCGCGTCCTCGACGCCCTGACGCTCGCGCCAGCCGATCTCGGCGAAATGCCGGTCCTCGAGCGGCGCGGTGGCCACCATATAGGTCCAGGCCGGAATCTGCTTGCCGCGCAGCGCCGGCAGCCGGTGTGAGTAGGCGTTGGTCGCCAGGACCAGCTTTTCGGCCGTCACCGCGCCGCGCGGCGTCTTCAGCCGCAGCCGCGCGCCGCGCTCGATCTCCACGACCGGCGTGCGCTCGAAGACCTGCGCCCCCAGTTGCAGGGCCAGCCGTTTCTCCTCGCGGACGAGCCTGGCCGGGTTCAGCAGTCCCAGCCTGGGCTCCCACATCGCCCCCAGATAGAGCTCGGAGTTGACCCGGGCGCGGGCGGCGTCCCGGTCCAGCCAGTGCAGGCCCGTGATGCCCAGCGCGTGGACGAGCTCCAGGTCGTGCTGGAGACGCCGCACGTAAGCCGGCGCGGTCGCCATCCGCAGGAATCCCGGCCGGAAGTAGTCGCAGTCCAGGCCGTTGTCCCGGATCAGGGCCTCCAGCCCGTCCACGGCGCGCTCCATGTAAACGTGGGCGTCCTTGACGAACTGCCTGCCCTTGAGCAGTGCGGTCGTGCCAAAACCGAGCCCGACGACCGTCATCGAGAACGAGCCGTTGCGGCCGCTGGCGCCGTAGCCCACGACTTCATGCTCGAAGACGGCGACGCTCAGGCCGGGCGCGGCCCGGCGCAGGGCGATGGCCGTGGCCAGGCCCGTGAACCCGCCGCCGACGATTGCGACGTCCACCGCCAGGTCGCCTTCCAGAGGAGGCTCCGGCGTATAGGGGCCGTACTCGGCCAGCCACAGGGAGAGGGGAGACGATGGGAACGACATCACGTCACCTACAGGTTGAGGACATGCACCCTCAGCTCATCGGCGATGCCTTTCAGGGTGACACGGCTGGTCTGCAGCAGCCGGCCGGCGATCAGCCCCCCGGCCCCGGCGTCGTGCCGGATCGCGTCGGTGAAGACGACATCCCCGCCCCGCGACAGGGCCTGCACGCGGGCGGCGATGTTGACGGTGGTGCCGAAATAGTCCGGCCGGTCGTTGAGCGTGACGTTGAGGCACGGGCCGCTGTGCAGGCCGATCTTCAGGATCAGGCGCTCCTCGGCCGGCAGGCGTTCGCGCGCGTTGAGGGCGGCGATGGCGGCCTGCATGTCCAGGGCGGCCGCCAGCGCCTCGGCCGGCGTCGGGAAGGCCGCCATCACGGCGTCGCCGATGTTCTTGACCACCGTGCCGGCGCGCCGGTCGGCGGCGGCGAACAACGCCTCGAAGTGCAGGCGGACGAGGTGATACGCGCGCGGGTCGCCGCGCCGGGCGTACAGCGCCGTGGAGCCGGCCAGATCGGTGAAAAGCAGCGCCACCCGCGCCACCTCCAGGCTTTCATCGGGCAGCAGGCGCTCCTGCGGGAACAGGCGCTGAAACTCGGGCAGGAGCAGCAGGGCCTGGCCGGTGACTGCTCCCAGGCGGGCGTCGATCCCGGCCCGGAAGTCCGGATCGTCGGCATCGGCGTACAGGGACCGGAAGCGGGGGTGGACGCTGAACGTCACCCGGACCTCGCCGTCCAGGCGCGGCGCGAAGCGCCCCTGGCACATAGCGCACTGGAGCTCATGCCGCAACTCGTGCAGCGCGCTATGGTCGTTGGAGCCGCCGCAAGCCGGGCAACGCACGTCCCAGTGCAGAGACACCAGGCCTTCATACAGCGCCGCCACCAGGAGCTTGAGCGCCGCCCGCTCGTCCAGGCCCAGCCGCTCAGCCAGATGGCGCGGGTTGACGTGGTAGACCTCGCGCGCCGGCGCCTGCTCCAGATAGGCCGCCAGCCGGGCCCGGATGTCGGCGGCGACCCCGTGTTTCTCCAGGCTGTCCGCCGCGGCCGGCAGGCGCGGACGTGGGCGAAAAAATCCCAGCACGGCGTCACTCCAGCACGCCCACGCGCACGTTCCGGAAGCGGGCGGGCGCGGCGCCGTGGCCGGTGTGCATCACCTGCGCCGGCTGGCCCTTGCCGCAGTTCGGGGTGCCGTACATCGCCCAGTGATCGGCGTTGCACACGGCGTCGCAGTTGTTCCAGAACTCGGGCGTGTTCCCGGTGTAGGTGCAATCCTTAAGCAACCGGCCGAGCCGGCCGCGCTTGATCTCATAGCCGACCTCGGTGCCAAACTGGAAGTTGTAGCGTTTGTCGTCGATGCTCCAGGACCGGTTGGTCTCCAGGAGCAGGCCCTCGTCGGTGTCGGCGATCAGCTCCTCCAGCGTCCACGTCCCCGGCTCAAGACTGACGTTGGTCATGCGGACGAGCGGCAGCCGGTTCCAGCCGGCGGCCCGCATGCAGCCGTTGGAGGTCAGGCCGAGGCGGCTGGCCGTCTCACGCGACATCAGGAAACCGGTGAAACGCCCAGCGCGCACGATGGGCGTCGAGGCGGCCGGCACGCCCTCGTCGTCCCAGCCGAAGGTCCCCAGCCCGGTGGCGCGCACGGCCTCGGCGGTGAGGTTGACCACCTCGGACCCGTAGCGGAAACGGCCAAGCATCGCGGGCGTGAGGAAGGAGCCGCCGGCGTAGGCGGCCTCCGCGCCGAAGACCCGGTCCAGCTCGACCGGGTGTCCGCAGGACTCGTGGATCTGCAGGGCCAGCTGGGAGGCGCCCAGGATCACGGTCGTGACCGTGTCGCGCGGACAGGGCGCGGCGCTCAGCAACTGGACGGCTTCAGACGCGACGCGCTCGGCGTGGCCGGGCAGGTCCATGGCCAGCACGTACTCCCAGCCGGCCGTGCCCTGCTGGCGCTCCGCCGAGTTCGGGTACGAGCGGCGCTGGACATCGTCGTCGGAGACGGCCGTGGCCATGATCCCGCCGCCGGATTCGATCAGGGTCTGCTCGATGTCGGCGCCGTCGGTGTTGGCGAACTGCTTGTGCTCGCGGACAAAAACCAGGCTGCCCTGGCGCACCAGGGTCGGGCCGAGCCGTCGCCCGGCGGGGGCGGCGCGCGCCAGGGCGGCGTCGGCGGCCAGCAGCACGGCCAGCTTGTCTTCGATGGAGACGGCGAACGGGTCGATCCGGACGGGCGTGGCATACGTCCCGCGGCTGGCGACGGGCGGGCCGAGGTCCACCGGGCCGTTGCCGGCCTGGGCCGAGGCGCGCGC
>DAOUAB010000002.1:0-27224 GCA_034434015.1 Anaerolineales bacterium
TGCGCGGCCAGATTGCAGCCGATGAAGCCGGCGCCGCCGGTGATGAAGACATGCATCGTCATAGGTTCAGCCAGAGAGAGGGATCAGGGAAGCATGGTGTACGCATCCAGGATGCGGCGGGCGGTGTTCGCCCAGGAAAACTGCGCGGCCCGCGCGAAGCCGGCCTGGCGCAGGCGCTCGGCCTCGGCCGGCGTCCCCAGAACGCGCGCCAGATGTTCGGCCAGCGCGCCGTCGTCCTCGGCGTCCATCAACAGCGCCGCCTCGCCGGCCACTTCCGGGATAGCGCCGCGCGTGGAGGCGATGATCGGCGCGCCGCATGTCATGGCCTCCAGCAGTGGAAGGCCAAAGCCTTCGATCCAGGACGGAAAGACAAAGGCCTCCGCCTGGCTGTACAGCGCGATCAGGTCGGCCCGTTCCGGGCGGATGAGCAGGCGGGCGTGGCCGGCCGCCACCGCCTCCTGGATGACGGCCGGCGGGTCCGGGCGGCGCGAGAAGAAGACGATCTGGCGGCCGGCGCGCAGCGCCTCCGGCAGGCGGCGCCAGGCGCGGACCAGGACGCCCGGGTTCTTGATGCCGTCCGCCAGCACGAACCGCTCCGGAACCTGGAGCCGGGCGCGGACCTCGGCCAGCTGCGCGGCCTCGGTCACGCGGCGCAGGTCGGGCGTGGGCGCATGATGGACGGGCACGATCCGGTCGGCCGGGAAGCGGCTGTAGCGCGCGATCTGCCGGCGCGCATACTCGGAGACGGTGATGAGCAGGTGGGCGCGGCGCACGGCGGCGGTGGAACAGGCGTGCAGGTAAGTCATCATCGCCAGCGTGCCGGGGTCTTTGCGGTGGCCGCGCACGATCTCCCACCACGGCATGACGTTGATCTCGTCGTGCAGGGTGATGACGGTGCGCGCGCCGGCCGGCCCGAAGCCGTAATTGGCCGGAAAATGGGCCACCTCCAGGCGGTCGCGGGCCATCCAGGCACGCAGCGTCCACAGGTCGTTCTGCACGCTGGAGACGCCGTTGCGGTAGGGCAGCGTGCGCAGCGTCACGAAATCCGGCAGCGCCTCCAGCTCAAAGGGCCGCTTGGCGTCCGCATACAGGAAGACGGTATGCGCCGCGGCCTGCTCCAGCAGCGCCGGGACGAGATGCCGCACGTAGGTGTGGACGCCGCCGACCAGGCCGTGCGAGAGATACCGGACGTCGATGCCGATCCGCATACCGGGGCCTCAGAGGGCGCGGACCAGGCCGGCCAGGCGGTCGAGCCACTGATCGAGCGAGAACTCGGCTTCGATCCAGCGCCGGCCGCGCGCGCCCATCGCCTCGGCCTCCGCCGGGTCCCGCCACAGGCGGTCGATGGCGGCCGCCAGCGCGTCCGGGTCTTTGGCCGGCACCAGCAGGCCGGTCTGGCCGTGCGCCACGTAGTCCTCCAGGCCGGGCAGGCGGGTGGCGATGACGGCCTTGCCCATCGCCTGGGCAATCTGCACCGACGTGCAGCCGGCGGCCCATTGCGTGCCGGGCTGGAGCGGGATGACGACGAAGCGGCAACGCTGAAAGACATGCCGCAACTCGGACGGCGGCACAAACGGGTGCGGCGCAATGTTGGCGGGCAGCGTCTCCTGCTCGTAGCCGCTGCGCCCGTACACCCAGCTGCTGCCGGCCCGGATGTGGCAATTAACCTCCGGCAAGCGGCGCATGGCGGCGACCAGCGTCGGGTAGTCGCGGTAGGACAGGCCCAGGCTCAGGATGTGCGGCGCCTCCCCGGCCGGCTCGGCGGCCGGCGAAGCCTGCCGTGAGAGAAGCGCTTCGCGCTTCTCCCAAGCCGGATCGGGCGGCGTGAAGTCGGGGCGGTAGAAATCGATGTCCACGGGCGTGTTGAGCACCTGGACCTCGTCGTCCGTCGCCTTCAGCGTGCGCCGGAACTCGTCGGCCTCGGCCCGGCTGAGGCACAGCATGAGACGCCAGGCCCGATGCAGGCCGCTGAGCCGCAGCGCGTGCAGTTTGAGCCGCGACAGGGGATGGTGCAGGATCACGGCCTGGCGCACGCGCCGCCCGAGGGTCAGCGCCAGCGGGATCCCCACCCGCTCGGACAGGCTCACGACCGTGCCATATTTCCGAAGGCGCACCCGGCGGGCGACTTCCGCCGCCAGGCGCAGGTCCAGCCGGAGCAGGTCCTCCACGCGGCGCAAAGTGGGGTGGGCGGCGGCGTCATAATCCACCCAGTCGGCGGACAGCCGCCCGGCCAGGTCGAGATAGTCCAGGCGCGGATGCAGACCGGCCCGGATGCCCGCGACCGTGCCGGGCGGCATGCTCCAGGTGGCGGCGACGAGCGTCCCCATCAGAGTTCAACTCCCTGAACCCAGGGCAGACACGGCCGCGCGGACCGCTTCGCAGACATGCTCCACTTCGGCGTCGGTCAGCTCCGGGTACATGGGCAGGCACAGCAGCGTGCGCGCCAGCTCATCGGTGACCGGCAGCTCCGACGCCGGGAGGCCGGCATAGGCCGGCTGGCGATGGATCGGGACCGGGTACAGCACCGACGTGCCCACGCCCCGGCTCTCCAACAGACGCCGGAGTTGATCCCGCCGGGGATGGCAGACCACGTATTGGTGATAGACGCCGCCGGAAGGCGGCCGTTTGAGGCCCAGGCCCGCCAGGGCGGCGTCGTAGGCCGCGGCAATCTGGACGCGGCGGGCGTTGGCGGCGTCCAGATAGCGCAGTTTCACGCGCAGGATGGCGGCCTGGAGCTCATCCAGGCGGCTGTTGCCGCCATGCAGGTCCGAAATGTAGCGCTCGCGCCAGCCGTACATGCGCAGCAGCCGGACGCGCTCGGCCACGGCGTCCGAGTCGGTGACCACGGCGCCGCCGTCGCCCAGCGCCCCCAGGTTCTTGGTCGGGTAGAAGCTGAACGCCGCGGCCGTCCCCCATGAGCCGACGCGCCGCCCGTCCAGGACGGCGCCATGCGCCTGGGCGCAGTCCTCGATCACGACCGCGCCCGCCGCCGCCGCCCAGCGGAGGATCTCGGCCAGGCGGGCCGGCTGGCCGTACAGGTGGACCGGGACCACGACCGCGCCGTCCCCGTCAACCTCGGCCAGCGCGGCCGGGTTCAGGGTGTAATCGTCCGGGTGGATATCCACCAGGCGCGGCGTTTTGCCGGCGCTGACCAGGGCGGCCACGGTCGCCGTCGCGCTCATCGAGACCGTGATGGCTCGCCGGGCCTCGGGCGCCACCGAGGCCTCCACCGCCAGCCGCAGGGCGTCGGTGCCGTTGGCCACGCCGATACAGTGCTTCACGCCCACGTACGCCGCGAACTCAGCCTCGAAGGCCTCGACCTCGGGACCCAGGATATATCGGCCGGAGGCGTTCACGCGCCGGATCGCGTCGTCGATCTCGGCCTGATGCGCGCGGTAGGACGCGCCGGGATCAGTCTGCGGGATCATTGCTCGGTTCTCCCGGGCCAGGCCGTTTATGCCTGCCAGTATTCAGCCCAATGGGCGCGATAATAAGCCAGCGTCCGCGCCAGCCCCTCCGCCAGGCCGACCTTAGGCCGCCACCCCAGCGCCTGCCGGAACTTGGAGTAGTCGCCGTAATAATCGCCGATATCAATAGCCTTTTGCTCGGCCGGGAACGGCACCAGCCGGTAAGCGCCGGCGGCGTTCAGGGCGACGAGCTGATGGGCCAGCTCGCGCAGCGACACCACCTCGTCGCCGCCGAGATTGTAGATTTCGCCGATGGTCGCGTCGTGCACGGCGGCCAGCAGCAGGGCCTCGACGACATCGTCCACGTAATTGAGATCGCGCTTCTGCTCGCCGTCGCCATACACCAGGATCTCGCCGCCCTCGATCATGCGCCGGATCCAGATGCCCAGGAAGGTCTGGCGGGCGTCCTTGACGCGCATGCGCGGGCCGTAGGTGTTGGTCAGGCGCAGCGACGTGGTCCGCAGGCCGTAGGCGCGCTGATACACCAGGTGATACCACTCGCCGGCGACCTTGTTGACGCCGTTGACGTCCACCGGATCAACCAGGTGGCGCTCGTCCACCGGCAGATACCGCGGCTTCCCGTAGACCTGGCGCGTCCCGGAGTAGATGATGCGCACGCCCGGGTTGTGCTTGCGGCAGGCCTCCAAGATCGACAGCTGGCTGCGGCAATTGATCTCCAGGTCGGTGTAGGGGTTCTGCATGGAGTCCAGGTGGCTCACCTGGCCGGCCAGGTTAAACAGGAAGGCCTGGCCGCGCACCAGGTAATCCATGCTGTACTCGTCGCGCACGTCGGCGATATTGACCCGGACGCGGTTCTCATAACCGGCCAGGTTGAACAGGTTGCCGCCGTAATCCGGGATGAGCGAATCCACGATCGTCACGGACGCGCCCAGGTCCGCCAGGCGCCGGGCCAGAGTGCTGCCGATGAAGCCCAGGCCGCCGGTGATCAGCACGGGTTGACGCGCAAAAGCAGAGTCCAGGTCAGTCATGCGATGGCTTCCGATCTATCGCGACGGCTGCGTCCGCACTTCGCGGTAAATCACCTCGAGGTCATCGGTCTCTTCGGCCACCGTCTTCACCGGCCCGATCCCGGCGCGCAGGCGGGGCAGCAGGTCCGGCTCGTCCAACAGCCGCTGTAACTGCCCGGCCAGGCTGGCCGCGTCGCCCAGCGCGAAGCGCAGCCCGTCCTGCTCGTGCCGAACCAACTCGGCCATCCCGCCGAAATCCGACACTACCGCCGGTGTGCGGTGAGCGAAGGCTTCCAGGATGACCGAGGGGCTGTTTTCATACCACAGCGACGGCACGACGATCACGTCCAGGTCGCGCAGGACCCGCGTCAACTCGGCGGCGCCGCGGTACTCGCCGGCGAACTGGAGGCGCGGGTCCGCGCCGATGATGGCGCGCAGGCGGTCAGTATACCCGGGAAAGCGGCCGGCGTTGCCGTAGACGCGCACTGCCAGCCGCGGATCGGCGATCTGCCGCGCCGCTTCCAGCAGCACATGGACGCCCTTGAGCTCGGCGATCTGACCGATGTAGCCGACGCGCAGCTGATCGGACGGCGTCTTGGCCAGGGCCTCCGGCGTCAGATGGCCCAGATCGAGCCCCTGGCGCAGGAAGACGATCCGTTCCGGCGCGACGCCCGCCTCGATGTGCAAATTGCGGACGAATTGCGACACGCTGATGATCTTGCCGGCGAGGTTGAGCGCCCGGCGCAAATAGCCCAGCCGGGTTTCGATGTGGCCCACCAGGTCGCGGCGCAGGCGCCAGTAGGCGGCCATCGGGCCGGGCAACAGCCGCCCCAGCCGGCGGAAGACGCTGCGCTCCTCGCCCAGGCATCGGGCGCACTGCGCCGGGTCGATGGGCAGGCGTGAGACCCGCCCGTTGCTCTGCAACAGCGAGATGCGCGGGCACAGGAACCAGAAGTCCGTCAGCGTCACGACCGACGGGATTGCCAGCTCATGAGCGGCGTGCAACGCCTCCCCGGTCAGCAGATAGCCGCTGACGAGATGAAAGAGGTCCGGGCGTTCCTCGGCCAGCCAGGCGCGCAAGTGATCGCCGATCCAGGGGTTGCGATACTCGAAGGCCCGCGGGTCCGGCGCCGCCCGCCCGTTGAACGACAGGCGCCGCACCGGCACACCCTCGTACAGGTCGTCCAGCCAGGCCACGCCCGAGGCCGGCCCTCGATCCACGTGCTCGACGCAGACCACGCGCACGGTATGGCCGCGCGCCTGCAGGTCCCGCGCCGTGCGGAAGGTCTGCCATTCCGCGCCGCCCGTGTAGCGCGGCGGGAAATGGTGGACGCCGAAGACGATCTTCATGGGACGACCGGCGGGGTTTCCGGCGTACCGCGCCGGGCGCGGCGCAGGAAACTCACGTCCTCACGACCGACGGCGCCGAACAACAGCGCGGCCAGGCCGTACACGGCCACACCGAGGGCGACGACGGCCAGAAACGGCAGCGCGCCGGACAGCGCCCAGACCACGCCGCCCATCACCAGCGCGGCCAGCAGCGGGCGCCCCAGCGTCTCCAGCCAGTCGAACTGCTTCACCATCGCGCGCAGGGTCCAGCTGTGCTGGGCCACCAGGACGACCTCCGTCAGGACCGTCATCACGGCCGCCGCCGCCAGGCCGATCCGCGGCACGAGCAGCAGGTTCAACAGCACGTTGAAACCGGAGCTGACCAGGACCGCGCGCGCCACGCGGCTCTCCAACCCCTGGATCACCACCACGTAGCCCAGGAACTCGGACAGGTACATGAACGGGACGGCCCAGATAACGATGGCGAGCGCCATGCTGGTGGGGCCATAGCCGCCCTCGTACAGGAAGGTTACTGCCGGCCCGGCCAGCACGCAGGCGCCGACGGCGATGGGCAATGCCAAGAGCAGCAGATAACGCAGGACGCGCTGGGCGATGCGGGCCAGCTGGCCCGGGTCCTCGGCCGCCTGGCGGGCCAGCGATGGGTACAGCGCGGTGTTGAGCACGTTGGAGAAGACAGCGGCCGAGAAGACCAGATTGTAGGCGGCGTTGTAGTAGCCGGTCTCGGCGTCCGACCAGTAGATATTGAGCAGGACGGTGTCGAAGCGATAGGAGAGGCCCAACGCCAGGCCAATCAGGCCGAACGGCAGGCTGGCGCGCAGCAGGCCCAGCCAGTCGGCGGGCCGCGGCCGGGCCAGCGGGATATCCAGGCGCTTCACGGCCCGCCAGGACATGTAGGTCATCAGGCCGATCGCCAGCAGATTGGCCACGATCAGGCCGTAGTAGCCGAAGCCGTACCAGAGCGCGAAGCCGCCGGCGACGACGAAGACCAGCTGGTTGACGACGCGCACGCCCGAGACCAGGTCCAGGCGCTCGAAACCGGACAGGGCCGCCTCGCTTGTGCCCTGGACGGCGTACATGAGCAGGCCCAGGCTGTTCAGGGCGATGGCGCCGATCATCTCCAGCGGCCGGCCGGTGAGCCAGGCGGCGGTCAGGGTCAGCAGGCTGGACAGCACCGACAGGCCCAGGCGCAGCCAGAGGATATTGCTGTAAAGCTGCGTGGACCGCCTGAGGGCATCCGGCTGGTTGCGCCAGCGCGCGAACTCGCGGACCGCGTACGGGCTCAACCCCAGATCGGCCACGAACAGGAACACGGCGCCGAACGCGCCCACGGCCGTATATTGCCCGTACTCGCCGGCGCCGAGCTGCCGGATCACAAGCACATTGAAGGCGAACGAGAGGACCTTGATCGCCACCTGCGCCGCCAGGCCAAAGGCCGAATTGCGCAGGACGATCAGGGCCAGCCGGTTGGTTTTTGCAGTCGACTGGTCGGTCATGGATATTTCCGCATTGCCGCGCGTTCAGCGGGCTGGCTGCCGTCGGGCATCGGTAAAGCCGCCGCGGCCTGGTCCGATCCAGGGGCCGCCGAATAAGGCCGCCCAGGACCGCCGGGGAGGTCAGGAGTAGTTTGCCCGCCCAACCCCGGCCGGACAATTGTCCAATGGTACTACAGGGAACGCAGGCGACGGTGGGACCTGAGAACTATGTTGAGGCTTATGGTCCCAGCGCCACGACGGCGCCGTCCACGGTCCGCCAGTAGACCGTGCCGCCGTCGATGATAACGCCGCGCACCGGCGTGGACCAGAACTGGTCGTAGACGCACTGCTCAGCGTGATAGACGAAGAAGCCGGGATCTACGGCAAAGCCGTCGCACGGGGCCTGCATTCCGACGGCGCACACGTGGTCGGACGCGCCCGCGCACAGGTCGGGGCGCAGGGTGTTGAGGACCGGGGGCAATTCCCGCGTCCGGAGGGGAGCGGCGTAGCTCGCGCCGAGCGCGGGCGACCGGTCTTCCAAACGCACGCCGCCCAACAGCATCCAGTGGGCGTGGAACAGCGCGTCGCCGGCCATCGCCAGCGGGCTCTGCTCGTCGGTGGGCAGGCGCAGGCTGCCGGCGTTCTTGTGGTCCTGCACAAAGCGGATGACGCCGCTGACCAGGTCCAGTTCGCCGAGGGTGGTGTCCTCCCGGCCGTCGCAGAAGCCGCCCACGCACGCCTGCCGGTTGCGCCACAGCAGATACGCGGCCTCCGCGCCGTCCGGGTAGGCGCGCACCACGGCCTGCGGCGGCGTCGACTCGAAATCGCCCCCATTGCCGATGGCGCCGGCCAGGACCGGGGCCGTGAAGCGCGGCGACCCGTCGCGCAGATTCAATACAAAGAACGACTGGTATTCCGGGTTCGCTTCCAGGAACTGCCGGGTTGCCTCAGCGTCCGCCGGGGCGCCGCCCTCCGGCTGCCACATCTTATCCCAGGCCTGGTAAGCCCTCACCAGCGCCACGCCGCTGGCCTCGGCCACCACCGGGTACGTGTCCGGGAAGCGCGCGCCGCCGCGCAGCGGATCGGCGTCGCCGCCGACGGCCGTGCGCCACAGCCGCGCGCCGTCGGCCGCGCACACCGCATGGACCGTCCCGTCTTCGGCCAGCAGCACGATCAGGCCGCCTTCATTGACCGCGAAGGCGGCCGAGGCGACCAGCGGCGCCCCGGCCTCGTAAAGCCAGCGCTGCTCCAGCGTGGCGGCGTCGAAGGCGTAGAACGCGCCGCTGGTGGAGCCGATGAAGACCAGGCCGCCCACGACCAGCGGAGCCATCACCAGGCTGCCGCCCGGCCGGTTGGAGCGCAGGACGGCGCCGCTGGCCGCGTCCAGGCGCCAGAAACGGCCATCGGTCGTGCCGACGTACACGCTGGCCGTGGCGGGATCGTAGGCGGCCGTGTTGACTACGGCGTTCTCCAGGCTGGGCGATTCCCACAACATGGCGCCGGTCTCGGCCGAGAGCGCGCGCACGATCCCGTCCGCATGTCCGAGGTACAGGCGGCCGTCGCCGGCCACGGGCTGGACGCCCTGGGGCAGGCGCAGGTGGTCCGGCGCGGGCCGGCCGTCGGCGCCGGGCCCGTTCCAGATCCAGCGCACGCGCCAGGGTTCGACGGGCGCGTCGGGCGAGTAGCCGGTGCGCTGAGGGTTCCCGGCCAGTTGGGTCCATCCCTCGGCGGGCGGGCCGGCGGCGAACGCCGGGCACGCCCCCGCCGTCCGGGGGGCCGGCGTCGCGGTGTCAGCCGAGGCGGTCGGGGTGGACGCGGGCGGCGGCGTCTCCGTAGGGGCCGGAGACGGCATGCCGGGGCGCGGCGTGAGGGTGATCGCGGTGAGCGCGGCCGGCGCGGTGGATGTCGCCGGCTCCGTTGAGGGGACGGCGACCGGCGCGGCGCAACCCGCCAGACTGAACGCCAGGGCAAGGGCGAGACGCCAGGGCGCCGGGCGCCGGGTCAGATTGAGCGCAGGCAAGACCCGGACCGTCCCCTACTCTTCGAGCACTTCGATCTGCGCCGGGTCGGTCACATAGATGACCGGATCACCCTGATACCATTCGATGAAGCCGGTGACGCGCACGCGCTGACCGGCGGAATACATGTTCTCCGGCGGCGCATCGAAGCGGCTCCAGGCGTCTTTCATGATCCTGACCACGAATACGCCCTGATGCGGGTCCCGGAAGCCGAGATAGACGGCCTTGCGGTTGTTGAACACGGTCCGGAGCACACCCTCCACAGTCCGTGTCTGGCCCGCGTACGCCGCCGCCTCGGTGTAGGGCACGACGGCGTCATCGGCGCCGTTGGAAACGGCGTCCTGGGCCGTCGCGCCCGGCGCGGCCTCCCGGGCGGCCGCCGGCTCGGAAACCGATTGGCTGCCGGGGCTGCCGGCCTCCAGGGCCACCACCGCCCCGTCGGTGCTGACGAACAGGACCAGGCCATTGCTGATCACCCAGGAGGCGTATTCGCTCCAGTACTGGTCGTAGACCTTGCCGGCCTTGTAGTAAATATAGAAGCCGCCCGGTATCGCGCGCGCGTCGCCATCCTGGATCAGGCCGTTCGCGCAGTAGTGGCTGGCGCTGAAGCCGCAGTTGCTGGCGGAGGTGATGATGTGCGGCAGGTTGGAGACGGTGATGGGGTTCGATCCGCTGCCTTTGCTGCTCGACCGGTCCAGGATCTGATGCGCGATCCCATACATCCAGTGCCCGCCGAAGAGCTGATCCCCGGCCATCGTCAGGTTGGCCTGCTCGTCCGTCGGGAAGAAGGTGTTCTGCATGAAGCGCACGTAGCCGGGCTGATAGCCCGAAACGGTCGAGCCATCCAGCAACAACTCGCCCAGGTGCGAGTCCCAGCGGCCATCGCAGGGGCTCTGTTTGCAGGGCGACCCGCGCATCACCACGTAGGCCACCTCCTGGCCGTCGCTGAAGCGCTTGATAACAGGCTGGGGGCCCATCGGCATATACTCGCCGTCGCCAAAGCCGCCGTGGCCCACGTTGGCGATGAAGGGGACCGCGCCGTCATCCAGGTCCAGCACGAAGAGCGACTGGTACTTGGGATTGGACTGCAGGTTGGAGCGCATGGCGGCGTTGGTGCCCGGCCAGGGGCTCCAGATATTAAGCGATTCCCAATCCAGGCGATAGCGCACCAGCACGTAGCCGTGTCCTTCGGCGATGACGGGCCAGCCGAAGGAGGCTTCGGCGACGGAAGTGTTATTCTTGCCGGGGTCTCCGCCGGTGCGGCTGATGGGCTTCACGCGCCAGGCCCGCGCGCCGTTGGCGTTGTCGATGGCGTGCACATACAGGTCGTTGCTGACGGCGATGACGCGGTTCCGCGAGGGGGAATAGGCCGGCGGCGTGTGCACGGGGGCGCCGGCGTCATAGCTCCAGATCGGGTCGAGCGTGGTCTTGCTCACGGCGTAGACGCGGTTGCCCATCGAGAACAGGACGCGGTCGCCGATCACGGCCGGCGGCAGGGGCAGCGTGCTCGAACCCCCGGTCGAAAACTGATCCAGCGTGTTACCGTTTCCGGCGCTCAACTTATAGAGCGTGCCGTTCGTGGAGACGACGAACACGGCATCGGTATCGGCGTCGTAGGCCGGGGTCGAGTTGATGTCCCCGCCCGGACTGCGGTTCCAGGCCACAGAGCCGTTGGATTGACTCAACGCATACACACCCCGGCTGCCGGCGGCGACATACACCCGTCCCCCGCCCGTCACCGGCTGGCTGTTGCGCGGCAGGCGGAACTTCCCACTGCTGACCGCGCCGGAGCTGTTTGGGCCGTTCCAGGCCCACTTCCAGCGCCAGGGCGTCGGGACGGCCTGGTTCGTGAAACTCGTCCGCTGCGCGTCGTGCGCGTGCTGGGTCCATTCGGCCCCGCCGACGCTTGGATAAAAGTAACGATTGACCAGCGGCAGATAGACGGTGTGCGTCGCGGCCGCCGCCTCGACGGCCCGGTCCGGCGTGGCGGTGGCCTCGGCCAGCGCATTGGCCGACGACCGCGGGCCCGAGAGCGAGGCGGCAAGGAGGACCAGACTGGCGAGGCTGACCGCCAGGTAACCCCGTTTTCTAAACATACCTTTTTATCCTGGTCGGAGGCCGATGGCTTGCCCCCGAGTATCCGAATCCCAATAGTACGCGCGATCTCGCCGCGCGCCATCCCGGGGAATATGCACCCCGGCTCAGCAGTTTTACCTAAGTATCTCTAAACCCGCCCGATAGCCGACGGCAGTGCCGTCGGCGACGCCTCTGCTGATGTTTAGAGACAGGTTCTAAGTCAAGCGGCGGGGCCCAGGGGTGGGTTGCCCCAGGCGCAGTTACTTTGATTTACGGAATTCGGCACACCCGCGACATCAGGCCGACTCGTGTTCGCGCAAGCGGACGCCAAAGTAACGCAGCATAAACAGGCGCAGCGCCGTGTGAACCGGATCGGACGAGGGCGTCGCCACGCGCCGGCCGACGTCCAGGCTCAGGGCCTTCTCCGGCAGCGGCGCGCCCTCGGCGTTCACCACGCACACGAACCGGTCGGCGCGCGCCGGGGGCTGGGCGGGCCGGCCGTCGGAGCGGATCAGCAGGACGCAGTACGCCCGCCCGCGATACGTGAAGCGCAGGCAGCCCGGCGCCTGCTCCACCCGGTCAATCCGCAGCTCGCGCCGCAGTCCGACCTCGGCGAAATCCGCCAGGATGCGCTCCAGGGCCAGGTCCACCTGGCGCGGCGTCATCTTGCGCTGGACGCGCGCCATCGGGTAGACGACGCGCGCCGGGTTGCCCTCCGCCACCGAGCCGGCCGGCAGGGACTGCGTCACGACCGCGCAGGAGTTGACGAACGAATTGTCGCCGATCTCGACGCCCGGATGCAGAAACACGCCGGCCGCGCACCAGACCTTGTCCCCCAGGGTCACGCCCGCCATCCGCACCCAGTAGCCCTCGGTGAACGGCAGATACGAACCATGGGTGAAGACCATGCTGCGCGGCCCCAGGGCCGAGCCGCGGCCGATCCGCACCGGCTCCTCGACGTTGATCAGGCATTGCGGACCGACATAGCTCTCTTCGCCCACCACGAAATCCGACGTGCCGTACACGAGCGTGAAGCTGCTGATCTCGCTGTGCGCGCCGAGGACCAGGTCGCCGTCCAGCCGGATCAGCGTCAGCGGCCGCACGACGGCGCGCTCCCCCAGCGTGATCCGCCGGGCCGCCACCGCCGAGAACCAGCCGATCTGCGCGCCCCGGCCGATCTGCGCGCCGGCCCGGCGCAGGAGCCAGGTTTTAAGAAAAGGCGGGCTGACGAAGACCAACCCGAAGAGGAGGACGCGCCACAGCATGACGGGATCGGTTTTAGAGATAGCGCAGCAGACTGCGCGGGTGGGCGCGGCGCACGCCGCGATACCAGGCCGTGACCGGCAGCAGCACGGCCAGGCCCAGCACCCATGCCAGGTAGACCCGGATGATCCCCGGGCCAGGCAGGTTGAGGGCCAGGACGAGCTGGCTGACCAGATTGTAGACCACAATGTGCATGACGAAGAAGAACAGCGACGCCTGGCCGCACAGCACCAGCCAGCGCCCCGGCCCGCCTTCGATCAAGCCGGGCCGGGCCACCAGCGCCGCCAGCACCAGGGCGGCCAGACCCAGCTTGAAGGCGAAATAGGTCAGGCTGGGCGGCGTCTTGCTCATCACCAGGAAGTGCACCCAGCCCTGCTCCGGGCTGAAGGGCACCAGGTCGCCAAACCCGCCCAGGGCCCGCAGGCCGAAGGCGACGACCAGCAGGGCCGCCCCTGCCGCCAGCCAGGTGAGCGGCCGCCGAAACACAGGCCGGTCGATGAAGCGCCCGAGCAGGTAGCCCAGCCCCATCAGCGGCCCCCAGCCCAGGAGCGAGAATTCCAGCGCCGGCCACGGCTGTGTTCGGTAGCCCAGCAGCAGCGCCAAAATCGGATCGGGCGTCTGGCTCAGGTTGGCGGCCGTCCACGGCAGCGCCAGCTGATAGCCCAGCATGATCAGGACCAGGGACGCGCCCAGCACGGCCGGCGGCAGGCGCCGCGCCAGGCTGAGCACGGCCAGGCTGATGGCCAGGCTGAGCAGGATGTGGGTGTACGGGCCGCCGCCGGTCCAGGCCCAGTCGGCGATGGTGAGGTCCAGCGCCAGCAGCAGGCCGGCCCGGATGACCAGGAAGCGGGTGATGTCCGCCTCGGTCTCGCCGGCCCGTCGCCGGCTGGCCTCCAGCAGGGCCACGCTCACGCCGCTGAGGGTCCAGAACACGGGCGCGGCCACGGTGGTGACCAGCGCGGAGAGCCAGTACGGCCAGCTTTGCAGCACCGCGGCCTGGCCGCCGTAGGTCTCGGCCTGGAGGTTGGCGCGGACGAAGGCGGCGACGTGGACCAGGCCCATCAGGATCAGGGCCACGCCGCGCAGCGCGTCCAGCGCCGTGATGCGGGCTCTGGCGCCCGGCGTCTCCGGGGTGGGTCGTTCCGTCGTCATGCCGGGCTCGGGTGCGGAAGGGCCAGGCCGAGCCCCAGCCCGGCGCTCCGGCTGAGGAGCTGCGCGTGGCGCGCGCGCCAGTGCGCGGCGACCTCGGCCGGGGTCGCCAGCCAGAAATCGCCGCGCCGGCCGACCTCGCCCACCAGGCGCCGGTACAGGTCGGACCAGCCGGGGAAGAGCGCGGCGTCGAACACGTAGTCGTGGATATCCACAATGAAGCAGCCGCCCAGCGCCGCGGCGCGGTCCACGGCCGCCTGAAGCCGCGCCCAGGGATCGCCGGGATTGTCCGCCCGCATCGCGAAGAGCTGATCGTCCATCCAGGTCACGGGCGCTTGCAGCGTCCCGATCTCGCGGCGGTCGGCCGGCAAAAACGGGAAATAGGGATGCGCCACGCCCCGGCGCCAGCCCAGGTAACGGTTGTGATTGACGGACGAATCATAGTGCAGGCCGATGGCCTCGTGAAGCTTAAGGGTGGCCTCCGGGTCGGCCGGGTCCATGTGCCAGTAGTGATGGCGGTTGCCGATGACGGGGCCGCCGCTCGCGGCCTCGAGCCGGGCCTTCTCGGTCTCGAACTGCTCCCGGCTGGCGTAGGCCCGGTAGCTGGCGTGCAGGCCGACCTCGAAGCCGGCCTCCCGCAACGTCTGAAAGAGCCGCCGGAACGACGGGGCGCCGACATCGTAAAACGAGTCCGGCGTGCCCGCCGCATATTCGACGAGCGAACCCTGCCGCGCCACGAAGTAGAAGGCGGAGCGGGCGCCCAGCGCCTGCTCGACCTGCATCCAGTCCGCGAAATGCCAGTGGTGGCGCTGGCCCAGCAGGACCTGCGCCGCCAGGGGGAGGCCGCGCGGCCCCTGGCGCAGCAACACCCGGGCCGGCTCCAGCCAGCGAATCACCTCGGGATAATCCACATCGTGGCCGAGCGCCAGGGCGGCGCGGCGGCCGTCCGGCCAGCGCGGCTGAGGCGGCGGGCCGCCCAGGTCCAGCAGGGTCTTTTCCACCCAGGCGGCGATGGCGGAGACCACCCCCTCGTCCAGCACGGCCCGTCGGTATTCCGGAAACGCGCCCAGATCGTGGAAGCCGTGCTTATCCTGGGGCATCCGGCTTTCCATCTGCCCGGTCGCCACAAAGAAGGTGTCGAATACCAGGTCCTGAGGACAGAGGAGGCGGCCGTCCCGGGGTACGGCGGGTCCGGCCTCCGGCTCGCCGGCATAAGCCAGGCGGGGCAGGTCCGGCCAGCCGTGGGCCCGCGTCAGGCTGAGGGCCTTGCGGCGCGCCCACCGATCGGGCATCGCCCGGATGACCAGCCGGGCCGGATGGTCTTGTGCCAGGTCGGCGCTGTACACGATGTCGGCCGGATCGCCGAACGCGACCTCGCGCCAGGCCCAGCCGGCCGTGGTCAGCCACAACCGCAGGACCCAATGCACCTCGGGGCCGTACTCGCCGGCCATGCGCGGGTCGATGGCCACACGGATCACCGGCGGCTCGCCCGTCCTTAGATGGCTCGTCATAGTCCTCTGGGCCTCACAAGTTGAAGCGCCGTGGTCGCTTGAGCGGCGCGATCCCCAACCCTAATCGGTCCCCGGCCAGGCGCCGAGACGCACCGTGATCCTGGCCATCTCCCCCGCCGAGGCCGGCAGATGAAACGGCTCGCTCGCCGCCATCAGGCGCTCGCCGGAGAACACCGCCCACCGGAACGGCCCGGTCCCCAGGTCGGCGGGCGACACCCACCAGACCTTGCCGTGGGCCCCCTCCCACAACGGCTCCGCCCAGCCCTGCCAGCCCTGGACATCGTGCCAGCCGCCCAGGCCGTCCTGCCACTGGACGACAGTCCAGACCTGGACGCCGGTCCCGACCTGGACCGGCGCGCTCAGGATCAGGGCGATCGACGCCCCGGGCGGCGGGGCCTCGCCGGGGCGCGGCGGCAAAGCGACCAGCCGGCCGGGAGGGCTGACCCCCGCCAGCAACAGGGCCGCCAGCAACACCCAGGCCGCGCGGTGAAGTTGAAACCGGGATGGACCCTCTCGCCCCATACTCACCTCAAACGACAACCGGCCATCCGGGACAACCTTCACTGAGGCCGGGCGGGCGGGATCGACCCCGGTTGATTGACCGGGAGCGCCAGCCCGAGCGGCGTATCCGTCGCGATGCTGATCTGCGCGAGGTTGTTATAGGGATAGCCGGCAATCTCGTGCGTCTCCAGCACGGCCCCATAGCTGGTGGCGGTATTGGCGGAGTCCACCTGGGCCATCACCAGGGTGCCGGCCGCCAGCAGCCCAGGCAGATGACTGCGCGCCGGCTGATAGTTCCCATCCCCCAGGGTCAACACCAGCGTCTCGCCCGGATCGAGCGGCAGGCTGGCCGCCGCGACCCCCCACACCGCCCCGTAGACGGAACGGCCATCGTTCCAGACCTGATTGACGCCCGTGGGCGCCGGGTCCGGGGCCACATAGAAATCCACCCAGAACTCGTCCACCGCCGGCGTGCGCCCCTGATTGCGGACGGTCACCGTGATCTGGCCGGCCGCCGCCAGGAGGCTGTCGATGACGAGATCGGGCGCAGCCACAGGGAGGTAGCTTTTGGCGACCAGCGGGAGGTAGACCCGCGCCCCAACCTGCACCTCCGTCGTCGCATGCGCGACGCCGCCCAGGCTGTCGCTGACGCGCACGCCAACCACCTGCTGCCCGACGGCCGCCGTCAGACAGCTGGCCTGCGCAGCAACCTGCGGCCCGATCTCAAAGAGCCCGTCGTTGTTGCAGTCGAACGCATACGCCAGCGGGTCGCCCGCGCCGCCGGGGTCGGTGGCGGTCACCGAGATCGTCACGCCTTCGCCCGGAAAGACCGGCCCGCTGTTCGTGACCGACTGGATGGTGGGCGGGACGTTCGCCCAGGTCACCTTGAGCAGGTCTGTGCCGGCGGCGCCGTCGTCGTCCGTGATGACGACGGTGACCGTGAAGACCCCGACCGCAAAATAGCTCCGGCTCAGCGTAAATGCCTTTTCCGGGCTGAGGCTCAACGCCTGCCATCCCGCGCCGTCCCCGTAATTGACGGCGCCGGAATGAGTATCGGCCCCGGGATCGCTGAACGAGCCGGCCCGCAGCAGCGCGTCCCCCTGATTCAGGACCGCATCCGCGCCCAGGCTCACGGCCGGTATCGCGTTCGCGGCCAGGAAGGTGGCGGTGTCCGTCCCCACGCCGCCGTCATCGTCCGTGACCGACAGGCTGACCACGTACGTCCCGTTGTCGTCCGGCGTGAAGGTGAACGTCGTCCCCGTCCCGCTGCCATACGCGTTGCCGTTCTTGGTCACGCTCCAGGCGTGCGCGTGCGTGTCCGCCGTCCCCGGGTCCGTCAGCAACCGCCCCAGCGTCACCGTCGCCCCCTCCGGCACATCTCCCTCCGGCTCGCCCGTGATCGCCACCACCGGCGCCACGTTCGTCACGGTGACGGTCACGTTCGACGCCGTCCCCACGCCGCCGTCATCGTCCGCAACCGACAGGCTGACCACGTACATCCCATTATCGTCCGGCGTGAAGGTGAACCCCGTCCCCGTCCCGCCGCCGTACGCGCTGCCGTTCTTGGTCACGCTCCAGGCGTGCGCGTGCGTGTCCGCCGTCCCCGGGTCCGTCAGCGTCCGCCCCAGCGTCACCGCCGTCCCCTCCGGCACGCTCCCGCCCGGCGCGCCCGTGATGGTCGCCGCCGGCGCCACGTTCGTCACGGTGACGGTCACGTTCGATGCCGTCCCCACGCCGCCGTCATCGTCCGCAACCGACAGGCTGACCACGTACGTCCCATTATCGTCCGGCGTGAAGGTGAACCCCGTCCCCGTCCCGCTGCCGTACGCGTTGCCGTTCTTGGTCACGCTCCAGGCGTAGGTGTGCGTATCCAGGACGCCCACGTCGGTCACGGTGCTGCCCAGAGTGACCGCCGTCCCCTCCGGCACGCTCCCGCCCGGCGCGCCTGTGATGGTCGCCACCGGGGCCACGTTCGTCACGGTCACCGGGGTCGTGACCACCGTGGCCAGGCCGGCTCCGCCGACCTCCTGAACCCGCAGGCCGACCGTGAACACGCCATTATCCGGCCGCGAGAACGTGGCGGACGCTCCGGACGTCTCAAACGTGCCGTTGTTGTCCAGGTCCCAACTGAGCGTGACGGGCAGACCGTTCGGGTCCTGGCCGGACCCCGACAGGCCGAGCGTGGCGCCCTCGGCCACCACATACGGGCCTCCGATGTTCACCGAGGGCGCCAGGTCGCGGATGATGACGGAGGCCGCGCCGGCGACCGGGCCGGCCGTGGTCGTCACGGTGGCGGCGACGGTATTGGTGAAAATGCCGGCCGGCAGCGCGGCGGTGAAGATGCCGGTGGCGCCGAGCGTGCCGCCGCCGTTAGTCAGGCCCCAGGTGGTGTTGAGCCCGGTGACCGCCCGGCTGTTGCTGTCCAGGGCCTGGGCGACGAAGACCTGGGTGGCGCCCGGGTCCAGGGTGGCCGGGGCCGGGGACACCTGAAGCGTGGCCGCGCCGTAGTAGTTCACCGAGACCTGGGCGACCTCCGGCGAATTGTACGCGGCGGACGTGCCCAGGGACACGCGATACTGAAAATAGCGGCCGCTGGGGCTGCCGATGGAACCGCCGGTCACGGCCTGCCAGGCCGACCATGCGACGCCGTCCACCGATGTGCGCGCCTCGAAGGCCAGGCTCGTTCCAGACGGCGTGCTGGTCGTGGCCGTCAGCGTCGTCCAGTTGACGATCCCGCCCGCGTCATAGGCGCACGAGGTGTATGTGCCGCTGGACGCGTACTGGCCCGTACGGACCCAGTCCACGTGCATCGGGCTCGCGCCCATGGACGTGGGCGTCTGGTGGTAGAGGAAGGCCCACGTGTTCAGCGTGGCGATGCCCGGGATGGTGGCCTGCAGGACCCCATCCACGTAGAAGCGGGCCTCCGTTGTGTCCCACTCGATCCGGAAAAGATGATACTGAGTCAGGTCGATGACGGGCAGATCAATATCCACGAGCGGCTGATTGCCATCGCCATCCCGGCCGCGGGCGAAGGTCGTGTTATCGTCCCGCGAGACGTAGAGGCGCAGGGCGCTGTCGGCGGGATAAGGCCCCTCGCCATAGAACAGGGGCGGTTGCTCGCGATAGAACCCCAGGTCCGGCCAGCCGGCCGGGTTGCCGTCTGCGCGCTGCAGCGCACGGGCCTCAAAGAAACGCGGCGCCGCGCTCTGAAAGTTCGTCTGGGAACGGAGATAGGCGGAGTCCAGGACCAGCACGCCGTTCGACAGGCTGGGCGGCACCGTGTACCACTCATAGACGGTGCCGGTCAGCCAGCGGGTCGTGTCGAGGGTGGGGCCGTCGAAGTAATCCTCGAGAGTGGCGCTGAGCCGCAGCTCGCCGCCGTCGGCCGGGCTCAGGCTGACGTTGTTGAAGAGAGGGGCCGGGATGCTGCCCGTGAGCGCCGTGCAGGTGCTGAAATCGGCTACGGTGGTCAGGGTGATGACGCCATCCACCCCGCCGTTGGCCCAGGCCGTCGGAACCGGCTGGCCGGCGAAACCGGCCGGCGCCAGAAGGCTCCCCACCCCAACCACGAGAACCAGACCGGCGCGAGACAACGCTCGCGCCAGGCGGACCAGAGGCCGCCCCTGAAACGAGTATGCTTTCTGCAGGAAACTCATCTTGAGCACGCGCCAGGCAAAGACATGAAAAGCGAGCAGGGCCATCGGCATTTGTGAATTGGGCGCCTGCCGACAGGCAGATTGACGATATGCGACGGAGCCATCCCCCTCAATGGCGTGTTGGTCCTAATGGTCAGGACAGCTGGGGGGCCCGCCACGCGTAGGAGAAAAGCACTACATGCTCAGGGCGCTGCGGAGTCGTTATGCAAACGCCTGCTCTGGACATCGAGCCACTCAACCAGGCTGTCACGCGCCGCGGCGCTGAACTTCGTGGGCCAGTCTGGCGCGGACCAATCGACCGGCCCGGCCGCAATATCAAAAAGCGTGTGCTCGGTATTCGGCGCGACGAAGAAGCTCGCGCCGTAATCGTAGGCCGCGCGATGAGCGCGGACCGCCTGCGCACCGAGCGCGCCCAGGTCCGCCTCGCTGTCCGACACGATGATGTGGAGCGGCGCCTGCACGGGCAGCACGGCGTCGCCCTTAAGCAGGCTGGAGAGCAGCACGACGCCGGCCGGCGGCCCGGCGGCCTGGAACTCGGCAAAGCGCTCGGCCAGGATCTGAGTCCCCAAACTCTGGGCGACGATGAACACGCGTCCACGGTCGAAGCCGCTCTCGGCATAAGCCGCCCGATACGCGGCCAGCGCGTCGTCGGACTCGCAGCAGCCGTAAACGCCCCCGCTCCGGCCGGTGCCGCGCTTGTCGAAACGGAAGACCGCGTAGCCGCGCGGCACGAGGTACGCCGCCAGGTGCTGGTACGTGTCGCGGGTCTCCGGGCCGGCGTGGTGGATGAAGACCACGAGCGGCGGCTCAGGCTGGCCCGGCGGCAGATCCAGTTGGCCGGCCAGTGGCACGCCCTGGCCGCCGGCGAAAGTCACTTCGCGGGTGAGGGCGGACAGCGGCAGAAGCTGGAACGGCGTGCCCAGCGGCGACACGGCCAGGGTCGGGGTCGGCGGCGTCCCGCCCGCAGGCGCGGCGCCGCACGCGGCCACAAAACCCACGCCGACGACCCAGGCCGCCGCGACCAGCCAGGCGGCCCGCCCGCAGAGCCTCGGCCCGGCCGTCATCGATACCGGGCGACGACCGCGCGCCGGCCGGCCGTCACCGGGAGGGCCGCCCATTCCAGGCCGGACACGGTGCGCGGGCGCGTCGGGGTCGTCTGGTTATCCACGGCGACCGTCTCCAGGGTCCGCGCCCCGGCCTGCGCCGGCAGGAGGACCTCCAGGACGAGATCGGCGGCGGCGGGCGCGTCCAGGGTGAAGGTCAGCTGGCCGGCGGCGGCGTCCCAGAGCAACTGATCGAACACGGCCGCCTGGCGCGTCTCGACAAACCGCATCCATTGATAGGCCGACCAGATCGGGAAGCCGCGTTGCGCGGCCTCGGCCAGGGTCCCTTCCAGCCAGCGGCCGAAGCGCGCCTGCCACTCGCCGCCCAGCGCGAACGGATCAATGTGAAACTGGGCGCACAGCGCGCTGTAGCCGCCTTCGGCGCAGCGCGCCAGCATGACGCGGGAGACCTCCAGCGCCTGGTCGACCGAGTAGTCCGGCCAGCCGCCGCCCCAGGGCATTTTCATCAGGTGCTCGTCCACCAGCTGCGTCAGCACCTGGTAGATGTTCAGCAGGCGGCCCTGCTCGTCGACGAAGCGCATCGACAACCCGCTGCCGGTGAAATGCCCGTGCACCCACGCGCCGTCCGGCTTCTGAAAGGCCGTCCCGTAATGGTAGAAATCCAGGTTCATGCGCAGGCCGTGACTGGCCTGGACGCGGGCGGTCTCCGACCAGCCGTTCCACAGGATGCGGTGCGTGCGCACTGTCGGGGAGACCGGGCCATAGCCCAGGCCCGTGAACTCCTGCCAGTAACGGGCCCAGCCCGGCTCCAGGCCGTCTTCCACGTACGGGTGGAGGCCGAATTCGTGCCCACGCGCCAGCCAGCGTCGAATGTCGGCCGGCGCGGGCCGGCTGCCGCGCAGGGTTTCGCCCACCCCCGGCAGGTCGCCGACCAGGCCGCGCGCCCGTTTGAGCGCCCGGCGCAGGTCGTCGTTCAGCGACGGCGCGTAGTACACGGACAGGCGCCCGCCGTAGTTCTCGACGCGCGCCAGGACGTCCTCAATGGCCGCGACGGTGGCGTCATGGGCGTCGCCGGTGGCGATCAACAGGGAGTCGGCGCCGGCCGGGAAATACCACAGGCGCGGCAGGGGCAGCGCGTCGCTCAACGCCGCGGCGATCAGGCGGCTGAACAGGCGCATCTGCTCGTCGGCCTGCGGCAGCGCGATCTTGTCCAGGTCGATCCAGTCCACGAAAGCATCGTTGGCGCGGACGCCGGCGCGCCCGTCGCGCTCCTGGTTGGCCCAGGCCGGGTTGCCCTGGCGCGTCAGCACCACACTGCGCGCCAGGTCGAAGGTCCAGGCCACGGCCTGCCCCTGCCCGAAGCGATGGCGCGTGACGGCCGGATAGGGCGAGCGCGCCCCATCGGCCGCCGCGAGCCAGGCGACGGGTTCCGCGCCCGCCAGCCGGCGCCGGTCGGCCTCGCCGTGAAACTGAAGCGCCGCGGCCGGGAGCCCGAGCCCGGCCGCCGACGGGTCGCCGGCCATGTAGCCGTCCGCCGTGACGCCGCCCGCCGGCTCCAGGCCACACACGGCGTCCAGGTCCGGCCCGGGACGCATGGCCACCAGCCGGCCGCCCTGCTGGACGTAGGCGCCCAGGCGGTCGGCCTGCTCGCGGCTGAACGCGCCCTCGGCCAGGACAATGACCGGGTACCGGTCCAGCGCGGACCAATCCGTCTCCGCCGTCGTGCGCGCATGGAAGGCGTTCAGGCCCTCGGCGCGCAGGATCTCGGCCAGGTAAGCGCGGTGGGGGTTGGCGGACTGCTCGGGCAACACAAGCAGCAGCGGCGCCGACGCCAGGGCATTGAAGCGCTCGAGGTCCGCGGCGTCCACGTACGGCGAACCGACCGGCGGCAACTCGCCCTGCGCCGTCCGCAGCAGGCTGTAACCGCCGACCACGGCCGGGATGGCGGCCAGGCCGGCCGCTCCAGCCGCTTTGAGGAACAGGCGGCGGTTGATTGCGGGCTTACGCATGTCAGGGTCCCTTCGAGCTAAACGGGTTGTCGGGGCTGAACTCAGGCCCCGGCATCTCCGGGCCGCCGTTGCGGCACTCGCCATCGGCCGGCCCGCCGGGCGCGCCGGCCGAGTCGGCGACGGTCAGGGTGCAGGTGCCCTCCGGCCCTTCGTCAAAGTGATAGAGAGCCAGGGTGTCCACGTCCGTCTCGAACGGCCCTGCCGGCGGCTCAAAATCCGCCGTGTAGCGCAACACGCCGGAGAGGCGCAGTTCGTCCACCCAGCCCGTGAAGGCCGGATAGAGCGGGGCCGCGAGCGTACCGCCATCCTGGTCGGCGTCGTGCTTCTCGGCGCCGATGACCAGAAAGGGATCATTCCGGCAGGCGCCGCCCCAGGCGTTGCCCGGCCCGCGGCACCAGGGTTCGCCCGGGCGGCCGGGCGGCGCGCCGTCCGGATAGGAGATATCGCCGTCCGGCCCGTCGGCCTCCGCCTCCAGGCGCCCGTCCACAAACAACCACAGGTAGCCGTCGGCCCGGCGGCGCTGCACGGCGACGTGATGCCAGCGGCCATCGCGCAGGTCGGTCCGGCCGCACACGGTCAGGTCGCCCGTGCCCTGGCCGCTCACGCCGAACACCGCGCGGCCCTCGGCCAGCGAGAGGCCGAACTTGCGATCCTGGTTGAACCGGTCGCGGTCAACGACCACGTTGCCGTTGATCCAGGCCGTATTGGCCCCGCACGTCACCGGGCCGGCGCGGTTCGAGCCGGCCTCCGCCTTGAGCCAGAACTCGAGGGTGAAGTCCGCCGCGCCGATGTCGGCGGGCACGGGCGGGTCCAGGCGGATTTTCAGCCGGTCGGCGTCCTGGCGGCCGGTGCCATAGAAACGCAGCGAATAGCCGGAGGCCGAGGGGGCCGGGGTCGGGCGCGGCGTGGAAGACGGCGCGGCCGTGGGCAGGGCCAGGGCGGCCGCCTCCGTCGCGGTGGCGACGGCCAGGGGCTTGGTCGCGAGAGGCGCGGCCGGCGTGATGGCGCCGACGGCCGGGCCCTCGGTCGGGGAGGCCGGCCCCCGGGATTGACAGGCGGACAGGACGATCAGAAACAACAAGGCCAGAAACTGCTGGCCGCCAGATTTCGCCGACAAGATAAGCGTGTGCCTCCACTCAGGCTTCGGATTTGCGCCAGCCGGGGCGTCTGCGGACGACATCCCCCCTGCGCCAGATCATAACACTGGCCGCCAGCGTCAGCCAACTTGACGCCGGCGGCCGGTTCGTCGCCTTACGATTCTACGCCTGGCCGTCAGCCGGGCGCGGGCGTCTCATGGACTGCGCATGACCAGGGGCAGCGAGACCTGATACAGGCTGGCGATGGTCACGTTGTGGCTGCCCGACCCGCCGTCGTCATCCGTCACCACCAGGGTCACGACATAGCTGCCGGTTTCATCCGGCGTGAAGCTGAACGCCGCCGTTGTCCCGCTGGCGTACGGGCTGCCGTTTTTCGTCACACTCCAGGCATACGCGAACGTGTCCGCCGTCCCCGGGTCCGTGACGGTGTTGGTCAGCGTCACCTCACGCCCCACCGGGCTGCTCGCGGGCGCGTCCTTGATGGCCACCGCCGGCGCCGCGTTCGTGACCGTGATGGTGACTTCATCTGTTCCCTGGCCGCCGTCGTCGTCCGTCGCCGTCAGCGTCACCACATACGTGCCGTTGTCGTCCGGCGTGAACGTGAACCCGGTCCCCGCGCCGCTCGCATAGGCGTTGCCGTTCTTCGTCACGCTCCAGGCGTAGGTGTGCGTGTCCGCCGTCCCCGGGTCCGTCAGCGTCTGCCCTAACGTCACCGCCGTCCCCTCCGCCACGCTTCCGGCCGGCGCGCCCGTGATGGACACCGTCGGCGCCACATTCGTCACGGTGACGGTCCGCGTGTACTCCATCACGCCGCCGTCCTTATCCCGGATCCGGCCGCCGACCGTCCGCACGCCGTTGTCGGTCGTCGAGCAGGCGGTGGCGCTGATGCCGCTGTAACTGCCGAACGCGCCTCCCGCGCAACTGAAGGCGTACGTGAAGCCGACGGCGTTGTCCACGCTGCTGGCATCCGACGGGCTGGTCAGGCTCAGATCGAACGCGCTGCCCTCCGGCACGCTCGTCGGCGAGGCCGTGAATGTCGCCGCCGGGGCGACGTTCGTCACCGTGATCAGCCGGCTATCCTCGCCCGAGGCGCCGTCGTCGTCCGTCGCCGTCAATGTCACCAGATACGCGCCGTTATCATTGGGCGTGAAGCTGAGCGCCGCCGCCGTCCCGCTGGTGTATGGAACACCATCCTTCGTCACACTCCACACATAGGTGTGCGTGTCCGCCATCCCGGGGTCCGTGATGACGCTGGTCAGCGTGATCTCGGTCCCCTCCGGGCTGTTGGCCGGCGCACCCAGGATGCTCACGGCCGGCGTCACGTTCGTGACCGTGACGGTTCGCGTGTACTCGGTAATGCCGCCGTCCTTGTCCTGAATGCGGCCGCGCACGGTCCGCGCCGCGTTGTCATTGGTCGCGCAATTGGCCGTGTTGTTCAGCCCAAAGCTCCCGTACCCGCCGCCGCCGCAGTCAAACGAATACGTGAAGCCCACCACCCGGTCGGCCTCCCCCAGGTCAAACGGGTCGGTGAGGAGCAGATCGAAGGCGCTGCCTTCCGGCAGGATCGTCGGCGTCACGGTGAACGTCGCCGTCGGGGCGGCGTTGGTCACGGTCACGGGCGAGGTTACCGTGGTGGTCAGCCCGGCGCCGCCGTTCTCGGTGACCCGCAGGCGCACGGTGAACAGGCCGTTGTCGCCGCGATAGAACGCCGGGGACGACTGGTTGGCGGTCTCGAAGCTGCCGTCGTTATCCAGGTCCCAGTCCAGGGTCACGGCCAAACCGTTCGGGTCAGCGCCGCTGCCGGCGAGCGTGGCGGTCACGCCTTCGCTCACCGTATACGGCCCGCCGGCGTTCGCGGTCGGGGCCAGGTCGCGCACCGTCACGGTGCTGAAGCCCGTCACCGGGCCGCCGGTCGTCGGCACGGTGGCTGAGATAGTGTTGAGATAGGTCCCGGGCGTCAACACCGCGGTGAAGAGCCCGCTCGAGTTGATGCTGCCGCCGCCGTTGACCACGCCCCAGCTGAAGTTCAGGCTGTCCACCGGCCGGCCGTTCGCGTCGTAGCCCTGGGCGCTGAACTGCCGGACTTCGCCCGGGTCGAGCGTCGCCGGGCTGGGCGACACCTGTGCGGTCGTCGGGCCGAAGTAGTCCACCCGGACCTGCTGGAGCTCGGGCGAGCGCACGCCGGTCGCCGACGTCATCTCGGCCAGGTATTGGAAGTAGCGCCCGCTCGGGCTGGTGACGAGCGTGCTGGTCAGCGGCGCCGACCAGGCCGACCAGTTGACGCCGTCCAGGGAGGTGCGCGTGCGCAGGGCGAGGCCGGCGCCAGCCGGCGTGCTCGCCGTCGCCGTCAGGGTGCTCCAGTTGACCACCCCGCCCGCGTCCCGCGCGCAGGACAGGTATGACCCGCTGGCCGCGTACTGCCCGGCGCGGATCCAGTCCACGTTCATCTCCGTGTCCGGGTCCTGGGCATAGAGCCAAACCCAGGTATTGAGCGTCGTCACCCCCTCGGTCAGCGTCGCGGTCAGGACATCGTCGATATACCAGCGCGTCTCGCCCGACTCCCACTCGATGCGGAAGAGGTGGTACTGGGTCAGGTCAGGGTTGGGCGACACCGTCAGGTCGCCGCCGGCCAAGCCGTCGCGCCAGCGCGCGTACATGTCCGCGGTGGATGGGCCGATGAAGATGCGGCTGGCGCTGGTGTCCGTGATCGGGGAGCCCGGTGTGTCTTCGCGCGCAAAGCCCACGACGGTGTTACCCGGCGCGGCGGTGTTCACGGCCTGCTGGACGCGGGCCTCATAGAAGCGGGGCTGGACGGTCTGGAAATTCGCCTGGGCGCGCAGGAAGTTCGAGTTGAGGGTGACGGCGCCGCCGGTCACGGTGATGGGCACCGTGTAGAAGTCCGTCGCCGTGCCCGTGATCCAGAGCGACGTGTTGAGCGAAGCGCCGTCAAAATAGTCTTCCAGGGTCGCCGCCAGACGGACCTCGCCGCCGGACGCCGGGCTGACCGTGGCGTTAGTCAACACGGCGCAGGCCGCGCCGAATTCGGCGGAGGTCGTGTCGGTGAAGGCCCCGGACGAGCCGCCATTAGCCCAGGCCACGGACGGGCGCGTCACCGCCAGCGCTTCCAGGGCCGCCAGCAGACCGGCCGCCAGGCCCAGAGTCAACAGTGCGGCGCCGCCCAGGAGAAAGGCGCGGCGCCACTGGAAACGAGATATATGCTGAGATACCGACCTCACGATGACCTTCCTTCGCTCACCCCGCCCACCCACCCGGGGCAGGCAACGGGCCCGATAGGGCCGCCCGTACTGGGACTGTAGCAGAGAGCCATTTCGGGCTCAATGGCGGAAGAGTCCCACCATGCCGGTCTCGACGGCCGGCGGCCTCCATGAAACAAAGGTTGGTAATCCGTTTAAACGAACGGCCGCCGGCCTCAGAGATGAGACCGGCGGCCAGAGAAGGTTCGCGTGTCAGCCCGGGACGATGACGGTCAGCGCGTCACCCCCACCCAGAGCGGGTCGGCGGTGTCGGCGCCGGCGGCCGTGCCAAGCGTGACCGTGTTGCCGCTGGCCGACGCGTCGGCCGCCGTCTGCCCGCTCAACTCGTCCAGCCGCCACAGCGCCAGC
>DAOUAB010000003.1:0-32510 GCA_034434015.1 Anaerolineales bacterium
CCTGCTCGGCGGTGCGGCGGGCCATGCGGCGCAATTGCTCGTGGCGGCGCTGGCGGAAGCCCTCGACGTCCACCACCAGGTTGACGCCGCGGTTGAGTTGTTTGGAGACCAGCAGGCGCGCCAGGTACTGCAGGGCGGAGAGCGTCTCGCCCTTGCGGCCGATCAGGATGCTCAGGTCGTCGCCGCGCACATCGGCCAGGACGGTGCGCCCGCCGTCGGTCTCATCCGCCTCGCCGTACTGGACCACGACGCTGGCGTTGACTTTCATGCGGGCCAGCAGCTCTTCCAGCGCGCGTTGCGCCGTCGCCAGCTCCTGGTCCGGGGCGGCGTTCGGGTCGGTCGGCGCGGGTTCCGCGTGGTCGTCCATGTCCATTCCTCCTCGCGTCCGGCGCCGCGGCTATTTCTTCTTGCGCGCCTTGTCCCGCCCGGCGGCCGCCGGGCTGACGGCCGGGGCCGGGGCCCCCAGGCTGAAGATGTTGCGCCAGTTGATCGGGTTGGTGAAGGCGTACTGCACGATGCTGATCAGGTTGCTGACGATGAAGTAGATCGACAGGCCGGACGCAAAGGTGAAGGCGAAGTAGCCGAACATCAGCGTGGAGGTCAGCGCCATCGTCTGCGACATCTGCGCGGCCTGCGGGTCGGCGGCGGCCGGCGTCATCACTTTAGACTGGACCCAGGTGGTGGCGGCCACCAGGATGGGCATGACGAAATACGGGTCCGGCAGGCCCAGGTTCATCCACAGGAAGCGGTTGTCCAGCGGCAGCAGGTTGGTGGCGCTGGCGAAGAACGGGTAGATGTGCGTGGACAGGGTGAGCAACTGCACCGGCGTGGCCGCCACCGCGCTGGTGATGGCCTGGTACATGCCGATGATGATCGGGAACTGGATGAGCAGGGGCAGACAACTGCCGAACGGGTTGACGCCGGCCTGCTGGTACAGTTTCATCTGTTCCTGGGCCAGCTTCTCGCGGTCCCCGGCGTACTTCTCCTGCATCTTCTTCCATTCCGGCCCCTGCTGGAGCTCCTGCAGCGCTTTGGCGGACCGCTGCTGCTGCCAGGTGAGCGGGAACGTGAGGGCGCGGATGAGGATCGTGAAGACCACGATCGTCAGCGTCAGATTGTTGAACAACAGGCTGTACAGGAACAGCATGCTGTTCACCATCGGGTTGATGACCAGTAACTCCCACATCGCGATTACCTCGTGCCTACTGGCTTGGCGCAAAAGCCCGCGGCTCGTTGCCGGCCGTATTGTAGATCACCAGCCAGTTGCTGCCCTGGTACGGCGCCACCAGCACCAGGCCCGCCTCCGGCAGGACCAGCGGGGAGGCGTAGAGTTGCCCGCCGCCGGCCACCTCGCGGGTCCAGGCCTCGCTCCCATCCGTCAGCCGGCGGGCGTGCAGCCGGCCGTCCTTGTCGCCGATGAAGAGCAGGTCGCCGGCGATGGCGGGCGAGGCGCGCAGCATGCCGCCCGGCGTCACGCGCCACTTCTGCGCGCCGGTGGCGGCGTCGACGGCGTACAGACCGCCGCTCAGGTCACTGAAGTAGACCACGCCGTCCTTCACCTGCGGGCCGCCCCAGACGGCGTTCTCAGCCGTCGCGCGCCATTTTTCCACCGGCTCCCGTCCGGAGACGTCCAGGGCGACCACTTCCTTGTTGTATGTGCCGATGTAGAGCACATCGTCCACCAGCGCGGGCGACCCGGCCAGCATGCCGCCCAGGTCCTTCTCCCACAATGGGTTGCCGGTCGCCCGGTCCCGGGCGTAAAGCACGTGGTCGAGCGAGGCGATGTAGAGCCTGTCGCCCGCCACCACCGGCGTGGCCCAGATCGGGTGCCGGGAAACCAGCTGGGTCCAGAGCACTTCGCCCGTCAAGGCGTCGAGGGCGTAGACGCGCTGATTGGCGGCCGCCACGTAGGCCACGCCGTCGGCCAGGGCGATGCCGGCGATGACGCGGTTGTCCTCCGGCGGCATGATGCCGAACAGGCCGGCCTGGGTGGCGCCGGGGGCCAGGGGGCAGTCGGCCGTGGCGGTCGTCAGCCGGTCGCGGGCGCGCGAGTCCAGGGCCAGGCACCATCGCTCCGCGCCGTCCGCCCGGTTCAGGCCGAAGACCGCGCCGCTATAGGACGAGAGCGGCCCTTCGGAGCCGACGACGACGACGTCGGCGCCCACGGCCGGGTCGGCCAGGAACACATCGCCGCCGCGGCCGCCCTCGGGCGGGAACGACCAGCGCTTTTTGCCGTCCGCCAGGTTGACGGCGACGACCTGATTGTTGTACGCCACATAAGCCAGCTCCTGATCGACGGCCAGGCCGGGCCAGGAGGCCAGGGGCTGCGCGCCGCAGGCGGCCAGGGCGAGGGCGCTGAGAAGGCCCAGCAGGGCCAGACGTAAACGGCTCACTCTCTTCTCCTACGGGACCGGGTCAAAACCACCGGGGTTGAACGGGTTGCAGCGCATCACGCGCCAGAACGCCATCAGCCCCCCCTTGACGGCGCCGTACTTTTGGATCGCCTGAAACCCGTAGCGCGAGCACGACGGATAGAAACGGCAGGTGTTGGCCGGCAGGGCGCGCGAAAGCGTCACCTGGTACAGCCGGATCAGGGCCAGCAGGCCGGTCCGCGGCCACTGGCTGAGCCGCCAGTCCGGCGTCCACTCCGGCAACGGCTCGCGCGACGGCCAGACGACTTCGCCGGCGTCGTGATCGTGGTCATGGTCGTGTGCGGCGTCAGGCGCCGGATCAGGCAATGGGGCAGAACACATGGGCGTCGACAGGAGTCCGGCTACGGGTCGTTTTCCGTTTGAGCGCTGGTTGGCGGGGCGAACAGGCGCGCCCGGCGGAGAAGCTGGGCGACGGCCTGACGCACCTCCGGCATTTTACACCCGACGATGGGCGTCCGCGCGATCAGGATCAGATCCCAGCCAGGGGCGATACGCGGGGCCAGGCCGCGCGCGGCCTCGCGCAGCAGGCGCCGGGCGCGGTTTCGGCGCACGGCAGAGCCGACGGAACGGCCGGCCGTGAAGCCCAGTCGGGGCGGCGACGTCTCCGGCCCTTCCCCCCGGCAGGCGACCAAAACAACAAGCGGGTGGGCGTAGGATCGTCCGTCGCGCCTCACCCGCTCGAAGTCGGTTGCGCTTTTCAGCCGGAGCATGGCCCGAGCTGACGTCGGCCATCAGCTCCGCCCGGCGCGGCGGCTACTTCGCCGAGTCACGCGTGGCGGGCGCCTTGGCCGACTTCCAGTTGATCTTCTTGACGTGGTTGTTCATGCTGGGGGCGAGCGTCCAGCGGCCCTTGGCGCGGCGGGCCTTGAGCACCTTGCGGCCGCCCTTGGTGGCCATGCGGGCGCGGAAACCATGTGTGCGAATGCGGTGCCGCACGCGAGGCTGGAAGGTTCGTTTGGTCATCGTAAAACCTCAGTTCACAAATGGATGGCCGCTGTAAAACGAGCGGGCGGATTATAACGTAACGAGGGGGGATGGTCAACGGCGAGAGCCCCTCAGTATGAGACGGTCAGCGCCCCCAGCGCGGCTGGTAATCGGCGGTGACGTTCTGCGTCAGCCGCGTCAGGCCGCTGCCGTCCGGGCGGATGATATACAACTCATTGTTCCCATCGCGCACGGACGCGAAGGCGATCCAGTTGCCGTCCGGCGAAAAGCACGGGCCGGCGTTGTCGCTGTCCGCCGTCAGCTGGCGCAGGCCGGTCCCGTCGAGGCCGATGGTGAAGATGTGGCGCGCGCCCCGGAGGCCCTGGTAGAACGTCAGCGCGGCGCCGTCGGCCGCGAAGCTGCTGCGCCCGCCCATGTCCGGCAGGTCGGTCACCTGGCGCGGAGCCGCGCCGACCGGCTCCCCCGGCGCGGGCGCGTCCATCACCCACAATTGCCGGGTCCCGCCCCGGTTGGACGCGAACGCGATCTGCCGGCCGTCCGGCGACCAGGTGGGGTCAATGCTCTCCCGGCCGGTCGTGAGCTGGATCGGGTTGCCGCCGTCGGCGTCCATCAGCCACACCTGCTGCACGCCGCTCTGGCTGGAGGTGAAGACGATGCGCGCGCCATCCGGCGAATACTCCGGGGCGAAGTTGCCGGCGCCGTTCTGGGTGAGCGGCGTCACCCCGGAGCCGTCCGTGTTCATGCGGAAGATCTCGTAGTTGCTGCCGCGCACCTGGCGCGCGAACACGAGCGCGCCTCCGTCCGGCGACAGCGACGCGTACCAGTCGCCGACGGCGTTGTCGGTGAGGCGCGTGATCTGGCCGTCGTCCAGGGAGAGCAGACAGAGTTCATCGTCCTGGCCGTCGAAACAGGTGTAGACGATCCGGCCGCGCGGCGGGTCGGGCAGGGCGGTCAGCGGCAGGGCCGGCGTGGTCGGCGCCGGCGACGCCGTGGGCGCGGGGCCCGGCGCGGCCGTGTCTGCCGGCGGGCGTGCCGGGGTCGGCGCTGTCGCCGTGCCGTCAGGCGGCGTCAGGCTCGGCGGGGCGGTTGGCGTCCCCGGCCCCCCGGCCAGGCGGGCGTTGGCCAGACCCAGGGCGGCGACCAGGCCGGTCACCAGGCAGACGGCCAGCGCGCCCAGGCCGGCGCCGAGCAGGGCCATATCGGTGGAGCGTCGTCGGGAAGGTTTCATCGCACACGCGGGTCCAATTTGCCAACGGCTACCCGTTATTCTATACTGGCGCGCATGACGCGCGTGATCGTCGTCGCCAACCAAAAAGGCGGCGTGGGCAAAACCACCCTGGTGGGCAATCTGGGCGCGGCCCTGGCCGAATGCGGCCAGCGGGTGGTGCTGGTGGACCTGGATCCGCAGAGCGCGCTGACGGCCGGGCTGGGGTTCGACCCCTACAAATTGACGCGCACGTCGTACACGCTGCTGACCCGCGAAAACGCCAGCCTGGCCAGTGTCCTCCGGCCGGTGGCCGACAACCTGGTCCTGGTGCCGGGCTCGGTGGACCTGGCGGCGGTGGAGTATCAGCTGGCCGACGCGCCCGATCATGCCTTCCGCCTGCGCAACGCCCTGGTCCGCAGCCGGGTGTCGGCCGATTTCTTCTTGATTGACACGCCGCCCAATATCGGCATGCTCACAGTCAACGGCCTGGTGGCCGCCCAGGAGCTGCTGTTGCCCGTGCAGTGTCAGTACCTGGCCATGCGCGGCGTGCGCGGCCTGCTCGAGTCCATCTGGCTGATCCACGAGCGCCTGAACCCGGAACTCAACCTGCTGGGCGTCGTGGCGACGATGTTCAAGACCGGCTCCGATCACGCCCGCGAGGTGCTGGACGAGCTGCGGGCCGTGTTCGAGCACAAGCTGTTTGATACCGTGATCGCGGATGAGGACGACGTGGCCAAGGCGCCGGTCGCCCGCAAGTCGGTGCTGGCCTACCGGCCGGATAGCCAGGCGGCCGGCGCTTTCCGGCGCCTGGCCCAGGAGGTGCTGCATGCAACCCAAACCCGATGAAGGCTCGGTGGCCGGCAAGGGCGCCGAAACCATGCTGCCGGCGCGCGGCAATCCATTTGAGGCGGCCGGCGGCGGCGCGCCGGGGGCGCGCCGATCCGGCGCCGGCGGCGCGCCCGACCTGTCGCCCGAGGAACTGGCCGCCATCTTCCCCGACCGCCCGGAGCCCGACCCGGCCCTGGCGGCCACGCTGGGCGCCTACGCCAACATGCCCGGCGCGCCTGACGGTCCGGGCGCGGCCGCGCCGTCAGAAGGTGAGCCCGCTCTGACGGCGGAGGCCGCGGCCAGCGCGCCGCCCGAGGCCCGGCCGACCGGCAACCAGATGTATGACCCGGACATCCAGTGGATCGGCCTGGAGGTCAACCCGGACGAGATCGGGATCAAGTCGGCGACCTTCGTGCGCCCGGACGCGCTGCAGGCCGAGGCGGGCCTGGTGGCGTTCTTCGTCACCGATGAGCGCCTGAAGCAGCGCTGGAAGGAGATTGACGACCTGGAGGCCGTCATCACCACGGCGCCCAAGATCAGCCTGAAACTGGCCCAGGAGATGCTGGACCGGCTGACCACAGCCCGCAACTTGTTGCTCAACGCGCGCGACCAGATTGAGGACGCCGAGCGCCAGGTCGGCGAGGCGCGCTACATCTACGAACGGGCGCGGCGCAGCAAGTGGTTCGAGCAGCCGAGCGTCATCTTCGGCTATCAGCTCATCATGCTGCTGGCGATGGTGGGCGGTTTCGTCTGGATGCTGGGGGCGGTGGACACGCTGGTGGCGATGGACAACAACCTGCGGCGCCTGGGCGTGGCCTTCGACCAGTTGAGCGTGGCCGTCTTGTGGGCGTCGATCCTGTGGGGCGGGCTGGGCGGCGTCACCGGCGCGCTGTACGGCCTGTGGAAGCACGTCGCGGACAGGAAGGACTTCGACGCCAGTTTCTCGATCTGGTATTACACCTACCCTTTGCTGGGCATGATGCTGGGCGCGTTCGTGTACGTCGTCGTGCTGTCCGGGGTGCTGGCGTTCCTGCAGGAGACGCCGCTGTTCCTGTACATCCTGGCCTGGGTGATTGGTTTCCAGCAGAACCTGATCTTCAAGCTGGTCAACAACGTGCTCAAACGTTTCGGCCCGGAGGAGGCGCCGGGGGCGTCGCCGGCCGCGGGCTGAGGCCGCCCGATGGACCAGAGCGCCCTCCCGCGGGAGGGCGCTCTCTATTTTGGCCTTCAGGCGCCGGCGGCGCTCGGCGTTTATTCGACCGCCCCCAACACCAGCGCCAGGAGCGCCATGCGCATCACGACGCCCGCGAACGCCTCCTGCCAGTAGCGCGACCAGCGCGTGAGGTCGACGTCGGTGGGAATCTCGTCCATGCGCGGCAGCGAGTGCAGCAGGATGGCGTCGGGCTTGGCCTTTGTGGCGAGCAGTTCGCGCGTGATCTTGTAGTTGGCCGGGGTCAGGCCCACCTGGCCGGCGCGCTCGTCGCGCGACTTGGTGTAATCCGGCTGCACCACCGGCTCCACCAGGATCACGTCGGCTGCGCCGATGGCCTGCTCGACGTGCTCGGCCTCCTTGAAATCCAGGCTGTACTGCCGCAATTCGTCCTTGAACTCCGGCGTCAGCGCCATGTCGGGCGGGGCGACGAACGTGATCGGGCAGTCGAACTGGGTGAGCGCGTAGCCGAGCGAGTGCATCGTGCGCATGCGCATGTCGCCGACCGCCAGCCAGCGCAGCCCGTCGATCCGGCCCTTCTCCTGCAGGACGGTGTACAGGTCGGTGAGGATCTGCGTGGGGTGCTCGCCCCAGCCGTCGCCGCCGTTGATGACCGGGATCGACGCCCAGCGGGCGGCCTCGTGCGGGGCCCCTTGCTGGAAGTGGCGCATGACGAGGACGTCGCCGTAGAACTCCAGCATCTTGACGGTGTCTTTGATCGATTCCTGGTAGAAGTCGCCGGCCCGGGTCATCTTGGGGTCGGCGAAGCCGCAGACGTGCCCGCCCAGCCGGTGCATGGCGGCCTCGTGGGCCAGCCGCGTGCGCGTGGAGGGCTGGTAGAAGGCGGTGACCAGCGTCTTTTCCTTGAGCAGATCGCTGTTGCGGCGGTCGCGGGCGATCGGCTCAAGCCGGCGCGCGATCTCGAACACGCGGAAGAATTCCTGGCGCTCGAAATCCTTCAGCGACAGGATGTCTCGCCCGACAAAGCTGCGCATGGGGGCTCTCCTTTCCAGGGGCGCTTCCCGCCAACAAACCGGGAGCGCGCTCTAAGGCTGTGCGGCGCGAGTGGATGAGTCGCCTTCCAGCATAGGCCCCGCCTCGCGGCCGCCCACTTGCCATTTATCCGGTTTCTGCGCGCTGAATGTCACGGCGTCGGGCGCGGCGCGGTCAGGCGGCGGCCCCGAACAGCGCCGGGAAGAGCGCGTAGAACTCGGCGGCGCGCACCACCTCGTCGAGCGGGACGTTCTCGTCGAGCGTGTGCGCGGTCTTCTCATCGCCGGGGCCGAAACCGATGGACGGGATGCCGGCCTTGCCGGCCCAGTAGGTGCCGTTGGTCGAGAAATCCCACGTGCCCAGCGGCCGCCGCTCGCCCCACAGCGCCTCGATCGTCGCCTGCCCCGCCTGCACCAACGGATGGGCCTCGTCCAGCAGCCAGGGCGGGTAGAACTTCGAGACCGGGAAGACGAACCCGGTGTAGGACGGTGTATCATAGAACAATTCTTCGACGTGGATCTCGTCCTGCAAATAGTCCGGGATCAGGCCCTTGATCTGGGCGATCACCTCGTCGCGCGGTTCGTTGGACGTGATGCGGCGGTCGAGGAAGATCGTGAACTGATCGGGCACGGCGTTGAGCGACGCCGTGCGCGCCGCGACGTCCGTCACCGCGATGGAGGGATGACCCTGCACCGGATGCGCGCCCATCCCCAGGCGGAAGCGGCGGTCCAGTTCGCGGATTTGCGTGATGACGGCCATCATCTTGTACACGGCGTTGTCGCCCAGGTAGTGCGAGGCGGCGTGCGCCGACTTGCCGTAGGCCGTGATCTTGAGCTCGATGCGGCCCTTGTGGCCGCGGTAGAGGCGCATCCGCGTCGGCTCGCCGATGACCACGGCGTCGGGCCGCACCCGGGGGTCCGCCTCGACGAAGGCGTTGGGCGCGATACCGTCGCACCACTCCTCCATGTTGCCGAAGTAGTAGGCCGTCCAGCCCTCCAGCAGGCCCAGGTCGCGGGCCAGCGCCAGGCCGTAGAGCATGCCGGGCGTGCTGCCCTTCTCGTCGCAGGCGCCGCGGGCGTACAGCCGGCCGGCCTCCACCTTGCCTTCGAACGGGTCCCACTCCCAGTCGTCGCGGTCGCCGATGCCGACCGTGTCGATGTGCGAATCATAGACCAGGACGCGCGGCCCGTCGCCGAGACGGCCGAGGGTGTTGCCCATCCGGTCGAAGCGCACCTCGTCGAAGCCCAGCCGGCGCATCTCGGCCTGGATGCGCTCGCCGACCGGCCCGATCTGCGACTCCATGCTCGGGATGGCGCAGATCTCGCGCAGGAACTGGATGATCGTCTCGCCCTGCGCGGCCACGCGGGCCTGCAGGGTCTGGACGAGTTCGGGTGACGGAGCAGGCATCGGGTTGTCCTCCTGGAGACAGAGACGGCGGCTCGTCAACGGCGCTCCAGGCCGGCCGCCGCCCGGGTTTCATCGTCGAGCGCGATCCCGTCCGGGGCGGCGCGGGCCTGGGCCAGCAGACGAAAGACGGCGTTGACCGGGTCGCCGAAGATGTCGTCGACCGCGTAAGAGCTGTGGCCGATCCGGGCGGTCCACACCTCGCCGGTGGCCACGGCGACGCAGAAACGGACGGTGTGCGGGCCGGCGGCCCCCCGGTAGCCGGCGATGGCGCGCGCCGCCCGGGCCGCGCGGACGGGATCGTCGCACGTGAACAGCGCCGCGTCGCCCAGGTACTTGACGATCCGGCCGCCCTGGCCGGTGACGATCTCGCCGACGGCCTGGAAGGAATCGTCCAGGGCCCGGATCATGCGCTCCCAGCCGAGCGCGGTCACCAGCGGCTCGAAGCGCGCCAGGTCGGCCAGGCCGACAGACAGACGTTGTTTAACCATGCCCGTTATCGGAAGGTGCGTACAGAGGCGGGCGCGTCTCTACGCGCCGCCCTCCTCCGGATTTGGAAAGCCGGCCACGTTGTAGCCGGCGTCCACGTAGTGGACCTCGCCGGTGACGCCGGCCGCCAGGTCCGAGCACAGATAGGCGGCGGCGTTGCCGACGTCGTCGATGGTGATGTTGCGGCGTAGCAGGCTGACCTTGGCGAACTCGCTGATCAGCTGGCGCGAGCCCGCGATGCCGGCCACGGCCAGCGTCCGGATCGGGCCGGCCGAGATGGCGTTGACGCGGATCTTCTTTTCATGGGCGCCCAGGTCCAGCGCCAGGTAGCGGACGCTGGCCTCCAGCGCGGCCTTGGCCACGCCCATGACGTTGTAGTGCGGCACGGCGCGCACCGAGCCGAGGTAGGTCATGGTCAGCAGCGCGCCGCCGGGGCGCAGGATGGGCAGGTAGGCCCGGGCCAGCGCCGTGAAGGAGTAAACGCTGATGTCCATGGCCAGCGCGAAGCCGGAGCGCGAGACGGCGTAGTAGGGCCCGGCCAGGTCGTCGCGGCCGGCGAAGGCGATGGAGTGCACCAGGAGGTCGATTTCGCCGAAGGCGGCGCGCGTCTTCTCGACCACGGCCGCGATGTCTGCGTCCTGGCCGACGTCGCACGGCTCCACGAACGTCGCGCCGAGCGACTCGGCCAGCGGGCGCACGCGGCGCTCGAGTTTCTCGCCGGCGTAGCTGAAGCCGAGGGCCGCGCCCTCGCGGTGGAACGCTTTGGCGATGCCCCAGGCGATGCTGTGGTCGTTCGCCACGCCGAAGATCAGAGCGGTCTTGCCGGTCAGTAAGCCCATGGGTCGCTGCTCCTTGTGAGGCGGTCGCGGGCCGGGCCGCAGCCGCTGTCCGCAATGATACTCGAGCCGGCCGGCGGCGCGGGGCTGCCCCGCGAAGTTACAACCCGGAGCCGGGGCGGACGTTGCGGATTCCGTCCGGCCTAGCGGGCCGGCCGCGCCGGCGGTCCGCTGACGCACGCGCTGTCGGCCACATACCAGCGCCAGAGGGCCGCCCGCGCCGCCGCGTCGCCGCGCACGCCGATGCGGGGCGTGACGCGGACTTCGGCCTCCGCAACCGGCGCGCCCTCCGCGATGAAGAGCCGGCTGCCGCGCTGCTGCAGGTCGTAGCCGTTGAATTCCCGGCCGATTCCCAGGGCCCGGCAGAGCCGGGCCGGGCCGCGGCACAGGTCGCGGTCTTTCAGGTGGGGCAGGGCGGCGCGCATGTGCGCCAGCCCGTCCAGGGGTTCCAGGGCGCGCACCAGCACGGCAGCGGCCAGCCCGTCGGCCTCGGTGACCACGTTGAAGCAGAAGTGCATGCCGTAAGTGAAGTAGACGTAGGCCGTGCCGGGGCGCATGAACATGGGCGCATTCCGCGCGGTGCGGCCCCGGAAAGCGTGCGAGGCGGCGTCCCCCGGCCGGTAGGCCTCGGTCTCCACGATCCGGCCGCTCAGCCGCGCGCCGTCGGCCCGCACGCGCACCAGGACCATGCCGAGCAGGTCGCGGGCCACGCGACGCGTGTCGCGCGCGAAGAAAGCGCGGGGCAGGCGGGTCATGGCGCCTATTCTACCGGGGATCGCCGGCAGGCAGGGGGACTTCGCGTACAATCGGAGCTATGTCCTGGTGGTCGCTGTATCTCGCCGGCGGCGCCGCAATCCTGGCCATGATGACGCTGCTCTGGGTGTTGAGCGTGGCCGTCCGCGACGCCAGCCTGGTGGACATCTTCTGGGGGCCGGGCTTCAGCCTGCCGGCGCTGGTCTATTTCGCGCTCGGCGACGGCGACTTTGGCCGCCGGGTCCTGATCACGACGCTGGTGATGATCTGGGGCCTGCGCCTGGGCCTGCACCTCTACCGGCGCAACCGGGGGAAGGGCGAAGACTACCGCTACCGGGCCTGGCGGCGGCAGTACGGCGCCGCCTATTGGTGGGTCAGCTTCTTCCAGGTCTATCTGCTCCAGGGCGCGTTGATGTGGCTCATCTCGGCGCCGTTGCTGGCCGCGCAACTGGGCCCGGCGCCGGCCCTCAACTGGCTGGACGGCCTGGGCGCGCTGGTGTGGGTCGTCGGCTTCCTGTTCGAAGCGGTGGGCGATGGTCAGCTGGCGCGCTTCAAGGCGGACCCGGCCAACGCCGGCCGGGTGATGGACCGCGGCCTGTGGCGGTACACGCGGCATCCCAACTACTTCGGCGACGCCTGCCTGTGGTGGGGGTACTGGCTGATCGCGGGCAGCGCGCCGTGGGGCTGGGCCACGGCCTTCGCCCCGGCGCTGATGACCTTCCTGCTCGTGCGCGTGTCCGGCGTTGCTTTGCTCGAACAGAACCTCGCTGAGCGCCCCGGCTACCGCGAGTACGTTCAGCGCACCTCGGCGTTCTTCCCCTGGCCGCCCAAACGCGATGGGCATTGAAGAGGCTGGGCCGGCGCTCAGCGCGCTTGGGTCCTCGGCGGTCCGGCCTCGGTCGTCTGAAACAGCAGCAGCCCCATCGCGCCCAGCAGCAGCGCCGCGCCGGCCCAGCCGGCCGGCTCCAGGCGCTCCCTGAAGAACAGCGCGGCCAGGGCCGAGGCGGTGAGCGGCTCGAGCAGCGCGATGATGCTGGACGTGGTCGCCGGCGTGTGTTTCAGGCCCTCCACGTACAGCCAGTACGCCAGCGCGGTCGGGACGACGCCGAGGTAGATCAACAACCCCCAGCCGGCCGGCGGATAGGCCGTCACCAGGCCGTCCGCCAGCGCGAACGGGAGCAGCAGCCCGGCGCTGGCCGTGAACCCCAGGCCGACGGTCTGCAGCGCGTGGTAACGCCCGGCCAGCGCGCGCCCGCTCAACGTCACCAGCGCGTAGCTCAGGCCGGCGCCCAGCGCCAGGGCCACACCGAGCGGGTCGCCGGGGCGGGCCGCCTCGCCCGGCGTCGTCAGCCCGGAGAGCAGCGCCGTGCCGCTGATCGCCAGGGCCAGCGCCAGGCCGACCCGCGCCGTCAGGCGCTCGCCCAGGAAGAAAGCGGCCAGCACTCCCACCATGACCGGCGCCGAGCAGATCGTGAGAATGACGGCGATCGTGACGCCCAGGCGCGGGATGGCGCTGAACAGGGTCACCTGATAGGCGGCCATCGCCAGGCCGATCAGGCCGATCAGGCCCAGGTCGCGCGGCGCCACCTGAAAGAGCCGCCGGCCGACGGCGCCCCAGGCCAGCAGGCCGAGCGCCGGCACCGAAAACGCCATGCGCCAGAAGCCGATGGACGGCGCGTCGGCGGCCGGCGCAAGTTGATAGATCGCGTTGGTGCTGACCGTGATGGTGCCCCACGACAGGGCGGCCAGGACGATGAGCCAGGCGCTGCGCTTGCCCATGTCAGCGCCCCCGCTGCCGCTGGCGGACGGCTTCGTACAGCAGCAGCGCCGCCGAGGCGGCGACGTTCAGCGAGTTGACGCGGCCCGTCATCGGGATGCGCGCGGTCAGGTCGGCCTGCTCCAGCCAGGCGGCGCTCAGGCCTGCGTCCTCGGCGCCCACGGCCAGGGCGACCGGGCCGCGCAGGTCCAGGTCGGTGTACAGCCGATCCGCCTGCGGCGTGGCCGCCACCGTCGCGATGCCGCGCGCCTTCAGCCAGGCCAGCGCGTCCCGGCTGGCGGCCAGCGCGACCGGCACCGAGAACAACGCGCCGCGGCTGGCGCGGACCACATTGGGGTTGCCCAGGTCGGTCGCCGGGTCGCACACGATCACGCCGTCAGCGCCGGCTGCGTCCGCCGTGCGCAACATGGCGCCCAGATTGCCCGGCTTCTCCACCGCCTCGCACACCAGCAGCAGAGGCGGATGGCGATCCGCCCCGCCTCGGCCGGGCGCCCGGCCCGCCTCGGCCCGGTCGAGTTCCTGCGCCAGCCCGTCCAGGGACCAGCGGGGCGCGGGAGCGACCGCCAGCCAGCCGTCCGGGTTCTCGCGGTAGGCGATCTTCTCGAACACCGGCCGGCTGACCTCGAACACCTCGGCTCCGGCGGGCAACGGGAAGGGGGGACCGGCGGCGCCCAGCCGCTCCCGGCAGACGAACACCGCGCGAGGCTGGACGCCGGCCCTCAAGGCCAGGGCCAGTTCGTCCGCGCCCTCAATCAGGATGACGCCCTCGGCCTCGCGATGGCGGCGTTCGCGCAGATGGATGAGCGCCCTGATCCGCGGGTTGTGCACACTTGTGATGAGCATTACAAAACATCTCGCCTGACGAATGACGCCGCTGGGGGTGACTTTCGATCTCAGTTCGGCTATTGCATTTGACTTGGCACCCGGTTATCGCTATTATAGACATGAGAACAGGCCGTGCCCTAACCCACATGCGGACCAGAGTTGCGTGTTGCGCGTTTGCGTCCAACACGGCTGCGCCAGCCCGATTGAGAGGCAGACAGGCGTTGTGATCGAGAGACACAACGCCTGTTTTATTTCGCCCGCATCCCCATCTACCTTCACAGGAGGCTGCTATGCTCGGTGGTTACGCAGACAAAGTCGGCCATGTTGACCTGACGACCGGCAAGGTCGACTACAAGCCGATCCCGGAGGACTGGAAGCGCAAGTACATCGGCGCCCGGGGTGTGGGGGTCCGCTACGTGTTCGAGGCCGGTCCGAAAGTGGACCCGCTTGGGCCGGACAACGTCCTGTGCTTTATGAACGGACCGCTGACCGGCTCGGAGGCCAACATGAGCGGCCGGATGGCGATCGTCACCAAGAGCCCGCTGACCGGCACGGTGACCGACTCGCACCACGGCGGCTGGAGCGCGGCGCGTCTGCGCTGGGCGGGCTTCGACGGCCTGGTCTTCAAGGGCCAATCCGCCAAGCCGGTCTACGCCTACGTCCACGACGGCGTGGTGGAGCTGCACGACGCTTCCGAGGTGTGGGGCAAGGGCGTGCATGACACGGTCAAGCACTTCAAGGCCAAGTATGGCGAGAAAGACCTGACCGTCATCGCGATCGGCCCGGGCGGCGAGAACCTGGTGAAGTTCGCGTGCTGGGTCAACGAGAACGACCGCGCCAGCGGCCGCGGCGGCACCGGCTGCGTCGGCGGCAGCAAGAAGCTCAAGGCCATCGTGGTCAAGGCGGAGAAGAAGATCGTCAAAGCCGCCGACCGCGACGCCTGGAAGCCCGCCCATGAGCGCGCCCTGGCGACCATCATGGCCCCGGAGAACATCACCAGCCCGCGCAAGGGCGGCCTGTCGGTCTACGGCACCAACGTGCTGATGAACATCACCAGCAACATGGGCGCCCTGCCGTCCCGGAACAGCCAGTTGACGTCTTTCGGCGCGGATGCGGAGAAGATCAGCGGCGAGTACGTCAAGGAGCACATCCTGGTCGATGACCCGACCTGCCACGCCTGCCCGGTGGCGTGCAAGAAAGAGGTCGAGATCAAGGAAGGGCCGTGGAAGGGCCTGCGCATGGAGAGCGTCGAGTACGAGCCGGCCTGGTCGGTGGGCGCCAACTGCGGCAACAACGACGTCGCCACGGTGGCCAAGATGATCGACCTGTGCAACGACTACGGCATCGACGCCATTGAAACAGGCCACCCGATCTCGGTCTGGATGGAGGCCACGGAAAAGGGCTGGACCAACGGCGAAGGCGGTCTGAAGTGGGGCGACATCTACGGCATGACCGAGGCGGTCCGCAAGATCGCCATGCGCGAGGGCATCGGCAACATCCTGGCCGACGGCGCGAACGCGGTCGCCAAGCACTTCGGCCATCCCGAGATCGCCATGACGGTCAAGGGCCAGGGCATCCCGGCCTACGACCCGCGCGGCCTGAAGGGCATGGGCATCGCCTACGCCACCAGCAACCGCGGGGCCTGTCACCTGCGCGCCTACACCCCGGCGGCGGAGCTGGGCGTGATGCCGTTCGGCTCGCTCAAGGTGGATCCGCTGGCCTGGAAGGGCAAAGGTGAGCTGACCAAGGTCTTCCAGGATGTGCACGCCTTTTCGGATAGCCTGGACCTGTGCAAGTTCAGCGCGTTCGCCGAGGGCGCGGACGAGTATGCTCAGCAGTATTCGGCCATGGTGGGCGTGCCCTTCACCGCCGCCGATGTGCTGAAGACCGGCGAGCGCATTTACAACCTGGAGCGCTACTACAACAACCTGGCGGGCTTCCGCGAAGGCTCCGACTACCTGCCCAAGCGCTTCACGCATGAGCCGTCCACGATGCCGGGCTCTCAGGGCCACGTCTGCGAGCTGGACGACATGCTGGCCGAATACTACAAGGCCCGCGGCTGGGAGAACGGCGTGGTGCCGGAGGCCAAGCTCAAGGAACTGGAAATCCTCTGAAGGTGATCCTGATTTTGGATGACGGCCGGTTTGGGGGAGCCGTCATCCGCCCAGAACGCAAGGGCGGGTCTCCGACCCGCCCTTTCATTTTGCGGACAGTCTGGTTCATCCCCCCGCGCGCAGGGTCTTCAGGTCAAAGCGCGCCATAAACGCGTCCGCCTGAGCCTCTTCGATCTCCAGTTCCAGCCGCACCTGGCCGACTTCGAGCGAGCCGAGCCGGAACGGTTCCAGCCGCGTCAGCCGCGCCCGCCAGGCCTCCCCGGCGACCGTGGTTTCGTCAACGGCCCGGCCGCCCAATTCCACCAGATACTCGCGCAGCAGCCAGAGCGGCAGGCCGCGCATCTCGTGCACCAGGGTCCGCATCTAGCCGCCTCCGACGGGCGGGAAGATGTTGATGGTGTCGTCAGGCTGGATGACGTAGCTCAGACCGTCGTCGAGGAACTCAGCGTCGCGCCCATTGATAAAGAAGTGGATATGCGGGTAGAGCGTGCCATCCGAGCGGAAAAGCTCCGGCTTGAGATCCGGATAGCGCGCGATCAGGGCCTCAATGGTCTGCATCACCGTCAGGCCGGCGGCCTCCGGGAACTCAATGGTCTTGCCGCCGACGATCGGCCGGAGGGTGGCGTAGAAGTTGATTTTCATCAGGCTCGACCTTTCCGTGAGTCACTTCGGCGTCAACGGTCCGTGCGCCGCCGGAGGCGGCTCGGGCAGGCCCTGCTCAAACGCCGCATTCATCCCGTCGTACATGGCCCGCCAGAAATCGCGCGCCGCCTGGTCGCGGTCGGCCCGGAAGCGCGCCAGCCAGGCCAGCAGGTCCGGGTCGGTCAATCCGTCCTGTTCCCAATTTTCCAGGAAACCGACGATGATGTCCACTGTCCGGCGCGATTCCCACGGGACGCTGCGCGCCGACTGGTGGGCGTGGATCGCCCGGGCGACCTGGAAATTCATGCGCCAGTAGTCCAGGCCCGGCAGCTCGAAGTGGCTGGTGACCACCTCGTCGATGAGGGCCTCGGTCCACTTGCGATGGAAACGGCAGGCGCCGGTGTTCTCGGAGTACAGCTCGTAGACGAAACGCTCCACGTTCTTTCGGCCCAGCGCGTGCGGCTCGTAAAACGTGTTCTCGTAATAAGAGAAGTACTTGCCCATCAGCGGCATCGGCGCGAACATGCCCGGGGTCCAGTACTGGTTCGGGACCATGCAGCCCTGCTCGCCGTGGGCGGTGAACACGGCCCGGTCCAGCGACTTGATCCCGTAGCGGGCGTCCAGCCATTTGGCCGCCGCCCGCAGGCCCTGGCGGAACGGCGCGCCGTGGTCCGTGAACAGCATCATCTTGAGCACGGCGATGGCGTAGTCGGCGTTGTGGGCCGAGTCGGCGACCAGGTCGAAGTCCTCGGGGGAGGGGAGGGCCTTCCCTCCGGCTTCTCTGCCGACCGGAAATCCGCGCGGCCCCTCGGCCGGCAGCCCGAAGTCCGCGGCCGGGACCAGGCCGGCGGCGATCAACTCCATGAACCAGGCCACGGTGCCGCCGGCCTGAATGGCATCCAGGCCGAGCGTGTCCACGTATTTGTTCAGGCGCTCGGCGGCCCGCTGGTCGAACACGCCGCATAACGGGCCGAGCGCCGCGTACGGTTCGTAGTCTTTCTTGTATTCCCCCACGAATTTCTTGCAGGCGACGGCGCACGGCTCGCCGCAGTGGTCGAAATTGCGCGGCGCGATGATCTCGTCGTTGAACTGCTTCAGGTAGTGGTCCAGGATGAACCCGTCGTGCAGTTTCAGGCGCTCGGGTTCGGGGGCGTAGATCGAGCGGTAATTGAAGGCCAGCAGCCGGTCGTCGGCGGTGTGCATGTTGACGCCGAACGTGCCGCCCGTGTCGAATTTGGGCACGTAGCGATACTTCTCGCTCAGCACCAGGTCCGCCTGGATGGCCTTCAGCCCGAAGCGCTCGACGAAATACTGGTCGAGTTCCTTGCCGGCCTTCATGTCCGGGTCCTGCCAGTCGCCGCCAAAGACCACGGCCGCAATCCGATGGTGCTGGAGCAGGCGCGAGCCCAGACCGCCGCGCCCGGCCCAGTCGTCGATGACGCTCAGCGCCCCCTTCTTGACCGCGTTCGAGCCGATGGCGCCCTCCCGGGTCAGGCGCGCGGCCGGGCCGACCGCCAGCACGCGCAGCCAGTCGCCGTCGTACTCGCTTTTATAGGTATGGAAGACGTGCTGCTGCAGGGCGTAGAAGCCCGTCCAGGTCCGGCCCTGCGGATCGGTCCAGCCGGCCCACAGCGCGTCGGCGTCGATCGGCTCCAGGCGCGCCGAGTATTCGCCGTTTTTCAGGTTCAGGATCAGGACGGAGTCCACGGGCGCGCGCCCGCGCAGCCAGACGAAATTGACGCCCATCCGCCGCATGACGTACATCGCGCCGCCCAGCGCCGAGACGTAGAAGCCCTCCCACTGGGGCGAGTAACCGCAGACGATCATGCGCCGCGTGCCGGGCAGGGGCGAGCCGGCCAACAGCCCGCCGCCGAAGGTCAGCGATGCGGGGTCCTTCTGGTAGCGGTCCCAGCCGTACGCCACCGGCCCGATGAGCGACTGATCGACCGGGCAGGCGACGCCCCAGGCGCCGCTGTCGAGCTGGACGACGAATTCGTAGAGGACGGAGCGATGAGGCATGTCAGAGGGCAGACCACGGATGACCGACGACAGACGGCCGCGTCCACTGATTTTACAGCACTCCCTGATGGCCGGGTGCCTTCGGGCTTTTGGGCTGACCCGTCCGCCTGTCAGACACCCAGCACCCACGGCATGCCGGCGAAAGCCGGCCTCCAGGAGCAGACGCGCGCAGACGAGCGGGAGTTCTGGGCCCCGGCCTTCGCCGGGGCGACGATGGAAATGGTTGCGCCCAGGCGCGGCGGCCTGGAGATTGACCACCATCGGCGCAGGCGCCCTGATTGCCGGGGCGCTCGCCCAAACGCACCCGCCCCGCTATAATACCGGGGTCTCCGGCCGTTTCCGAAATCCTCATCGCTATGACCCTCCCCTCTCGACCGCAACGCGTCCAGCTCTTCATCACCTGCCTCGTCGACTCGCTCTTCCCGCACGTCGGCGAGGCCGTCGTCGCCGTCCTGGAAGGCCTGGGCATGGAAGTGCGCTTCCCGCCGGGCCAGACCTGTTGCGGCCAGCCGGCCTACAACGGCGGCTTCCGGGACGAGACGCGCGCCATAGCCCGGCATTTCCTGGACGTCTTCGAGCCGACGGCGCCGGACCCGATCCTCGTCCCGTCCGGCTCGTGCGCGGCGATGGTCACGCACAGCTACGCCGACCTGTTCCGGGATGACCCCGCCGATCTGGCGCGGGCGCGCCAGGTGGGCGCCCGCACCTACGAGTTCGCGCAGTTCCTGGTGGACGTGCTCGGGGTGACGGACGTCGGCGCGCGCTTCGACGGCGCGCTGACCTATCACGCTTCGTGTCATTTGCTGCGGTACCAGCACGTCACCGACCAGCCGCGCAGGTTGCTGGCCCACGTGCGCGGCGCGCAGGTGACGCCGCTGACCGGCGCCGAGGAGTGCTGCGGCTTCGGCGGCCTGTTTGCGGTCAAGCACGGCGACCTGTCCGCCGCGGTGCTGGACAAGAAGATCGAAAACATCCGCGCCGCCGGCGCCGGGACGCTGGTCGGCTGCGATATGAGCTGCCTGATGCACATCCAGGGCGGCCTGCGCCGGGACGGCGTGGCGGTCCAGTGCCGGCACCTGGCCGAGATCCTGGCCGGGCGCTGAACCACGGCGGCCCTTCCAGAGTATCCTCTCGGAGGCGGCCCGTCCGGCGCCCCTTCGGCGACGCCCTCTCCCCTGTTCAGCAGAAAGGACTCACATGACGATCCCTGTTCCCCCGCGTCGGGAGGTCCCGCGCGAATTCACCTGGAACGCCGAAAGCGTCTTCGCCGACCCGGCTGCCTGGGAGGCGGAGTTGAACGCCCTGCTGGCCGCCTTGCCGGAGCTGAAGCAGTTTCAAGGGCGCCTGGGGGAGGGGCCGACGATCCTGGCCGACGCGCTGGAGGCCATCTACGCGTTGCGGCGCCGCGTGGACATCGTGGCGGCTTTCAGCGCCATTGATTACTATACCGACACCACCGACGCCGCCGCGTCCGAACGCTTCAGCCGCGCGGACGGCCTGGACGGCCAGGCCAGGGCCGCCATCGCGTTCCTCCAGCCGGAGCTGCTGGCGATCGGCGAGCCAACCCTGCTGGGCTGGATCGCGGCCGAGCCGCGCCTGGCGCCCTACGCGCACTTCGTGCGGGACGTGTTCCGCAAGCAGGCCCACGTGCGCTCCGGCGAAGTGGAGGAGCTATTGGGTCTGCTGGCCGAGCCGTTCGCGGGGCCGCGCCTGACCGCCAGCCTGCTCACCGATGCGGACCTGGTCTTCGCGCCGGCGACGGCCGCCGATGGCCGTTCCGTGGAGGTGACGCAGGGCTCGATTGACGCCATCCTGGCCGGGCCGGACCGGGAGGCGCGCCGGACGGCCTGGCAGAGTTACCTGGATGCGTACCTGGCGCACAAGAATACCCTGGCCGGTAACCTGTCTACGGCGATCCGGCAGCGGGTCTTCCTGATGCGCGCGCGCCGGCACCCCTCGACGCTGGCCGCCTCGCTCTTCGAGAACAACATCCCCGCGGCGGTGTTCCACAACCTGATCGAGACCTTCCGCCGCAACCTGCCCACCTGGCACCGCTACTGGCGCGTCCGGCGTCGGGCGTTGAAGGTGGAGACGCTGCACCCGTACGACATCTGGGCGCCGCTGACCGCGACCACGCCGCACGTCCCGTACGCTCAGGCGGTGGACTGGATCTGCGCCGGCCTGGCGCCGCTGGGCGAGGACTACGTGCGCGTCATGCGCCGCGGCTGCCTGGAGGACCGCTGGGTGGACCTCTACCCCAACCTGGGCAAATTCTCGGGCGCGTTCTCGTGGGGCGCGCAGGGCATGCCTCCGTTCATCGTCATGACCTACGCCGACGACCTGTTCAGCCTGAGCACCCTGGCGCACGAGCTGGGCCACTCCATGCACTCTTACCTGACGTGGCAGACGCAGCCGAAGGTCTACAGCAGTTACTCGCTGTTCGCGGCCGAGGTCGCCTCCAACTTCCACCAGGCGATGGTGCGCGCCCACCTGCTGGCGCAGTCCACGGACCGGGATTTCCAGATCAACGTGATCGAAGAGGCGATGTCCAACTTCCACCGCTACTTCTTCATCATGCCGACCCTGGCGCGCTTCGAGCTGGAGATGCACGAGCGCGTCGAACGCGGCCAGGGCCTGACGGCCCCCGCCATGATCGAGCGCATGACCGACCTGTTCGCCGAGGCGTACGGGGGCGAAGTGCACGTGGACCGCGAGCGCGTGGGCATCACCTGGGCCACGTTCAGCCACCTCTACGAAAGCTACTACGTCTACCAGTACGCCACCGGCATCTCGGCCGCCAACGCCTTCAGCCGCCGCATCCTGTCCGGCGCGCCCGGCGCGGCCGAGGCCTACCTGGGTTTCCTGAAGGCCGGCAGTTCGCGCTATCCGCTGGACGCGATCCGGGAGGCCGGCGTCGACCTGGCCGCGCCGGAGACGGTCGAGGCGGCGTTCGAGGTGCTGGCCGGCCTGGTGGACCGGCTAGAGTCTTTGGCAGGATAGGGTGCGCCTCAGCCGCAGGGCGTACGCCACGCGCAGCCAGAAGACCCTCGATTTTGTCCTGGGTTTCTTAGGCTGGTTCGTCGTCAATGGCCTGATCGGCGTCCTGGCGCCCTTCGGCCTGGCCGGCGCCGCGCTGGCGTCCGGCGCCCTGGACGGCGGGGGCAGCGGCGTGCCGGACGCCGTGCTGACCGCCCTGGGGTTCGCCGCGCTGTGCGCGCCGCTGTTCGTCAATCTCGCGGCGCTGGCCGTTCTGGCGCTCACGCGTTACTGGATGGCGTTCGGCGCCCTGGCCGCCCTGGCAGTGGCGTTGCCCGCCGGCCTGTGCCTGGCGGTTGCCTTTGGGCTGGCCGCTTTCGTGCCGGTGTGAACCGAACGCATATCCGGTTCCTTTGACGCAGAGCGCCCCGAGCTGTTCAGGCGGCTCGGGGCGAACGTATACCGAAAAGAATTCGCTACGGTCGGAGGGCGCGCTCAGGGCCGCGCCAGCCGCGTGAACACCGCCTGCGCCCACTCCAGCATGGCCTGCTGCTCGGCCTCGGTCGGCTGGGCCAGGCCGAAGCCGCTCAGGCTCAAGGTGAGGGTCATCGCGTCCGCCGCCGCCTCATCGGTCTGCGTGAGGGTCACGCTCCCGAACAGCATGCCCCACGCCTGGAGCTGCTGCAATTCGGCGTCGGTGAGCGCGCCTTCCGGGTAGGCGATGCGCAGCTTGCACGCGCGCGGCTGGGCGACGCCGCTCCACTCGACCAGCAGGTCGTCGCAGAAGCCGGCGAGGCCGCCCTCGCGGTGCCAGCGCAGGGCCAGCGTCGCGGAGTAGACGGCGCTGCCGTCGGCGTTGGCGTGATAGGTGTAGGCCCGCCCCTGCGCCTCGAGCACGATCAGCCAGCCGGGCGTCAGCGCCTGCGCGCAGATCATGTTGGGTTGGCCCAGGCCCAGGCAGGCGTCCGACCACTCCATCAGCGTGCGCTCGACGAGTGTGATCTCGGACGCCTCCAGGCCCAGCGCGGCCTGCAGGGCCTCCCGGGCGGCCTGAACGGCGGCGTCGGAGGCCGGCGTCGGCGCGTCGGGCGCGATCACGCTGCCATCCTGGTTGGTGTGGTACTCGTAACGCTGGCCCTCGGCTTCCATGACCAGGCGATATCCGGGCACGATCCCCTGCGCGCACAGCGCGTCGAGGCGGCGCACGCCCAGACAGCCGTCGGGCCAGTCCACGGCCTCGGCGCTGATGAGCCTGACCTGATCGGCCGAGAGATTGAGCGACGCCATCAACGCCTGCCGCGCGGCGCGCTGGGCGGGCGTGAGGTCCGCATCGGCCGGCGTCTCCGTCGGCGCGGGTGGGAGCGGCGTGTTGGTAGCCGGCGCGGCCAGCGGAGCGCAAGCCGCCGCCAGGACAACCACAGTGAGGGCAAGAGACAGGCGTTTCATGTCATTCATCCTTTCATGAAACAAGACGCCCTCACTCCGATTCTGGTTCCTGACTGCCCGGCTTGTGAGCCTGACGGCCGGCTGTCACGGGGGTCTCAAGGCGAGTCTAGCCCGGCGGCCGGAGCCGCGTGTAGACGGCCGACGCCCAATCCAGCATCGCCTGCTGTTCCGCGTCGGTCGGCTGTCCGGTCCCCAGGCCGTTCATCTCGAGCGTGGTCAACAGCGAGTCAGCCGCGGCCGGATCACCGATGACGATGATGACCGGGCCAAATGTCGCGGCCCAGGTCTGCAATTGCAGGCGCTCCTCCGGCGTGAGCCGGCCCATGACCGGCTCCGCGTTGCAGACGCCGGCCTGCGCCTCGCCGCCGGTCGTGGCGGTCAGCACGTCGCAGAAGCCCGCGATCCCGCCCTCGCGGTGCCAGGTCAGCCTCACCCCGCCTCCGGGCGGCGCGGCGGCGGTGCTTTCAACCGGGGCGCTGGACGGCGGCGGAGGCGTGGGCCCGGCCCCGCAGGCGGCGAGCAGGGCGGCCAGCGCGATCAACATGACACGGCATTTCATGAACAGGCGTCCTTTCCTGGTCCTGAGGATGGGGGTGAGTGTACCCGAAACTCCGGCGCCGCCTCAAAGGGTACAATGGCAGTTGTGACTTCCCTCAACCTTCACCACGTGTCGCGGCCCGCAAGCGGCGCAGGCCGCGCCCCGGCGGCGGTCCTGGTCCACGGCTGGCTGGGCGACGAAAACGTGATGTCGATCTTCGACTCGGCCGTGCCGTCCTCGGCGGCCCTCTTCCGGCCGCGCGCGCCGGTCGCCGTCAACTCCGGCTTCGGCTGGTATCGGGACCTGGCGGATGGCGACTCCTTTCAGGCCGGCCTGGCGGCGCTGCGCGAGTTCGTCCGCCGCCTGCCGGACGCGTCTCCGGTCGATCCGGGGCGCGTGGTCCTGATCGGGTTCAGCCAGGGCGCGGCGATGTGCGCGGCGCTGATGCTGGACACGCCGGAGCTGGCGCGCGGCGTCGCGCTGCTGGCCGGCTTCCTGCCGGAGCCGGCGCGCCCGTGGGCGGTCCCCGGCCGCCTGGCCGGGAAGCGGGCGCTGATCGCGCACGGCCTGAAGGATGAGACGGTGCCGGTGGCCGAGGCCCGTCTGGCGCGCGGCGCGCTGGCCGCCGCCGGCGCGGACGTCGTCTACGTGGAACATGAGCTTGGCCACAAGATGAACCCGGCGGCCCTGCGGGCGCTGCGCGGCTGGGTGCCGGAGGTTTTAGCGTGACGACTCTGGCGATCCTGGCCGATATCCACGGCAACCGGCCGGCGCTGGAGGCCGTGCTGGCCGACCTGGCCCGGTGGCGCGTCGACCATGTCGTCGTGGCCGGCGATGTCATCAACTGGGGCCCGTTCTCGGCCCAGGTTTTGGAGCGCGTGGCGTCCGAGGGGTGGGCCGTCATCCGGGGCAACAACGAGTATTACCTGCTCGATTACCAGACGCCGCGCATGCCCGCCGCCTGGCGCGACTACACGCTGCTGCCCTGGCTGAAGCGCCAGTTCAACGCGCGCTGGCACGCCGTCATCGCCGCCTGGCCGGATACGCTCAGCCTGCGCTTCCCGGACGGCCCGCCGATCCGCGTGGTCCACGGCTCGCCGCGTGACAACACGCAGTCCATCTACCGGGACTCGCCCGAGGCCGACGTCGCGGCCTGGCTGGCGGGCGTCGAGGAGACGACGGTGGTCGCCGCGCATACGCACCTGCCCATGGACCGCCGCGCCGGGCGCTGGCGCGTGCTCAACCCCGGTTCGGTCGGCGTGCCGCTCGACGGCGCGCACCGCGCCTCCTATCTGCTGCTCGAGAGCGACGGCCGTGATTGGCGCGCGGCCTTTCGCTCGGTCCCGTTCGACCCGGCCCCGGTGCTGGACGAGTTCGAGCGGCAGGGTTTCGTGGACGAGTACGGAATCACGGCGCAGCTCGTGGTCGAGGAGTTCGCGCAGGCGCGGCTGCGCCTCCACCCCTTCCGGCGCTGGCGCGCCGACCGCCGGCCCGGCGCGCCCGTCACGCCGGAATTGCTGGCCGAATTTGCTACAATCGATCCATGGCCGTACATCCCGGCCGCCTACCACGTCAACCGGTGACGCTATGTCCCAGCCGCTGGCCCCGTTCGCCGACCGCATCCACACGTCTCTGAAAAACCCGGTGCTGCAACTGGCGCTGGACCGCAACGCCGAGCGCCGTGTCGCGGGCCGCAACCAGCGCTTCGCCGAGTTGCCGGACAGCGAGGCGGTGCGCGACCGGGGGCGCGCCATCCGCCTCCAGACGCTGGCGAAGCTCGACCAGTATCTTGAACAGTTCACGGCCAACGTCGAGCGCAACGGCGGGCATGTCCATTGGGCCGCCACGGCCGACGAGGCGCGCCGGATCATCCTGGACCTGGTGCGCGGCGCGGCCCGGCCGGGCGCCGCGCCGGTGGTGGCCAAGTCCAAGTCGATGGTCAGCGAGGAGATCCACCTGAACGCGGCCCTGGAGCAGGCCGGGGCGCGCGTGGTGGAGACCGATCTCGGCGAGTTCATCATCCAGTTGCGCGGCGAGACGCCGTCGCACATCATCACGCCCGCCGTCCACCTGCGGCGCGAGGACGTGTCCGACCTGTTTCACGAACGGTTTGGCGCTCCGCCGACGCTGGACGTGGAGCAGATGACGGCCGTGGCGCGCCGGGAATTGCGCCAGGTCTACTTCGCCGCCGACGTCGGCCTCACGGGCGTCAACTTCGGCGTGGCCGAGACCGGCACCATCGTCATCGTCACCAACGAGGGCAACGCCGACCTGACCAAGGACGTCCCGCGCGTCCACATCGCCCTGATGGGGTTGGAGCGCCTGGTGCCGACCCTGGCCGACCTGGAGGTGATGCTGCGCCTGCTGCCGCGCTCGGCCACGGCGCAGAAGGCCTCCAGCTATGTCTCGCTGGTCAACGGGCCGAGGCAGGCCGGCGAGCCGGACGGGGCCGAGGCCTTTCACCTGGTGCTGGTGGACAACGGGCGCTCGGCGATGCTGGGGGGCGAGCTGGCCGAGGCTTTGCTGTGCATCCGCTGCGGCGCGTGCCTGAACGTATGCCCGATCTTCCGCGAGATCGGCGGGCACGGCTACGGCGCCGTGTACAGCGGCCCTATCGGCTCGGTGGTGTCGCCCGCGCTCTTCGGCGCCGAGTTCAATGAGCTGGCCAACGCCAGCACGCTGTGCGGCGCTTGCCGCGATATCTGCCCGGTGCGCATCGACATCCCCTCTATGCTCCTGGCGGTGCGCCATCGCCACGTCCGCGCCGGGCAGCCGCCGGCCTGGCTCAGGTGGGGGATCAGGGCCTTTGCGCTCGCGATGCGTTCGCCCGCCCTGTACCGGATCGGGCAGTTCTTCGCCGGGCTGGGCACGGGCCTGCTTGCGCGCGACGGTTACCTGCGCTGGCTGCCGCCGCCCGCCGATGCCTGGACCCGGCGCCGCGATTTTCCGGCCTTCGCGCGCCGGACCTTCCGCAGCCGTTGGGCGCAACGCCGCCCGCGCCGATAGCCGTCAGCGATCACCTGTCAGCGAGCCGTTACCCCCATGCCCGATTCCCGTTCGGCCATCCTCTCCCAGATCCGTCAATCCCTGGCTGCGGCGCGCCTGCCGCCTGCGCCGTCGGTCGAACTCCCTTCGTCCGCCGTCCCCCCTCCGCCGTCCGAGCTGGCCGAGAAATTCGCCCAGGAACTGCGCGCGCTCAACGGCGCCTTCCTGAGCACGCGCCAGGCGGAGGCGGCGGCGCTCGTCGCCCGGCTGGTGCGTGAGCGCGGCGCGGGCCGCGTGCTGGCGTGGGGCGGGGCGCACCTCCCGGTCCCGGGCCTGCTGGATGCGCTGCGCCAGGCCGGGGTGCAGGTGGATGCAGGCGAGGTTCCGCCGGGCCCGGACCGGGCGCAGCGGCTGGCCGACCTGGAGACGATCGCGGTCGGCCTGACGGGCGTGGACGCCGCCGTGGCCGAGACCGGCACGTTGGTGTTGCTGGCCGGGCCGGGACGCCCGCGCCTGGCGGCGATGTCGGTGCGCGCGCATATCGCTGTGTTCACGCCCGATCAACTGCACGCCACGCTGGCCGCCTGGCTCCATGCGCGGCCCGACCTGGCGGACGCGCTCCGCGCTCGCAGCGCTGCGCTCTTCGTCACCGGCCCCAGCCGCACGGCCGATATCGAAATGACCTTGACCGTGGGCGTCCACGGGCCGGGCGAAGTGATCGCGGTCCTGGTCGAGCCGTAGATGCCCAGCTACTATTATCCCAACCGGATGGGGCGCGTCCTGATGGCGTCGATGCGCCAGACGCTGGGCCGCGACCGCCTGAACGAGGTCCTGCACGTCGCCGGGCAGCCGCAGTTGGGCACGAGCTCGCTGCTGCCCAACAACCTGGAGAAGCGCTTTGCGTTTGAGACCATCAGCGCGCTGCAGGCGGCGGTGGAACAGGTCTTCGGCGAGCGCGAGGGGCGGCGGCTCAACCATCATATCGGCCAGGGGACGTTCACGCTCGGCCTGAAAGACTTCGACCCCGTGATCGGCATCTCGGACCTGCCCATGCGCGTCATCCCGCTCGGGGTGAAGTTCCGGGTGGGGCTGGACGTGTTCGCGCGCGTCTTCAACCAGTTCAGCGATCAGGTCGTCAAGGTCACCGACACCGAGGCGCACTACCTGTGGGTGATCGAGCGCTGCCCGGTGTGCTGGGGGCGCCGCACGGACGAGCCGTGCTGCCACCTGGCGGGCGGCCTGCTGGAGGAGGCCACCTTCTGGGCCTCCGGCGGGCGGCGTTTTGAGATCGTCGAGACCCTGTGCAAGGCGCGCGGCGACGCCAACTGCGTGTTCCAGATCGCCAAACTGCCGCTGGATTAGGTGACCGCTATGCCTGACACGAACGCCTCTCCCAAACCCGCCCCAGACGCCCGGCCCGCCCCGCAGGACAACCTGGTCGAGACGAAACACACCGTCGTCATCGGCGGCCGGGAGATCCGCTACACGGTCACGACCGGGACGCTGGTGCTGAAAGAGGAGGCCGAGAAAAAGGGCGAGCAGGCGGGCGAGGCGGAGGGCGAGAAACCCAAGGCCACGGTCTTCTTCATCGCCTACACCCGGGACGACGCGCCGGACCGCGCCCGGCGGCCCGTGACGTTCTCGTTCAACGGCGGCCCCGGCTCATCGTCGGTCTGGCTGCACCTGGGCGTGCTCGGCCCGCGCCGCGTCTGGCTGGACGAGGCCGGCCATCTGCCCGCGCCGCCGTTCCGGCTGGTGGACAACGACTATTCCCTGCTGGATATGACCGACCTGGTGTTCATTGACCCGGTCAGCACCGGCTACAGCCGCCCGGTCGTCGGCGAGAAGGCGCGCGAGTTCCACGGCTTTCGCAAGGACATCGAGTCGATCGGCGAGTTCATCCGCCTGTACACCACGCGCTACCGGCGCTGGACGTCGCCCAAGTTCCTGATCGGCGAGAGCTACGGCACCACGCGCGCCGCCGGCCTGTCCGGTTACCTGCAGGAGCGGCTGGGCCTGTACCTGAACGGCGTCATGCTGATCTCGTCGATCCTGGAATTCCAGACGGCGCGTTTCGGCCCCGGCAACGACCTGCCGCACGTCCTGTTCCTGCCGACCTACACCGCCACCGCCTGGTATCACCGCCGGCTGCCGCCCGATCTGCAGGCCGACCTGCCGACGGCCCTGCGCGAGGCGGAGGCCTTCGCGGCCGGCGACTACACGCTGGGGTTGATGAAGGGCGCGGCGCTGGCGGCGGACGAGCGCGCCCGGCTCGTGGCGAAGCTGGCGCGCCTCACCGGCCTGTCGCCGGACTACGTCGAGCGCGCCGATCTGCGGATCGAAATCTTTCGTTTCACCAAAGAGCTGCTGCGCGACCAGCGCCGCACGGTGGGGCGGCTGGACAGCCGCTTCACAGGCATAGACCGCGACGCGGCCGGCGAACGCTTCGAGGATGACCCGAGCTACACCAACATCCTCGGGCCGTACACGGCGGCGTTCAACGACTACGTGCGCGCGGAGCTCAAGTTCGAAACCGATCTGCCCTACGAAATCCTGCACCCGAACCTGTGGCAGACCTGGAGCTACGCCGAGTACCAGAACCAGTTCCTCAACGTCGCGGAGACGTTGCGCCGCGCCATGACCATGAACCCCCATCTCAAGGTCCTGGTCGCCAACGGCTACTATGACCTGGCCACGCCGTACTTCGCCACCGAGTACACGTTCCGGCGCCTGGGCCTGGACCCCAGCCTGCAAGGCAACGTGACTCTGACGTATTACGAGGCCGGCCACATGATGTATATCCATCAGCCGTCCCTGGTTCGGCTGAAGGACGATCTGGCGGCCTTCATCCGCCGCGCCACGCCGCACGCGGCGTAGAGACGTCCCGACGGGACTCTCCGCCCGCCAGGCGTCGCGGCGTCACACCACCCCGGCAAACAGGTCGGTCTCCCGTTCGCCGTTGTGGGCCGCGGGATAGGCGCGCATATAGCTCTCGCGGTTTTGCCACCGGCGCAATAGCCACGCGATCGGGCCGCGCATCGGCGGGCCGCCGACCAGCTGGCTCTTGTGGCAGGCTGAAGCGGCCTGCTTGCGCTCGACGGCCTCCGGCCGGATCGTTACCTCGGCATGGATCGGGAAGTCCTCCAGCAGCTGCGTGATATCAATGTCTTTGTTGCGCCCGAAGCGCCGCGGGTCCTGCCCCAGCAGCGGCATGATTTTCACGGCCGTCTTCAGGAAGCCCTTGGGGAAGGTCTGAAAGTACAGCTTCTGCGGCGCGTAGGCCGGGCCGGCATCCGGGTACTGCGCCGGGTCGCCGGCGGCGTGAAAAGCGCGCACCGTCGCCCGGTGGATGGCGATGTGGTCCGGGTGGCGGTAGCCGCCGATCGGGTCGAAGGTGATGACGACCTGCGGCCGCGTCTCGCGCAGCACGCGGACGACGCGCGCCGTCACCGCCTCCAGCGGCGCGGCGGCCAGGGCGTCGGCGTGATGGTTGTCGGGCGAGCCGGTCATGCCAGAATCGCGGTAGCCCAGATAGATCACGTCGGACAGGCCCAGAGCCTGCGCGGCGGCCAGCAACTCCGCCCAGCGCATGTCGCCGGGCGTGGCGTGGCCGGCCAGATGCTCCGGGTCGGCGGCGCCGGCCTCGCCGCGCGTGGCGCAGGCGTAGATCACGCGGACGCCGCGCAGGGCGTACTCGGCCAGGGTGCCGCCCAGGCCGAACGATTCATCATCCGGATGGGCGCCGACGAAGATCAGGGTTTTGGAGGGGGGTTCGAGCATCGTGACCCATAGCGAAGGACGAAAGACGCACGCCTGTCCTTCGGCCTTCGTCGTGAAACCGGCACGTTCGTGCGCACCGGATGATACCTTCCCGGCACGAACTCGGCAATCGGGCGGCGCCGGCCTGCGTGATACAATCGCGGCATGATTGCAGTTCAGTCGCGGCCCGAAGCGCAATCTCGGCCCCCGGACCCGGCCGGCCCGATTGCGCGGCTGACCGCCAACGTCGAGGCGGCGGTGGTGGTGGACCCGGCCAAACTGCGCCTGATCATCGCGGCGCTGATCGCGCGCGGGCACGTGCTGCTGGAGGATGTGCCCGGCGTCGGCAAGACGCTGGTGGCCAAGGCGCTGGCGCGCTCGCTGGACGCCGACTTTAAGCGCGTCCAGTGCACGCCGGACCTGCTGCCGAGCGACATCACCGGCTCCAGCCTGTACGACCAGCGCCGCCAGGAGTTTGTGTTCGTCCCCGGCCCGCTGTTCGCGCACGTGGTGCTGATGGACGAGATCAACCGCGCCACGCCGCGCACGCAGTCTAGCCTGCTGGAGGCGCTGGCGGAGGGGCAGGTGACGACGGACGGGGTCACGCGCCGGCTGGAGCAGCCGTTTTTCGTCGTCGCCACACAGAACCCGGTGGAGACGGCCGGCACGTTCCCGCTGCCCGAGGCCCAGTTGGACCGCTTTCTGCTCTCGCTGTCGCTGGGCTATCCGGGCCGGGAGGCCGAGCTGCGCATCCTGGAGCAGGAGGAGCACCGCGATCCGCTCGACGACCTGGGCCCGGTGTTGTCGCTGGAGGACATTCTGCGCCTGCAGGCGGCCGTGCTCAAGGTGGACGTGGCGCGGCCGGTGAAGGAATACATTCTCAACCTGGTCCTGGCCTCGCGCGGCCACCCGGACGTCGTCCTGGGCATCAGCCCGCGCGGCGGGGTGGCCGTCCAGCGCGCGGCCCAGGCGATGGCGCTGCTGCAGGGCCGCGATTTCGTCACGCCCGACGACGTGAAGGCCGTGGCCCCGGCGGCGATGGCGCATCGCCTGCTCACCCGCCAGCGCGGGCTGGCGGCCGGGCTGGCCGTGGCCGAGGCGTTGCTGGCGCAGGTGTCTGTGCCGGTTTAGAGGGAGTCGAGTTAAGGTTATGCTGAGCGATCGCAATAATCGTTATTCCAGGATGCTGCGCAGTTGGTGGGGACGCTCACTGGCCGGCGCCTTCATCGGCGCCCTGCTGGTGGCCTGGTCCGGCGTTGATAACCCGCTGATCTTCTTCGGCGGCGCCGTCGTCGGCGCGCTCGGCCTGTTCTTCCTCGGCCGCCTGGAGTGACGGCGCGGCCCGCCCGGGCGCTGGCGCGGCCTGTGGAGATGCGATGTCCACCGAACGCCGAACGCCGAACCCCCGGGCGCCGGCCCGCCTGACCGCGCGTCTGCGCGCCCGCATCGCCCGGCCCACGCGGCGCGGCTGGGCCGTGTTCGGCCTGGCCGTCGTCTTCTACCTCTTCGCCAATCAAACGCAGGTCAGCTGGCTGTATCTGTTCGCAGCGCTGGCGCTGGGCGTGTGGCTGGCCTCGGCCGGCGCGCCGGGCCGGATGCTGCGCGGCCTGACGCTGGCGCGCTGGCTCGACGACGCGCCGCCGGCAGCCGCCGCCGACCGGGAACATCATGTCGGCGAGGCGGCCACCGTCACCCTGGAATTGCGCAACCCCGGCGGCCAGCCGGCCGTCCACATCCGCGGCCTGGAAGTCTGCCCCTTCGCGCCCGCGGCGGACCGGGAGCAGCCCTTCTTCGTCTCGGCGCCGGCGCGCGGATCGGTCCGGCTGTCTTATTCCACCCTGTTCGCCCGGCGCGGCTGGTTCGAGTTCCCGCCGCTGCGGTTGAGCTGTCGCGCGCCCTTCGGTTTCTTTACGGCCGAGCGCGCCCTGGCCGCGCCGACCGGCGTGCTGGTCTTCCCCGAGTACCGCGTCCTGCAGCGCTTCCCGCTGCTGGATCGGCGGCCCGCCGTGCAAAACCCGCTGGCGGCCGTGGGGCCGGGCAGCGAGTTTGTGGGGGTGCGCGAGTATCGCCCGGGCGACCCGCCGCGCCACGTCCACTGGCGCTCGACCGCCCGCGCCGGCCGCCTGGTCGTCAAGGAATTCGCGGAGGAGACCCGGCCCGGCCTGACGATCCTGCTGGACGTGCGCGCGTCGGTCGTGATCGGCGCGGCCGCCGATGACACGCTCGAGCGCGCCATCCGAGCCGCGGCGACGCTCGTCCACTACGCGGACGGGCGCGGCCTGTCAGTGACGCTGGCGTCCAACCATCGCGATTTCCCGGCCCCGCCCGGCCC
>DAOUAB010000004.1:0-62408 GCA_034434015.1 Anaerolineales bacterium
TATGACGGGGAGAAGGAGACCGGCGGCGGGAGGCGCATGGAAGAGTCTTTCCTGTGCGACCTCCCGACCACGGAGGCCCTGGTGCCCGGCGGGGTGCTGATCTACCTCATCCCGCACAAGCGCCTGAACGAACGGATCGCGCGACACCTCGGGGGCTGGTACACGGACCTGCGCTGTTTCAAGCTGCCCGCCGAAGAATATGGCGTCTTCAAGCAGGTCGTGATCTTCGCCCGCAAGTGCGAGCGCTACGAGCCCGCTGAGGGCCGCTTGCTGCGCGAGCTCCTCTGCTGGCAGGGCGGTCACTCCGCGACTGCTTGGAAGACGGAAGAGACCGTCGACTCGGCCGGCAAAACAAAGAAAGTTCAGGTGCCCAGCCTGGCGCCGCTGCCTGAACTGGGGAGTGGCAATGGCGAGTACACCGTGCCATCCAGCCCGGTCCGGGGCAAGAACGGCCGCCCGTTCCGGTTCCAGTACACGGCCGTCGCGGAGGACGACATGCTGCGCGAGGCCGAGCTGTGCGCCCGCAGGCTAGACGGCAGCCGCGACTGGGCCGGGCTGGCCCCGCGGCTCGCGCCGCCCGTGATCGAGCCGGCGATGACGCCCAAGAAGGGCCACATCGCCATGCAGGTCAGCGGTGGCTTGCTCGGCACCAACTGCGTCACCGACCCGGACGGACGCGCCATGCTGCTCAAGGGCAACGTGGTCAAGCTTCAGGTCCGCAAGCACCTGGACGGCACCGAAGAAGAGGTGCTCCTGGACGGCCGCGGTGATGACGACGACCCCGGACTGAAGAAGGTCCAGGTGGAGGAACGCTTCCTGACCCGCCTGGCCACGCTCACGACTGACGGCGCGCTGACCATGCTGGACGATCCGGCCCGGATCGCGCACGTGCTGGAGAAGTACGTGGGCCAGCTGGCGGAGGTCGTCCAGGCGCGCAACGTGCCTCAGTACGACATGCAGCCGGAGCCCTGGGAGTGGGCGGTCTTCGACCCGCTCTCGCGCGGCCGGCGCCTGCCGGGCCGGCACGAGACCGGCCTGACCGACTTTCAGCGGCACCTGGCCATCGCGCTCGGCCGTCTGTGCCTGCGCCACGGCGCGGGGTTTGTCAACGCGGAGATGGGGTCGAGCGTGGCCCCGGCCCGCAGCAATGCGGGTCCATGCATTCGGCTAATAACGGCGAAACCTGCCCGGGCCAGCCCGAACGGTAACGCCGTGGGAAGTGGCGCCGCCTCGGCGTTCACCCCGTAACGACTGAAGGCCCTTGAGCCTGAGACGGTGACCCCTCGCTCCGGCGAAATCCACGGTCACCGTCAGACGCCGAACTCCGGGGTCGGTAAGTGGGGATTGGTAATTGGTGCTGGGATGAAATGACCACACCCAATTGCCAATTCACCAATTACCAGCTCCGGATGAAGTCATAGTCTGCGCTTTCGGAAACGAAAGAGATCGTGCTGGTAAGACCACCGTTGGCATTTCCATCGCCGAGTACATCGCCGCCGCGGACGCGCGCAAGGACAGGCGGCAGACACCCTATCCGGCGCTCGTCGTCGGGCCGGGCGTCGTCACTGGCAAGGAGAACTGGCCCAAGGAGATCCCGGAGGTCACGCCTGGCGCCCTCGGCCGGGTCGTGGACGTGAGCGTGAAGGCGCTCGCGAAGCCGGCCCGGATCGGGGCCTATCTGCGAGATACGCTGGGCCTGACCCTGGATGAGGGCCAGCTCGAAGGCCATGGCGCGGAGGACTGCCTGGCAGCGGTCAATCACCAGGCCAGGCGCCAGAAGGTCCCGCTCGGAGAGGCCGTCATCACGGCGCTCAGGGCGTCCTTGAAGCGTGGCGAGAAAAGTCCACCCCCCCGCCGGCGCGGTGCCCGGCAGCCCAACCTGCTGGACAGCCGGATCGGTGGATACGCCTGGCTGGGCCTGGGCGTGAGCCGCGACCAGAACTCTGAGGACGACCTGAGCGGCAAGTACAGCCTGGCGCAGTTCATCGCCGACCACCGGGCCGGGGCGCTGCCGGAGAAGAGCTTCGCCATCCTCTCCTACGAGACGGCCAAGCTGGGCTCCGGACGCGTGCCGGCGATGACCAGGCGGACGATCCGGGTCTACGTGCGAGATGAGACGGAGCAAGTCCAATCCCGCCTGGTCACCTACTGCGCGTGCCCGCACTGCGGCGGGATCGTGGCCGAGAAGTACGACGATGACGGCCATCCGCGCGAGCCGGTCACGCCGGCGCAGGCCGAGCAGTTCATCGGCACCAAGCGCCGGTTCTGCCAGGCGCCGATCACGCGCCGGTTCTGGGATCCGGAGACGGGGAGACACAAAGAGATGGACAAGGACAGTGATGGCCGGCGGCTCGTGTGCGGGGCGCCGCTGTTCGAGAACAGCGCCCTGCGCCGTGTCCCGGCTGCCGAGTATGCCAAGAAGAAGGCCCGCGGCGTCTTCGGCCTGTGCCTCGTGGACGAGATCCATCAGGCTAAATCTAAAGGCACGGGGGTGGGCTTCTCGCTGATGAACCTAACCCGGGCGGCCCGGTATGTGCTGGGACTGACCGGCACGCTGTTCGCCGGGTACAGCACGTCGATCTTCTGGCTGCTGTACCGGCTGGTGCCGGAGGTCCGGCAGCAGTTCGCGTTCAACGACGAGCAGCGCTGGGTGGAGAAGTATGGCCTGCTCAAGCGCACGTTCTTCGTGGATGCGGATGCCGCCGTGCCCGACGACGGCGCCTTCACGGGCACCAAGTTCTTCGAGACGGTGAGCGAGAAGCCCGGCATCAGCCCGGCCATCGCCGGCCTCGGCCTGAAATACTGCACCTTCTCGTCCCTGAAGGACGTGGGCCTGCCGCTTCCGGCCTACTCGGAAGAGGTGGTCCGCATCCCGATGACGCCCGAGATGCGGGCGCAGTATGAAGACGCGGACGGCAGCCAGACCCGGCCCCCCGAGGGCCTGTTCCGCTGGGCGCTGGACACGATGGAGGAGGAGACCGGCAAGGGCGCGATCAGCGTGTGGCTCAACGCCGCACTGAACCGGCCCGACGCCATGTTCCGGCCGGAACAGGTCTTCTTCAACCGGCGCCTCTCCGGCAGGGGCAAGTGGGCGGTCCGCCGCCGAGAGCTGGTCCGGCAGTTCGGGGCCGTGCTCGGTAGCGAGGCAACCACGCCCATGTGGTTGCCTAAGGAAGAGTGGACAACGAACACCGCCCTGGCGGAGTACCATCAAGGCCGGAAGACGCTCGTGTACGTGCGCCAGACCGGGGAGCGCGACATCCAGCCACGCCTGCAGGAGTGCCTGCGTGCGCATGGGCTACGGGTTGGGGTGCTCAAGCCCAGCCTGGCCCCGGCCAGGCGCGCCAGTTGGATCAAGCAGCACGTCCACGAGTTCGACGTGCTGCTGACCAATGCCCGGCTGGTCCAGGTCGGCCTGAACCTGACCATGTTCTCGACCGCCATCTTCTTCGAGATGGAGTGGTCGCTGGCCGTGGTCTGGCAGGCGATGAGGCGGCTGTACCGGCCGGGTGCGCCGAAGCCGGTGCGCCTGTACTTCCCGGTGTATGAGAGCACGCTGGAGGAAGCGGCCCTCGACCTGATCGGCGCGAAGATGCTGGCGGCCCAGGTGTTTTATGGGGACGAGGTCGGCGGTGCGCTGGTGGATGAAGGGGACGAAGGCAACTTACTCAATGATCTGGTTCGCAAGGCAATGGGCGAGTTGACGGTCGGGCGGTCTGAAGGCGTCTTCTCTTCCGGCAATGACATGCTGGTGACCGAGGCGCCCTATGGCTCGCCGACGGCGATCAGCCCGATGCTGGAGACCTGGAAAGGAACGGTGACAACGGTATCGAGACGCAGGCGCAGAGTTGAGGTCCAGTCGACTGCGCAACTTAGTCTGTTTTGAAAGAAAGGGCGTCCTCCAGGGCGCCCTTTTTTGTAGGTCTCTGTTCTGGGAAGACTTCCAGAAGAAAGCGTTTCTCGGCCAGGGTATCAGCCCGCAGTTTCCTGGTGTCCAATGCAAGGAGAGATCCTTATGGAGAGGGCACCCAAGCGACGAACTGCGCTCCGCTGGCCGGCAGCTCGGCCAGCACCCGCCGGCCGCCCGTGTTCAAATCCATCAGGTCGATCTGGTATGACCTATCAGTAACAGGCCTGGAGGCCGCCACCAGGTTGCGGGCCGGATCGCCGATCCACGTCCAATCGCCTCGGAAGTCAATATCCATCTCCGGGCCAACGCGTTCCTCCAGCGTCTCCGGGTTGATGAAGTGTACGCCGCCTTCACCCACGTAATAGACCTCATTGCTGCCCGGAGCAAAGCGCAGCTGGAAAATCAGAGCGCCGGGCGGAACGGCCAGTTCCCGCCCCTGGATCGCGTCCAGGGCCAGCGCTTCACCCTGTGGTGGGAAAGCCCGGATCACATAGGCTTTGAGGTCCGGCAGTGGCGAGACCAGGAAATAGGCGCCGTCGGAGGACACGTCGAGAAGGCTAAAACCCCCCGGATAATCCTCCAGCGTCACTGGATCGCCCAGGGCCGCCAGGGTCAGCCGGTTCGGCGCCAATTTGGGGTCATCCGAGCTGGTCACCCGGCCCGGCAGGGGGCCGGCGAAACGCGTAAAGAGGATCTGGTCTGGCCCTACCCAATGGCCGCATGTCACCTTCCCGTGGATGGCGGAGCCCTGGCCGGCCTGGGCCACAAGAGGATCGGCGGTGTAGCCGGCCGAGGGCGCCGTGTAGACCAGTTGCGCGGAGCCGCTCAACGGGTCGATCACCGAAAACTCCGGCCCATTGACGATGCCAAGTTTGTCGCTGGTCCAGCCCCAGCTCAGACATTCCGGGATGGAAGTGACGGACAGCAGCGTCCGGGTTTCGCCCGTCTCCAGATCGTGCAGCCGGACCTCGCCACCGCCGCCCTGGCCCTGGTCCACCCCCAGCTCGTAGACCAAGTAGCGGCCGTCCCGTGAGACGACGGGCCGGTAGACATACGGGCCAGCCAGGTGTAGCTTGTCGACGGGAGTCTCCGGCGTGGACTGATCGGACAAGACATACAAGTTGTAATCCGCAAGGACGATCAACCGGCCGTCAAGAGTGGGTGGGGGCGGCGTGGAGGGCTGACTGCATCCTGTCGCTACCAGCAAGGTGGAGAGAAGCCAGGTCACAGAGTGAGTTCGGGCACGTTTCATGTGATCCCCTCGCCTTCGTGGGCTAGAGACTTTTGGATTTGGTCACTGGCAGACGCCTAGCCGGGATAGGGCCGTAAACAGCGATTGCAGACCACACGGGAACAGCGCGCCGCTTTTTCCCGGTAATACAATACATCACCACACCGCTCGCACCGGGTTTCCCAATCGGGGCTTTCCACCACACTTCCCCCAACCTGGGAAGTGATGAGTTTGCCCTCGCAACGGGCATAGACTCCGTCGCATCCCGCACTGTAGTGGCAGGGAAGCGTGGGGATCGAGTGCTCTTGACGGCAGCCGGGACATGTGAACCGACCGCCGATATCATGGAAGGCAGCCAATAACTCCCTCTGGCAACTCCGGCAGTTGAATTGAATGTGGGCAAGATGGTTATGGATGATGGCTTTGGGCTCCATGCATCACCTGTCAGGTTGTTGTGTCTGGGTCCGCGTCTTCCCGGACCGTGATGGAGTCGCGTTACTGGAATTTCCATGCCGCTCCCGGCCAGGCAGAAGCGCGGACAACAGGCTCTTAAAGAGCTTGCCGTGGTTGGGAACGCGCAAGTGCAGCAACTCATGGACGATGACGTAGTCCGCGAAGTCGCGCGGCTGGCGGAGCAGGCTGGTATCGAACGTCAGCCGGCCGCGCGACGAGCACGATGCCCACTTGCGCCGCATCGACCGCAGGTGAACCTCCGTTGGCTCCACGCCGATCTTGATTGCCCATTCTGTCACACGAGACCGGAAGGCAGCTTCAGACCAGGCCTGACGTCGCATTGAGCGCGCCTTCTTGATAGTATCTTTCTCGATGGTCATCGCCGTGCCGGCCGAATCAGGTCGTCCACCAGGCCCTGCGCGGCATCCTCATCGCCGTTCACCAGCGCCATCACGGCCTTGTAAGTTTTGGCTCGCAAAGCGCGCTGCGCGCCCGCGTTAGCTCGCCAGTGGGGGTAGGCGTCGAACAACGCCTTGATCTCCACCGCCGGCTCGCGTGCGTCTCCCACCCCGTGCCGCTGGAGCGTCACGTAGACGCCGAAAGTGGCTTCGTCCAGGTTGAGCGCAGAGCGCTCGGCCTGGATACGGTTGTACTCCTCCACCAGCCGCGCCGCCTCGGCCAGGGCATCCTGGGTCGTGACCTGCCGGTCGTCATAGGCAGCGTGCAAGGCTTCAGCCCTATCGCCGATGGGGATCAGGTACGGCTGGGTCTCAGCGTTCTCGTCCACGGCCGCCACCAGACCCTTGACCAGGTTGAAGACCTTGGCCGGGTCCGGGTCCTGGCTCTCTTTGAGCGCTTGCAGGGTCTGGGCGTTAATCTTGTAGGTAGGCGACGGCGCCTGGATGCCGGCCGAAGTGACGTGTTCCTGGACCAGGGCCGCCGTCTTGGCGCGCAGGTCGGGGTCGGCCAGGACGCGGGGCGCAAAGGCGATGCGGACCTTAGCGAACAGGTCCGCCAGGCGAGCGTAGGCCGGCACATATTCGCGCAGGAATGCGTCGGGCGAGATGATCTCGTACAGCGACTGCAGCTGCTTGAAGAAGGCAAAGAAAGCCTGCCGGCGCTCCTTGTCCGTGAAGTGGGCGATGGCAGCCGAGAGGTCTCGGTCGTCGCCATAGGGGTTGGCGAAGGGCAGGTAGGCCGGCGCCTGCGTCAGCATCAGGGACGCGAACGTGGTCTTGAGCAGGTCCAGATTGGTGATGACAGCCTCGACCTCGTCCGAGTCGAAGGCCAGCGCCCGCTCGAGTTTCTCGAAGATGCCGACGAAGTCCAACACGAAGCCAGACGGCTTCTTCTCGCCGGCGTCGGTTTCGTACGGCCGGTTGACGCGCGCGATGGCCTGTAGGAGCGTGTGGTCGCGCATCGGTTTGTCGAGGTACAGGCAGTACAGGACCGGGGCGTCGAAGCCGGTCAGGAGCTTGTCGGTGACAATCAGGATCTTGGGCACCGTCTCTGGCTTGATAAAGGCCTTGCGCAGCTTCTTCTCGGCCTCCTCGTTGGTGATCGCCTGGGGGCCCTCGGCCGCGCTTGGCGGGTACTGGCGGCGGACATAGTAGCGTTGGAGCAGCTCAGCGTCGTTGTGGGCGGCGGTGTAGACCACGACCGAGTACTCGGGCGGCAGATACTGATCCAGCGCCTGCTTATACAGCGCGCAGGCCTCGCGGTCTACGCCGACCAGGAAGGCCTTATAGCCCAGCGGCTCGACGTTGGCCCGGTAGTGCTCAGCCACAAAGCGCGCTACTTTGTCTACACGGTCGGTGGACTTCAAGAGGGCCTTGAGCGTGACGGCCTTGTCTAGGATCTTGTTCAGCTCGTCGATGTCGCTGACGCCGGCGGCCTCGGCCAGCGTCAGGAACTCGCGCTCCAGGGTCTCACGCGGCACGCGGATGTCATTGGGAGCCAGGCTGTAGTGCAGGGGGACCGTCGTGCCGTCCGCGATGGACTCGCCGATGGCGTACTTGTCCAGATAGCCCTGCGGGTCGTCCCGGCCGAAGGTCTTGAACGTGCCTTCGCCGTGGGCGGTCTTGTCTATGGGGGTGCCCGTGAAGCCCAGGTAGGTCGCGTTGGGCAGCGCGCCCATCAGGTAGTTGCCCAGGTCGCCGCCAGTGGTGCGGTGGGCCTCGTCCACCAGCACGTAGATGTTGGCGCGGGAGTTCAGGTTGGCCGGGATGTCGTCGAACTTGTGGATCATCGAGACGATCAGGCCGCGGTAGTCCGTGACCAGCAGCTCGCGCAGGCGGGCCTTGCTGGTGGCGATCTCGACCGCCTTGAAGCCGTAAGCGCTCAGGTGGCCGAAGAGCTGGGTCTCCAGCTCATTGCGGTCGACGATCATGAGCACCGTGTTCTTGCCGAGCGCCGGGTGCGGCCGTTCCAGCAATTGCTCGGCGGCCACGATCATGGTGAAGGTCTTACCGGAACCCTGCGTGTGCCAGACCAGGCCGGAGCGCCGGGCCGGGTCCTGGGCGCGGGCGACGACCTTCTCCGCGGCCCGGGTCTGGTGCTGGCGCAGGATGAACTTATGCAGCTCGTCGTCCTTGCGCGTGAAGAGGATGTAGTCGCGCAGGACACGCAGCAGGCGCGGCCGGTCGAAGAAGGCCCGGACCTTGCGCTCGAAGTCTCCGGGCGCTTCTTCCTTCCAGTTGAACACCTGCTTGCGGTCCAGGGCCCAGGTGACGCCGTAGTAGAAGTCGTGGAAGTGGGTGACGTTCCAGACCTGGGGCGGCGTGACCAGCTCCGGGGTCTCGCGGTGGTAGCGGCGCACCTGGGTCAGGCCGCGCTCGATGCCGTCCGCGTGGCCGGCGCCCTTGGTCTCCACCATCACCACGGGGATACCGTTGATCAGGAACATCACGTCGGCGCGGTTGGTGTGCCGGCCGTTGGTGTAGGTCCACTCGTCGGTGACGTGGTAGACATTGTTCTCGGCCTCGTCGAAGTCCACCAGCCTGAGGTTGAGCTCGCGCTTCTGGCCAGGGTCGTAGACCGATTTCTCGCCGCGCAGGTGGAGCAGAATTTCGTAGTTGCCCTCGATGCCTGGCCGGGCGTTCTCAAGCTGGCGCAGGACGGCCTGGACATCAAAGGCGATGTCAGGGCTCAGCTTACGGAGCTGTCCAGCCAGTACCTCGGCGAAGAACAGGTCCATCTCCCCGCCGCGCAGGATCAGAGCATCGTCGGCGGAGAGGTAGGTCCAGCCGACCTCGACGGCGTAGCGGATGAGCGGGTCCTGAACTTCGCGGCGCTCGGACATGAGGCCCCCTAAAACTCCACCCGCCAGATAGGCGTGAACGGCTGGGTCGTCACCTTTGCGCCCAGGATGCGGTCGGCCCGGTAGGCGCTGATGCGCGGACGCTCCACGTTGCGGCCGTAGAACAGCAGGTACCCTTTGCGGCTGTACCGGAACGAGTACGGCTCCACGAGCCGCACGCCTGGTTGGCCTTTTTGTGGCCGATAGTTCAATTCCAGGAGCAGGCGATTGGCACCGGCAAACCGGATCCCCTCCAGGGGCGCGGCCACGCCCCATTCCGAAGGTAAAGCGACTGCCGCCGGCGGCTGCCAGGCGGGATCGCTGGCCTCCTCTTCGGTGATAGCCGGCAGGTCCACCACGGGCGCGCCGTTCAGCCAATCGAAGAAGGTGGCCAGGTCAGCCAGGAAGGTTTCGAGCGGGGGCAGGGCTGGCAGCTGGTGGCCCAGCATGTTCGCCCACTCCGACTCCAGTTCCACCCAGTTGGGCGAGGCCTCCAGCGCCGCCAACGTCGGTATGGGCAGTCCCCGATGCGCGCACTTCCGCTCCAGGATCTCGCGCACGCCCGCCGCGTCCAACTGCAAGACCCGGCGTCCGCCGCGCGAGAGCCGGATGATGTCGTAGAGATCGCGCGGCCGGCCGCGTTCTCCCATCGCCCGGGTCTTCTCGGCCAATACCTCCTCAATCGGGTAACAGTGGATGCGGGCTGGCTGGGCGGGCCGATCCGAGTAGGAGTGGTAGACGGGGCGGAGCACCGGGGGCCGGATGATGATCTCGTCCGTGGTCAGGTCAAATTGAAGCTTGGGCAGGGTCGGCGGCTGAAGCGGCCCGCGATAGCCCACCTTGCCGCGCAGGGTGACGCCGCCGCGAGGATTGGGGGTGGCCCGGAACTCGGTCAGCTCAGGCGGGAACTCGATCCCGCTGGCCTCGCTCACTCGCGCGCAGACGGCCCTGACCATCTGCGCGATCTCCGCCGGATCACGGCTGGCCGTCGCGGTCAGGGTGAAATCCAGATCCTCGGAGAAGCGATAGGTCTCGATATAGCACTTCTTGATGCACGTGCCGCCTTTGAAAATCCACTGCGTCTGCAGCCGCGGGTCGGCACCAATGCCCATCAACAGCCAGCCGAGCACATAGTCCTTCTCGACGACGTCGTGCCGCAGGCCCCAGGCGCGCACGGCTTCGTTGATCTCGATGCGCGGGATCATTCGCCCATATCCCTCGCTCGCACGGCTACATCGACGTTTACCCGTACCTTCCACCTGGCCACCAGCGGCCCACGGGCAGGGACAGTCGGATCGAGTAGGGCGTAGCCCGTCGTGACCGACGTTGGCAATCGTTCAATCAATATAGGGGCGCTCAGCCCGCGCGCCTCCAGGAGGTAGCCCAGGCGCTTGGCCGCCGCAGTGTTACCGATGCGCTCGATGTAGTCGAGCAAGAGCATCTCGTCGCGATGGTCGGAGGCCAGGTAAGCTTCCACGATCTGGGCTACGTGGCGGATGCCGCCCCCCCATTTTGGAGCCTCGAGGATATCGGCGACCGTGCGTGTGGGGTCGGAGACCGGAACTCGCGTCGCCTTGCGCCAGACGGTCCGCGTGCCGAACAATAGCCGCTTAGAAACCTTGCGCAGTACAAAAACGGCCGGGTCAATGGTCAGACGGCGCTCACGGATGGACGCAGCCGTGAAGACTGCCACATCGCGAAAGATCTGCTCGGTAAAGCCCCAGTGCTCACAGGCGCTCCACCCGGCGATGTAGCACGGCCGAAAGACGCGCTCGGCCACGATCCAGGCGTCCTCGCTCCAGTCTTCAGGGGAGGTGGCCTCGAGCGGGATGAGAAGATAGAGACCGCGCCGCAGACGGCGGACCCACCCCTGGGCCGCCAACTGCGCCAGCAGTTTCGCGGCCTCAGTCCGGTCCAGGCCCAGCACCCGCGCCGATTCCTCCACGTCCACCAACCCCTGGGTATGGCGGTGCAACTGGGAGAGGTGGCGGCGGTTGGTCTCAGAAATGCCTGCCAGAGCGCTTGTCGTATTCATCGGAGGGCTTGCGTAACATAACCGACAGGCATGATTATATCATAGATGTAGTAATTCCATCATAAACTTAGTTTCTACACTATTTCTATCTTTGCAACGAGGTATCCAACAGCCCTGTCACCTTCACCCGCCCTGTCATCAACTGCGCCACATCACTCGGAACAGCCTTTCCACTCCTGCCGCAGTGCATGGGCAAGGCGTTGTCAGTTGAGAGATAAGCGCAGCTTGCCTCGACGACAATGGGGATGAGAGGGTCCTGGGCTTCCCGATGCTCGGACATAATCTACAAAAACCAGGGCGTTTTCTCCAAGAGGGGATTAAGCCGAAATACCTGCTCTCCACCCTCAGCAAGAAAGGCATTCATTAGATAGGCAATATTCCCTGCATACTTGAGTGTAATAGGTTCGCGCGAGAAGGGCCGTGTCGACGCCCAGTTAAGCTTGGTCAAGCTAAGGATGTGTTGTGCAACACAAGCCAAATCAGAGTGAATGAGTTGATTGTTCGCCACGCTATGAACATTTACCTCCAACGTGACAGGCGTGCCCATGGCTTTCTGTTTCAGGTTGTAACCTGTGGTTGAGATGTAGAATTGCCGATGCGGATTGGTTACTACATAGATTCCCCTTGGCAAGCTCCCGTCGCCTTGAGGGTTAGGATCATAGAAGCGTACTGGATGACCGGTATTCACATGCACAAAATGCACCGTGATGCCTGGTTGAACCTCTTGGGCAGCTTGGGCAACAACCTGCCGCATCTGGCGGCTAAACTTTTCTGACCAGTGAATGTGTAGGTGTTGGACCGACACCGTACGCTGGAACTCTTCCAGGGTTTGCCGAACCAGTCCAGCGGTGTCAGCTTCGCGATTGTCTAAAGTCGATGCTTGAGAACTTCCCTTGTAGAATTTCCATTGTCCCAAGTTGTTGAAGACATTAGCGTAGCCAAAGAATCGCTTCACCCCTTTCTTTGTAGGAATGCGCGAGAATGACAAGCCGATGAAGCAATCAGCCTCTGCTAACGGCTTTGTCAGCACCCAGGGCTCAAATCCGCATTTGGCAACGATATTGAGTGCCAGATTTAGGTCTTTCCAATTCGGGTCCTGCAAAGTAGGGTCATCGACCATCTGCGAAGGGAAGCCTTCTTCCAAGAGAAAGCGTTTGACGCGATAGTAGGGCGCCTGATACTCGGCGCGCGAATACAAGTTCTCCGGCGCATATACCAGGAACAACCAATGTTTTCCCCGGTCTAGTTGGCCAATTACGGATCGACAGGCGCCCAGATAGTCTTCCGGACGCGGGACGACGACGCGTGGGCCAATTTCGAATTGAGCCGCAAACGTTTGGCTAGCGCCTCGGTACTTTCGACTACCGCGCTGGAGTTGCCCAACAAGACTCTCCATGCGCTGAGATACCCTGGAAGTGCAGACCAATACCAAGTTGATTGTGTCGCGCACGGGCCGAAATGCACCGTAGCGAGTCAAACCATCGACGATGTCATCGGTCTGACGTCGTTGGGCAAACTCCACTTCAGGCTCCTCTAGATTTTCCCGCACATCGAATACCGGCGCTTCAAGGCGAGCTGGGCTTGGGTTGAGCAACGCGCGAATGCCGTTCCAGCTCAATGGAAACATCTGGTTCGCCAGATTTGCTGCCGTTTGCAAGGATTTCTCAGCGCGCTCTCGGGCTGCACCCACCATTAACGCCAATGCACGCTGCTTGATCTCACGGTGTAGGTCAAAGCGCACATCATGTTTGCGCAGGATGCGCACCAGCTTTTCAACAGACAAATCCGGCAGCACATCAGTATTCGCGACGGTAATCGTCTGGCGGCTTTCACTTAGCTCCAAGTCGGAGTACTCGTCATCAATCGACCGAATGAAACACAGGCCAGTCTGCCAGCTCTGGTTCTGCCGGTAAGTAGCCCGCCGGTTGAGCAGCTCTTCCCTTGGTAGATCGCGCAAGACCTCCGCCAGGGTTCGGACATTGCGTTCTCGCACAGCATAATCAATACAGAGAAATAGCGTCCCGCCATAGTCTCGTACGTCAAAGCGATAGGCCGGATATAGGCGCATATACTTCGCAATTGCGGGAAGGTCAAATTCGGATTGCCGTCGATGTGCGACTAACTCGCCTCGGTAATCGGAGTCGATAAACCAGCCCAGGTTTTGCAGCGCATCGCGGAGGGCAGTAGTAATACGGCGCGATAGATCGAATAAATCACCTCGGGCAGGCGAAAAGGGAAAGCCCTGCCGCAGAAGCGCTATTGGAAACAGATTGGTAAAGCGCTCCTGGCTTGGGATTTCAGCAGCTGCAGTGCGAGTTTCCAACTCTGTCAGACTGTTTTCTAATGTGAGGCTAACCTGCCCATTAGTTCGATATATTGGCTCTGGTTTGCCAGCCAATTGCATCGAGCGAGCAATGGTCCGGGTGCCTTCCCTAAATTGCTTGACGTATTTTTCACCGCGGTCATCGGTCAAAAGACGAAACCACCCCATCAGAATTGGATTGCGTGGTTCGCTACGGCCAGCTGGCACCTCCGATACGCCAAACTCCAGTTTGCCGAGATTCTGGACGAAGCGTCCAGGGCTATCTACGACCAACTGATCCGCGTACTTCTTGATAAGTATGGGTTGATTGAGTATGGCATAGCTCCGATGCACAATGGCATTCACCAGAGCCTCATCGACCGCTTCTGACGGCAATTCCAACTCGTCGACCAATGCCCCCTGGGCACGGTACGTGAACGTGCGGAAATAGGCCCCTTGCTTGAAGAACGCGCGCAGTTTGTCGATTTGGCGCGGCAACGGTCCGTCGAAGTCTTGATCATACGAGGGGTTGAATCGTTGATCAGCCGTCGCACGGCGCTCTTCGAATTTCAGCGCGCGCACATATGCTCCAGGAATACGCCGACGCGGGTTAAGAGAAAGGAACAGGTAGCCGGCGCGAGTCCAATAATATTGCCCGCTTTGATGAACGATGACCCCCTCGCCCGCGAGGACACTCTCCATGCTGGTATCTATTGGCAGCCGCTTTTGTTCGATGATGGCTGCATGGAAGCGTTGAGATACCTCTTTGTCCAACTCATCAGGACTATAGACCCCGAACAATTGAACTTCGAACTCAACGATTTGGCGATCAGCCTTGAGTTGCCAGATTTCATCCGAAGTCAATTCCCTAGTGTGCTCGCCATTGCGCCACCAAACTTGACCCATGGGCGAGCAGGCAAACCTGGTCCCGGGCACATAGAACAAGTAGATGAAATTGGGTTGGCCTTGGGCGTCTAGGCATTCGTGCTGACGGGCTTGTACGGAAACATGCTCTAACCACTCGTGAGCATTGACAAGCAGGGCAAGTTCATTGTCTTTGAGATGGTTGAGGCCACGCACAGCCCCATCATTGTCTATTCCTAGCACAAATAACCCGCCATCCGGGTTTGTGATGGCAAAGCTGCACAGCACACGTTGAAGGTCTTCGCGCAGTGCCTGGAGTTTGTGCTTGAAGGCTCCGGCTGGATTCGCGGGCTTGTCCAGGCGGGCCTGTTCCATTGTGGGCGCTTCTTTGCGCTCAAATCGCTGGCGTTCGAACTTTGCACTCTGAAAAAATGTCAAGTCAGGCGCTTCGAACATCTCGCGGGGGGTGGGCGTCGTCACAAAAGTTACTCCCTAGCCCTTATTCTACCCGTCATCAACTGCCCCAGCATGGCCCGGAACAACTCCTCCAGCCGTCCCTGTTTGCGGTCCGCAGAGATGATTTTGGCGTCTATAGCTTGAAGAGCACGAGTGATCTCACGCTGCTCCATATCTGATGGAACGGCAATCGGGATTTTCGCGGCGACGCTCGAATTGAACACTGAGTTCACTGACGATTGTTGGCGATTGCGCGCAAAGAAGCCTTGCGACTTCAAATGTTGAAGTTGACGATACAAGAAATCGTTGCTTACTGGTCCAAACTTTCTGAATCGAAGAATGAACGACGAGAAGGTGTATTCACCGTCGAGATCGAAGAGGGCCGTTTTGCCCACATGGTCCTGGCTGCCGCTCCGCCAGTTGAACAAGATGTCGCCCTTTTGAAGGATCAATCTGTCTCTCCTGTCCTTCGGAATCTTATAGAATCGAAGGAGCTGCAAGTCCAACTGGCCATCATTCGTGATATTCACATTCGTAAAGATTGGCGTGCCGATGGATGGGTCGGTTGCATGGGCCACAGCGGCCTGAGCACCATAGACGATGTCGGCGAGTTGACCCAACTCGGCAATCTCCCAACTCTCCGGCATCGGCCCGATCTCAGTCTCCTTCAACGGCTCGCCGCGCAGGCCCTCCGTGAAGAGCCTGGCCATGAGCGCGCGCTTCAATTCGCGCGCCCGCTCCGCGATGGCGGCCTGGGTCTGGGCGGCGGCCTGAATCCGGGAGAGCACGTGGGCGATGGCGCGCTGCTCGCGGAGGGGCGGAACCGGTACTTGAAAAGCGCTCAGGCGTGCCTTGGAAAGATTGGGAATGGTCGTCCGGTTAGCCGTTCCTTCATATAGCCGGAAGAGTTGCATAGCCGCCTGCATCCAGTACATGTAGAACGACGGCTGAATGTATTCTCGTTTTGAACGCAATCGATGGATGTGGTTCTGATAACTGCAACCCTCGATCTCCCCATGCCACAGGGCAGTACGGCCAATATCGCCACCCTCACAGACCAGAAGATCACCAGCTTGTAGATTGAGGCGTGCTGCCTCCTGGTCCGTAAAGTCCATTTGGTCAACTGTTGTCAGATCCAGTTTTCCCCAGAAGACGTTCGCGGTCCGCAAGAAGGGCCTGGATGCCTTGCCATTTCGGCTTTCTGGCGACAAGGCCTTGCCCTGTTGAATTTCGAACAGCTCACCGAGAGTGGACAGAGGCCACTCAACAGGAAACTGCGCTATCGCTACCGCGGAAGCATCTGAAGGTACATCCTTTGCAGGCTGTTGCACCTTCTTTGGCCTAGGCATAGGGCTGATAACCCAGTCCCTTCAAAATCCCGTTCAGTTCGGTATCCAGCGCGGCAGCCTCGACTTCCAGAGTCGCCAGATCGTCGATGATGCCCTGCACGTCGCGGTGCTGCTCGGCCTCACCCGTGTCCACGTAGCGCGACGGGCTCAGGTTCCAGTCGTTCTGCTCGGCCTCGGCCAAAGTGATGATACGTGCGAACTTCTCGGCCGGCTTCCAGGCATGGTAGGCGTCCGCGATCTTGCGGATGCCGGCCTCCGGAATGAAATTTTTAGGCCGGCCCTTCTCGAACTCCCGCGACGCGTTGATGAGCATGATCTGGCCGCGCCGTCTGGCCGGTTTGGCCTTGTTGAGCACCAGGATGATGCCCGGCGCGGTCGTGTTGTAGAACAGGTTCTCGGGCAGCAGCACCACGCCTTCGATCCAATCGCGCTGGGCCAGGGCCCGGCGCGCGTCCTTCTCCTTGTTGCCACTCTGGCCGCCGCTACCGCGCGAGACCGCGCCGGTGTCCAGGATAATGGCGGCCCGGCCGGCGTCATTGAGCGAGGCCGCCATGTGCTGGACCCAGCCCCAGTCGGCGGAGCTGGCCGGCGGCACGTGCGTGAAGCGCTCGAAGGGATCGTTCTCGTAGAAGGCCGTGCCATAGCCGTCCTGGTTCCACATCGGATTGGCGGCCACCAGGTCGAAGCGCTTGAGCCGGCTGCCCTCCAGCAGCTTCGGGCTGCGCAGCGTATCGCCGATGACGATCTCCCCCTCCATGTCGTGGATGATCATGTTCATCTTGGCGATGGCGTAGGTGACGTGGTTCAGCTCCTGGCCGTACAGCCGGAGCGGCTGGGCGTCGTGCCCATCGTGTTCGCGCGCCACCAATTGAGCCTTCACCAGGAGGCCCGCCGACCCACATGTTGGGTCGTCCACGACTTGGCCTGGCTTAGGGTTGAGAAGACGCGCCACCAGCCAGCCGGCGCCCTCCGGGGTGTAGAACTCACCCGCGCTCTGGCCCTGGCCCTCCGCGAACTTGCGCAGCAGGTACTCGTAGGCCCGGCCCAGGATGTCGGGCTCGGCGTCGTTCAGGCCCAGCCGGTGCCGGCTGATAATCTCGATCAGGGACCACAGCTTGCCGTCGTCCAGGATGCGCTGGCCGCTGACCGTGGCGTTGAAGTCCACGATGTCGATCACACCCTGGAGCGACGGGTTCTCGCGGGTGATGGCGCGCAGGGCGTCGGTGACCCGCTGGCCCACGCCGGTGGCGGACTGGCGGATGGCGGCCCAGGTGCCGGCGGGGGGAATGTAGAAGCGGACCAGGGAGTGGTCCTTCTTCACAAGCGAGCGCGCCGTCTTCTCGCTGCCGAACTCCTCCATTAGGCGCGCGATCTCGTCGTCAAAGACGTCCGAGAGGCGCTTGACGAAGATCAGGGGCAGGATGTAGTCCTTGAACTTGGGCGCGTCCAGGGCGCCGCGGATGGAGCAGGCGGCGTCCCACAGCCAGGACTCAAGCTGCTTGATGTCGAGCCGGCCATTCGCCTGGGAGTTGGGGACAAGAGGAAGTTGGGTAGCCATGACCAGTCATTCTGGATAAGACGAGTAAAGAGCACAAACCATGAGTACAATCAATGTAATGATTGCCGTTATCAAACGGTGCTTTCGGCTTCGTCCTCCGTCCTTTGGTAGCCGCTGTCGATCTTGATATTCAGCGCTGTGGCCAATCGGCTGACCAAAGTTTTTACTTCTTCAGCTTCTTCTCCTTGCAGCATAGAGCCGATACGTTGCCGAAAGTCAGCGACAATATCCATCGGCTGGGTAGAAAGAATGTCCGGATGTTTCTCGACAAGTTCCGCAGTCCACCGCAATCCCCTCGCGTTGCGAGTCTTCAGAATGGGGACCAGTAGCTGAATAACAAAGCGGTTTTCCTCCTGAAGAATCTCCTTATCAGCGAGTTCGCCTCCATAGAGATCCAAGAATTGGCTTGACAATTGGCCGTCGGTGTCTTCGGCAACATAGTATAGACTGCGCCGAAAAACGCGTCGAGTTTGATCACTAAGAGCCCCAACCACGTGGTCCCACTCACCCTGTAGTTTCGAAAGAGTAATCGAGCCAGTGGCTAGTCGCTTAGCATGGGCGTGCAGAGCATCAGCAAACGGTTGCCCTAAGCCTATATCAAACTCAGCTTTCCTGAGAGCGACAACAAAGTTCAACAAATCAGACTCTGCTTCACATGCAGCTACCCAATTAGCCTCCTCTAATTTTCTAAGGCCACCAATCGACCACTTCGCAAAATTCGAATTGTGCAATGCACCGGCGCCAGCAAGATCGAGGTACAAGCCAGCGTCTTGCGCCTCAAAATCGCGCGTGCATATCACTTGGACTAGGTCCGTTTGGACCAGTAATTCCTCAAGAATAGATAAGTAGTCTTCCCCGAGAAGTTGTCGGAGTATGATCCAATGCTGACATATCACTGAGGGTTGAAGGATCCTTGACACCTCGCCGAGTGGTCGCAGATAGCGAATGATTCCCACTACCCAATTGTGTGCCGAGCGGTTGGCTTCTAGCACCTGAGCCACCAGGTCTAGTTGGTTGACTCTGCGCAAGATGTCTGCCGTGCTTCTCACAAAATCCGCTTGCTGGGTATCAGACTGTGTCAGACGTTGCGAAAGATAACTTCGGCCTACACTTGAATTGCCACTATCCACCGCGCTCGCTATGGCTGGATCACAGTAGAGCAGTACAAGGCTGCACCATGCCACGCCTTCCTCATGATTACTCTGCTGAGCGAACCACAGTTGATGAGCGATATGGCCCTCTTGTTGCGCCAATTTACGCATGGTTGCATCTGCTCGTGGATCTGAGCTTCTGAGGATCCAAAGCGCCTCCAGTAGAGATACCGTTTCTGTTGGCGGCAGATTGTTGGTCGCATTAAGTCGCGCCGAAACGTTCGCAATGAAATTTTGCCAATCCCAGTTTGGTATCGCAGCCCTCACAACACGGATAGCACGCAATTGATCCTGGCCAAAGCTACCGTTGATCACCCATCCGTTGACAACCGTGTCAAGCTCGGGCAATTCCACTCTAGGGCGAAGTGTGGACCAGTAGACTCCATCCGGGTCTTGCCTCGCCATGTGAATGCAGGCATCTAGGAAACCTTCTGCCTTGGCATGAACTGGGACACCGCTACTCTCGAAGAGGCTGTTGAGCCCATGCTCTTTATAGCCTTGCAGCACTGTCAGTAAGCCAGCAGTCCACATTGATAGGGTAGATCCTTCGAGTCGGCCTCCTGAGGGCACTGCTTCGCTTATAGCAATCAAGATCCGTGGTGCAACTCCACGGTTACCATCGCTGATTGACAATAGATCTGCGACTCCTGTCGCAACTTGAGCATCCTCTATGGGCCATCGTTTCACTCTCAACGTGGCTTGACAAATATCATGGCGCACCTGGCGCGAAAAGTATGGTGATGCAGTGCTAAGGAGGCCGGATTTACTCAATGCAGTAGCAGCACAGGCGATGGACTTCTCCTGCCCATCTGCCCACATCAGAAATGGTGTTTTTTCTAGAACCTCCCAGAAGCCGGTAGCATTGTTCTTGGCAAGTTCGGAGAGTGCTTCGGCATTGCCCTCGCTTAGTGCGGCTAAAACGGGATCACGGAGGAGTAGTTGACGAGCCAGTTGGACCTCAACGTTAAACATCATGGCCGCCAGGTTGTCACGAGCATTCTCGCCTAGCAAGCCGGCCACGCGTTGGTCTGGGTGTTGCCCATTTCGAAGACCCTCAGCAAAGGCGGCTGACCGGCCATTGGGCGTAATCACGAAATAGGCTATGTGAGAGAGCGGAAAGGTGTCCCCCCATTGTCGGTGAATTGCGCCGATTTGATTCACAAACGCTTTAATGTTGCGTGGTGTGGGTGATTCGTCGCTGATGTCGCGAAGCGTATCAAAAATCCTATAAACTGCATGAAAATCCGTCTCGTCATGATCTGGAAATGCCTCACGTAGTAGTCGCAAGAAATATCCGTGCCAATCCGAGCGAATCAGGGGCGAAACGTGAAACAGTATCTGGAATCGTTTCGCGAAAAAGGCGTCCGACACTGCCTCGGATGGTTCTGATGTCATATCACCGGCAGCCGCTTTATTAACTGCTGTTGACCACAGTCGGGCCAGCCCATCCCGATCATAGGGAATCAGAACCCATACTCTGCTCAACCAATTGACTTGAGCGTATTGGCCATACTCTAGAAACGTTTGCAGTGTTGAGAGCATGGAGCTTGCATCGCCCACGGGAACCCTATCCAGATTGTCCAGGACAATCAAGACTCGGCGCGAGATTGGTTCGAGAGCTTCGTCGAATAGCTGATGAAACGAGGTGGCAAATTCGACCGAAGTCGGCTCAGGTGTCTCGACAACTTCAGTTGTGGCGTCTAGCTCTTCCTTCTGAACAAGAAGCGACCAGCCTTCCGGGTTGCGAAAATTAGCGATCAACAGGACAAATGGCAGGAGACACAAAACAAGACCCACAATAAAAAGAATGTTGGGTGGTAAGCTGCTAAACAGTGCAAACGAGACGCCTTGCAGTAACCCAGCTTCAAGCAGCGCCAATCCCGCAGGTGTCAGCGCCAGTGTTAGTGCAAGTATTTTCCCAAACCGTCCAAGGCGGGGCGTAGTGGTCCTTTCGATGACCCTGCGTCGTCGAGCTAGTTCCTCTCGCCTCGTCGTCCACAGCTTTGGATTGAGCCATTTCAATGCCTGGAAGTGGATCATCAAATGTTCCAGGAAAGTTCGGCGGAGCGGATCTCCTTGATGAGCCCAAGCGTCGAAGATAACAACTGAGCAATCAGTCGAACGGGTTTCCTCCGCTTTTCGTTGCAGCAGCTTGACGACAGTCGATTTGCCAGAGCCCCAGTCTCCCTCAAGGCCTATTGTTCGGCCGCCTGGTTCATTCCAAACTAGCTCTGTCAAAGCATCAGCCAGACGCTGGTGTGCACCACCAAAATTGTCATTAGCAGCCGGATCATCGGTTAGCAAGATTGTCCGGCACGTCGCTGGCTTCGGATTGTGTTGGTCTTGTGACATTGAGGTTAGGTCCCCTGGAGATACGGATCTCAATAGGCTATCTCACTCCTCGGAAATCCGAGCCCCGTGTCGGCTACGTCCAACGGCCCCTGAAACTGGCTAGCACCGAGAGCGATATAGATCCAGCATGTAGGTTCCCGGCGCCGGGCCCGATTTTGCTTGATGTCCCATTGGCCAATTGCCTGGGCGTTGTTGACGAGAGAGAGTCGAGTAGCCATGTGCTTGGATTCTAGACGGGAGTAACGGGAATGCAAGCAAATCGGTGGATGGTTCGTTGGAGCCACAGTTGTTTGGCGCTACTCAATGCTATGACTTTGTGCCGCCGATTCAGAGTCGGCGGCCCAAAGTACGCTCGCTAGGAGCCGCACCGGGGGAGATTGTCCAGGTTGTTGTCTTGTACCGCGTCACTCGCTGACCTGATGTGCGTGCCGCGGCACTTCGGGCATGTGTACTTCTCGACCCTGGCCGTCTTCCCACTCGTGACGCCTTGGGTGTAGAAGGTATCGCCCCTGTCCATGGCCGCGATGACTTGCGCCAGGGTCCAGCGCTGCGAGTAGGTTTGCGGGTTCGTTCCGGTTCCCACGGCCACGATGTGCGCATGAGTGGTAGGTTGTGTAACCGGCTCCTGGACGGTGCAGACAATACGATAAGCAGTCATGTTGTTACCCTTCCGAGTGGTAGCGGGTGGATAGACTTCGTCTACAGCCCCGACTCGGCTGCTTGGGTCAGGGCTGTAGAACGGTTCATTGGTCAAGCATGGGTCACGGTTTGCGATCCTTGGGCGGGTTCGGATCGCGCCCGTAGCTGTCCTTGTCCTGAATCTTGCCATCCTTACCGTGGATGACCACCTCGACGCCATTGTTCTTGGCGATCTCGCGAGCCGCGTCGATAGCCTCCTGCTTGGTTTCGGTCTTGACCGTGTCCTTGGTATTGCCCTCGCCGCGTACCGCCCAACCGTCAGGACGGGGGACAACGTGTTGATTCTTCTTGGCCATTTCTGACTCCATGTCCCCCCAGCTTCTCCTAGCTGAGTTGACGAATGCCAGGTGACTGGGTATAGTCACCGGCCTACAGGATGTCCGCTCAGGGTAATTCGAGCGGACCCAAAGAGCTGGATTCTTTCCGGCGACCCAGCGGTGGATGAGTAGCTTTGCAGGAGCCCTCATTCACCGTTGGTTTTGTGGCGGCCCACGCACGATCATATGCATCACCTCCTTCCTAAATAATGAACAAGGCCGACTCCACCCCCAATGGGGCGGGTCGGCCTTGTTTTAGATGCGACTGGACTGGTCGAACTTGACCTAACCGGGTCTCTGGTCCACTGTGGACTTCATGCAATGCACCCGTTTGTAGTCAAAGGGACTCCTGTCGTTCGTTACCGCCCCACTACACTCTACCGGCACGGATTCCACGCGCTTCGGCGAAATTCGAGCATATGTTTGGCTTATATTTTCTAGGCTCCACCTCCAATATATGGCGGCTCCCTTGTGAAGGACGCCACATATGTGCTTTATTTGATTGTGGTGGAGTCTAGCAAAGTTCGGAAGCCCAGGCAATAGGCCCGTCTTAAAGTTTTCCTGTACTGACTTCGTGCTTTTTCCAGGGCAAATCCAGACAACTCCTTGCCGACAGTGGAAGCAATGTATTAATCAGGCGTCATCGTACGACCAGTGGCAAATGAACCGTCCATGCCGGAATATGTGGCGTGGCCGAATATACAAAGGTAAGCAACGTTACTGGAGCAGCATCATTGCCGGCGCCATCAAAAGCTACGACACGCAGGCTGTAAGCCCCGCTCTCCACAACTCCCGAGGTAAAACTAGGCGCAGCGACTCCGATCGTCGGTGTGCCATTCGGGTCTGGCCCGAAATACACGAGATACCCCGCAATCCCGCTGCCCGCGTCACTCGCTCCGCTCCAGGTGAACGTCGGCGCGTTCACTGCTGACTGTGGAACACCATCCTCGACTCCAGTCGGGGCGGTGACACTCGTCGGTGCGCTGGGCGCCTCTGTGTCATACCCCACGATAAATGCAGTGATCCACTCCGATTGATGCCCCATCCCATCCACCGCCCGAAGGCGCAAGTAGTGCAACCCCTGGTCGGCCATGTGCGCGGTGTAGACGCCCTCGTGCTCAGGGATGGTCACGGCCGTTGTTCCGGCAGGGTCCAGGCCAAAATACACTTCATAGTGATCCACGCCCTGGCCTGCGTCGGTTGCGGCCCAGGTGAAGTTGAGACTGGATTTCGTGCTCCAAGTGCCGGAAATCACCCCGGAGTCGGCCATGGCCGTATAGCCGGGCGCGAACTCTGGCGCATTCGCGTCATATTGGAAGGTGAGGAGCGTGCCCCATGCACCAGCATTTCCAGCCATGTCCACGGACCTCACGCGCAGATAGTAGATGCCTTCAGCTTGACTACCAGGTGCAAATACGGCACTTGCCGTGGTCGTGACGACCGTCGTGCCCTCGGGATCGCGACCCCAGTACACCTGGTATCCGGCAACGCCCGAGGGGGCGTCGCTGGCCTCAGTCCACGTGAATTCTGGCGCGCTCACGGTATCCTGCCATACCCCGGAAAGGCTCCCCTGCGCGTCGGTGGCGCTTCCGGGCTGGCCCGGTGGGGTCGAGTCGTACCGGAAGACATAGAGCGTGGTCCAGGGCGAAGCGTTGCCGGCCAAGTCCTTCGCCCGGACGCGCAGGTAAGCCGTGCCGTCGGCCTGGGGACCTGGGGAATAAACCAGGCCGTTAAAGTGATCCGCGCTTGTCCCATCAGGGTCTGGGCCGAAGTAGACGTCGTAGCCTGTCAGGCCGGAGTCAAGCTCCTCCCCATCCGCCCACCGGAACCTGGGGGCTTCCACTTCATTCTGCCAGACGTCCGAGGCCGAGCCATTCAAGTCGGTTGCCTCAGTTGGGACAACCGGTGCCGTGTCATCATAGAAGAACAGATAGCTCCACGGGGTGGACTCGTGCCCGACGCTATCCACCGCTACGACCGTCAGGAAGTACTGGCCGGTCTCCACCGGGCCAGGCGAGAAGGTGGTGCTGGTAATTAGGGTTGTTGGCGAGCAGCCCAGGGTTGTGCTCCAACACACCTTGTACCCGGCGATGCCCGACTGCCAGTCGTTGGCGTCAAGTGCGAAAACCGGGTTGTTGACGGTATTCTGCCACTGCCCGCTCGTCACGCCTGCGACCGAAGCGGTCGGTTGGTTCGGGGCCATGCCGTCATAGCGGAACGTGAACAGGGTCGTCCAGTCCGAGCGATTGCCCCCCACGTCCAGCGCACGGGCGCGAAGATAGTACGTGCCGTCGCTGTTGCAGAGGTCGCCAGGCGCAAAGGCGGCGCTCGCCGTTGTGGCCACCACGGCTGTGCCATTCTCGTCCAGGCCGAAGTACACCTCGTACCCGGCCAGGCCAGAGTCGGCGTCGGCCACGTCGTCCCAGGTGAACTCCGGCTGGCAGACCTCACGCTCCCAGGCGCCCGAAACAGCACCTCCCAGTTCTACAGCCCCCGTAGGCGCAGTTGGCGCTCCGTCGTCGTATTGGAACGTGAACGCGTCCACCCACTCGGATGTGTTGCCGGCCCCATCCCTGGCCCGGACTCGAAGATAAGCGATGCCGGTCGCCTGGGACACCGCCGAGTATGCCGGCGAGGCCGTGGTCGTGACCGGGATAACGCCCTCCGGGTCCGGCCCGAAATAGATGTCATACGAGACCGCAGACACCGCATCGGCGGCCTCGGCCCAGGTAAAGGATGGCGCGCTGACCACACTCTGCCAGGCGCCAGACTGCGCGCCGTGCGTCTCCGCCGCGGCTCCCGGCTCACCGGGCGCGGTCGTGTCATAGCGGAAGACGTAGTGCTCCCACCAGGTCTCGAGGCTGCTCCGGCCGACGTTGTCGACGGCGATCACATTCAGGTAGTAGGTCCCTTCCTCAAGCGGGCCAGCCGGATCGAACACAGGTGCCGTCGTCGTGATCTCCGGCGCACCCCATTCCTCGGGGCCGAAATAGACGGCGTACCCGGCGATGCCGGAGACGTCGGCCCAGGCCGGCCAGGTGAAGGCGGGATCGTCCACCGTGCCCTGCCAGGTGTCATGGGCTGAGCCGGCGGCATCCGTCACGGGGCCGGATGGCCAGGGCGGGTCGTTGTCGTACCGGTAGACGAAGACGGTCTCGGGATAGGCTTCATTGCCCGCAGCATCCACCGCCGCGACCCGGAGATAATAGGTGCCGGTCCAGGCCATGAGCGCCTCTGGGTCAATTGTTGGCGTGTCCGTCCAGGCGTCAGGCGCGTGGTCGTCGAACGTGCCGAAATACCACTTGTAGCCGATGACGCCGGAATGACTATCAATGGCCCCGGACAGGGTGAACAGCGGGTCTGCGTTGCTGGTCCACTCGCCGCTGGTCACGCCATCCATCGCCGCAGCCGGGTTGGCCGGCGGCGTAGCATCCAGGGCATACACGAACTCCGTGGCCGGCGACTCATTCCCGGCCTGGTCGCGGGCGACCACGCGCAGGGTGTAACGGCCATCCATCTGGGACCCCGGCGAATACGTAGTCCCGGCCTGGAAACCCGTTGGCGCGCAGCCCTCGGCCGCATCCCAGCACACGGCATACCCGGCCAGGCCCGAAAGTGAGTCCGACGCCCCGCTGAAGGTGAAGGCCGGGGCTTCCCACCAGTGGTTGTGCCATGCACCGGACACGAGGTCGTGGATCTCCGTGATCGTGGGGCTGGACGGGGCGACGCCATCGTAGCGATACACGAAGACCGTCTCAGCGGCTGAGACGTGGCCCACGGCATCCTGGGTCTTCACGCGCAGGTAGTAGGTGCCGTCGGCGACCGGGGCCGGGTCAATACTCGTGGACGGCGTCCAGGTGCCCGGCTCACCCGCGCTGTCCGGGCCGAAATACCAGTAGTAGCCGGCCACCCCGGAACCTGCGTCGGCGGCGCCAGACAGGGCAAATAGCGGATTGCCCTGCTTGGTCCAGGCGCCGCTGGTGGCGCCGGCCGTCGTGGCCGTCGGGTTGGTGGGTGGTGTGTTGTCTTCTGCCAGCCTGGCGATCCGGCCGGTGAAGTCCCCGCCAGCGTAGAAGCTGTCCGAGGCGGCGTCAAAGGCGAACGCCCGGACCGAGTTGTCAAAAGTACCCGCGGCGACCGCCGACCACTGGATACCATCCCACCTGGCCGCGCGGACCGCGGGCACGCCGCCGGCCAGGGTGAACTCCCCGCCAGCGTATAGGTTGCCGTCGCCATCGAGGGCCAGCGCCAGCACCGCGCCATTGATCCCGGTCCCCAGCGCTTGCCAGGCGGAGCCGTTCCACCGGGCGATGTTGCTGACCGGCACGCCGCCCGCCATCGTGAAGGTTCCGCCGGCATACAGGCTGCCCGTCTCCGGGTCAAAGGCCAGGGCATAGACGGTGTTGTTGATCCCGGACCCGAGCGCCTGCCAGGCGGAGCCATTCCACCGGGCGATGCGGCTGGCTGAGGCGCCGCCCGCTTCCCAGAAGGAGCCGCCGGCATAGAGATTTCCGCCGCCTGCCTCCAGGGCATAGACGATGTTGTTGGTCCCGGCCCCGAGGGTCTGCCAGGCGGAGCCATTCCAGCGCGCCACATAGCCGGCCGGGGCGCCCCCGGCCATCGTGAAGTCGCCGCCCGCATACAGGTTGCCGCCCGCATCCAGCTCCAACGCCATGACGGCGTTGTTCACGCCAGACCCCAGGCTGGACCACCCCGAGCCGGTCCGCCGGGCGACATACGTGGCGGGCACGCCGCTCACGAACGTGAAATAGCCGCCCGCGTACAGGGTGTTCGTCGCGTCGTGGAAGGCGAGGGACAGGACGTTCTGGTTGGCCTGCCCCAGGCCCTGCCAGGCAGCGCCATCCCACCTATTGATGTTGGAGAATGGCGCCTTGCTGCCGGCATACAGGTTTCCGCCAACGTCCAGGGCGAGCGCGTTCACCGTGTTCCCGAAGCCAAGGAACTGCCAGTAAGTCGCCGCCTGGGCGGGGGCGGTCAGGCCAGCCACCAGCCCGAACAGAAGGATCACGGGCGGCAGCCATCGGCTGACCTGGCGCAACGCGCCGCGTCTGAATTGGGCCGGGTGCAGGCGAGCAGGAATACGAGTCATGAGAATCACTCTCTTGAAAGACACTTCGATGGGTTGTCCAGGACTGGGATGCGGGCCGAGGGGACGGACTTTATGATGCGGTGCTTTGCGAATGGCGGGCCACCTAGGTGGCCGTCACGAACTCCTTCTTAAGCCCGGCAGCCTTTCGGAATCCGTTCCGAAACGTTCGTCTCAGTCCGCCTTAATGGGGACGCTATGGCTGGAAACGGCCTCGCACCTGGGCCTCCCCTTCTCCGTACAGATAAACGGTCCCGATGAGGGGCACGAGCTCCTCGGCCGCGGCCATGACCTTCACCCGCACGGTCTTGCGGGCGTTGTCCACCTCAATCGCCGTCACACTCGGGTAGATCTTGCGGCTGATCAGGTAATTGGCATTCAAGGTCGCGTACTCCTGAGCCTTGCCGAAGGCCGTGTCGCGGATGATGATCTGGCCGGTTTCAATGTAGATGGGCACATCCACTTCCTGTACTGCGGCCAGCGCCGCAGCATCCGCCGCCTTGTACATCTCAGCCCGAGCGTAGAACCAGCGGCCGACGTTGATCGCCAGTGCCAGGAGCGGCACCACGGCGAATGTCAGGAAGCCGACCCAAAAGAGGGTGGAGTAGGCGTGTCGTGTCTTGAGCATAAATCTCCAGTGATCAGTAGGCAGGAGGCAGAGAGCAGAAGGCAGTTATCAATGACTGCTCACTGCCTTCTGCCAACCGCCTCCTGCCTACTGCTTTACCAGCCCTCCGCCCGGAACGTCGCCTCGGCGGAGACCTGGAAGGGATCGCCCAGGCTCCCGCCCAGCAGCGCGGCCAGCGGCCCGAGCAGGTTGGGCACCTGGGCGCTCACGCGGATCTTGAGCGTGCTGCCCACGACCCCGCCGGGCGCGAGTACATCCACGCCCGCGTTCTGCAGGCCGGTCTGGCGGATGGACGACCAGGCCGCGCCGGCGGCCACGCACGAGCGGCAGTCCTGGGCCGTCGAGCCCATCCGGGCGCCGTAGTTGGCCGCGTTCTGCACGGCCTGCTGGGCGTAGACCACGAAGCCCAGGTTCGCAATCGCGGTCAGGAGGAAGAGCATTAGGGGGAGCGTCGCCGCTGCCTCCAGGACCTCCAGACCGCGCCGGCTGTGTCGCGTCAGCATGGCGGCCTCAGATCGCGCCGGCGACCTGGGCGATCCACTCGACGATCTTGCCGCCCAGGGCGTTGTAGGCGATCACGGCCACGATGATCAGGACCACGCCGATGCCGATCCACTCCAGCGTCTCCAGGCCCTTGTTTTGCAATCGAGTCAGCATGTCAGTTTCTCCTTGGGTAGGGTGAGTTGTGCATGTACCACGTGTTGCGGCCACGGCCGCGGGAGGTCCGTTTTCCTGTCATCGCCCCCTTTCAAGTTGCCCGGAAGGCCGCCCGGCGGCGCTCGATGACCGGCCGATACCTTTCCCGCAGCCCGGCATCCAGGGCCATGATTTCACGCCAGGTTCGTGGCAGGGCCGCGGCGGTTCCGTGTCCGCCCCGCTCGCGGCCGGGACCGCCCCCCTGTCGCCAGACTCCATCACCTTCATACGCAACCAGCTTCTGAAAGGTCACCTGGCCGTTGGCGAGCTCCTCGTCCACTTCGACCACCTGGAAGACCCGCCGCCGGCCGGCAGGGTCGAAGCCGATCTGCATCAGCCAGTCGAGGGCCGAGGCGAACATCTTGCGCGCTGCCAGGCCGCTGGTGCGCGTGTCGGCTTCCAACAGAAGCGCCATGCGCTCGACGGCCAGGGCCGGGCTCTCAGCATGGAACGTGGACATGCCGGCATGGTCGGACATCATGGCCCGGAACAGGCCCTGGCCCGCCAGGCCGTCGCGCACCTCGCCGACGACCAGGTAATCGGGCGTCATACGCATGGCGTCGTCCACGCCGTCCCGCAGGAGATATGGCCGCAGCTCGCTGGCCGCACTGGCGGGGCGGGCCTCCAGAGTGACCACGTGCGGGTTGTCGATCCAGATCTCCTGCGGGTCCTCGATGGTCAAAACCCGCCAGTTCACAGGCAGGAAGTTGCACAGCATCGAGAGCATGGTGGTCTTGCCGGACGAGGTCCCCCCGCAGATGAAGCCGCGCTGGCCCCGTCGCACCAGGCCTGCCACCAGGTCGAGGGTCCCCTCGTCCAGCATCCCCCACTCGAGGAGCTTCTCCGGCTTCACAGGCTCCGGCTCGAACAGGCGGATGTTGACCGACGGGAAGCCCGCGCCCGGCGTGATGATGGGATGGATGTACTTGATGCGCCCGCCACCCGGGTTGGCCCGGGTGCGCGGCAGCTTGGCGTTGATGGATGGCTCGGCCTCGCTCGCGGCCTTGAGCTGCTGGCCGAGCAAATTCGAGAAGACCGTCTCGACCTCCACCAGGTCCAGGTCGAGATCGTCCAGGGGCTCGAACTCGCGTTTACCCTTGAGCTTGAGCCACGCGACCCCGAAGGCATCCAGCGCGATCTCGGCGATGTCGTGGCGCGCCGGCGGCAGCAGGAGGTCCAGGAAGCCCAGGCCCACCAGCCGGCGCGCGATGTCCGCGGCCAGGCGCTGCTCTTCGTCGTAGGGCACGCTGGACAGGCCCCGCCGCCGGACGGCGATGGCCGTGGCCTGATTGACGCGGACCCGCACGGCCTCGCGGTCAGCGTCTGTCGGCGTGCGGAGCTGCTCGGCCCGGAACTCGGCCGCGACCTGGCGCGCCACCTCGTCGAAGATCTCGCGCCGGACGGTTGGGTTCAGCCCAGGTGTGGACGCGCTCGGGCCGAGCAGGCCCAGCAACCCGCCACCGGTCTGTTGGCTGCCAGCCGCGTTGCCGCTCTGGGCGCTGAAGGCCTCTGCCAGATTTGTAAAAATCATCGTTCCCTCACTTGAGTAGCCATAGAATCCAGTACAAACCCATCGAGAGCGCCAGGGCCGGGAAGCCCGGCCGCCCGGTCGCGAGCAGCTCTTCCGCACGCAGCGGCCGGGGCCGGGTCAGGGGCCGGCGAGAGACGAGCGCCAGGCCCAGGTGCGCCAGGCCGATGGCCAGCACCATCGCCAGGTCCGGCCACAGGACGACGAGCGTGATCGCCGCCAGGGCATCCATCCCCGCCCACCAATTCAGATCGAACATGACCCAGAAGACCAGGACAGCCAGGGCGCCGGCCAGGGACTCGGGCCGCATTTGCCAGAGCAGCCCTGCGCAAGCCGCTAGCGCCACAAGTACGACGACCCTCCGCCAGGCTCCAGGCAGCCGGTCTCGCTCGCTGGCGGCCAGGACGACGAGCGCGAGTCCGGCCAGCGCCCAATCGCCGCGCCAGACCCCATATCCCGACGCCCCCAGGAACGGCGCCAGCACCAGGCCGGCATGAGGGATTTCGCGGCTCTTCACATCGAATGCCGCCATGATCGTCAGCCACAGCAGGGCCAGGACCATCAGGCCCGCCTCCCAGCCGCCATAGACGCCGGCTGCCAGGACTAAGCCGGACACCAGGACACCAAACGCCGGCAGGGCAGCATCCGTGAGCGCCATGCGGCGCAGCCGGGTCACCATGAGCGCCCCCTTACTCCACCGCGCCGCATGTCAATTCACCCGTGCCTCGCGTGGCCCCGCGTGTCGCTCCAGGGGCGGCAGCACGTGGAACCACAGGCGGGTGACGCCAGCCCAGCACACGTTCAACCGCTGCCCGGCCTGCTCGGCCTCCAGGTCAAAGTAGTCGCCAGCACTCAGCAGAGTCCGCTCAACGCTCACCGGCCTGCGGCCATTGATGAGCGGCTGGTTGTACGCGGCGGCCAGGTGGCCCTTTCCCAGGGACTGCGCCTGCTTGATGGCCCGGGCACTCAGGGGGGAGATGACGACCCGGCGCCCGTCCGCGGCGATGAGCTCGACCGCGCGCATCGCCGGGACGGCCCGCGCGACCGCGGTGACCTGAGTCTCGAAGCCAAGGCCATCGGCCAACTGCGCGGAGGCCCAGGCCAGGGGATCCGGGACCAGGGTCTGGGCGGCCTTCGCCTCGCGGAACTTCCGGCGTTCGAGCATGGCCCAGTCCTCCAGCACCGCACGGGCCAATTCCAGCTCGACGGCTTGCCACTTGAAGTAGTAGCTCGCAATCAGGCCCAGGCTCAGGAGTGCCAGGAGGGTCGCTACCTGAATGATGACGGATAGGAGGGTGAGTTCAGTCATGGTGTGTGGTCCTCAAAGTCCTGCTTTCGTTGGAGCTGCCAGGCCGCCAGGGCCGTGAGACGCCGAAGGGCCCACGGCCGCGGGTCACGCAGCAGCGCGGTCGTGCCCAGGATCAGCCCGGAAAGAATTGTTGTGGCGAGCCCATATAGCCAGAGCCAGCCGTTTCGCGCGCTTGGCGCGGGCGGGGTCGGAGTCAGCCTCACGGGCGTGACGCGCATCTGGACCGGAGTGCGGCTGGGCTCGCGCGTTGGCGTCGGCGAGACGGTCGCGGACGCCGTCGTGGTGGGCATTGGTGTCCGGGTCGGAGTCGTGGTGGCCGGCGGCGTCTCGGACGCGCGCTGGCCGGGTTGGGCCGTCGCCGTGGGCGTGGGCGGCGTGGCGGTTGGTGTGTGAGTCGGGACCGTGGTCGGGCGTGGTCCCGTGAAGGACGTGTGGCTGGCCGAATTGTTCCCCTCTGCCGGGTCCGGCACGTCGGACGAGGCCTGTGCGCTGGTCGTGAGGGTGCCTTCTTCCAAATGCCGAAGTCGGATAAACACGTCTCGCCGATCCCCAGTCCCTAGTTGGCCCAGGTCACACGTAATTCTGTCCCCGGCCAGCGTACAGCCCGCGGGCGGTGCCAAGACCTCCGCGCTGGCCGGGAGCCTATACACGAGGCGAGCGTTGACGGCCACGCTCGGCCCGAGGTTGGCGAGCGACAGGCGCTGCCGGATTTCAGTGCCGGGCGGCGCCCCGGGGACCGCGTCCGAGCTCAGGGTCACGGCCAGGTCCGCCTGGGGTGCAAACGGATCGGCGTCCGTGCTCGATTGGAAACCAGGTGGGACGGTCACACCGGCCGGCGCCGTGAGCGAGACGGTATTAGTCATCCCGACCCCGCTCAGGTGGGCGTCGGCGGGGACGCGGCCCACCAGGTTGAAGACAGCCTGGCCATCGTCGAGGAGGTCCACGGTCGTGCTAATGTCCCGGCTCCCCGCGTCGATTGCACAACGGGAGCCGACCGTTGCCGCACAGGTCCAGGTCGCTCCGGCCAGCTGCGCGGGGACCATATCGAGCACGGCGACTCCCCTGGCCGCGCTGGGGCCGCCGTTGTGGACCGTGATCGTGTAGGTGACGGGCAACCCCGGCGTGATGGCGTTGACGCCGTTCGTCTTCACGATGGCGAGGCCGGCCTCGGGGAAGAGCACTACGGGTATGTCCCCACTGTGGTTGTCGCCCGGATTCGGGTCCAGGACTGAGCCACCCACGTCCGCCGTCGCCGAGTTGTTCACGACCCCGGCTGCCGTGCTGCGAACCCGCGTCCGCAAGGTGAAGGTGGCCATTCCACCGGCCTTCAGATCAACCGTCGTTTGAATGTCCCCTGACCCGCTGGCTTTCGCGCAGGTGGACCCAGCAGAAGCCGCGCACGTCCAGGTCGCGTTCTGTAGATCCGGGGCCAGGTAGTCCGTGACGGTCACCGTCGGCGCATCGCTTGGCCCGGCGTTGAGAACAGTGATGGTGTATGTCACCCATTGGCCTGGCGCGAGGCTGGAGGGGGAAACGCTTTTGGAGATGGCAATGTCGGCCACGGGTGCCAGCGCGTCCGTGTCCACGGCACGATTGTTGGCGGTGTCAGGATCGAGGACGCCTGCCGGAACACCGACGGTCGCGGCCTGAGTCAGGGCATCCGTCGCCCCGGCCGCCACTCTCCCCGTCGCCGTGAATGTTGCCGACCCGCCCGGGCTAAGGGTCAGGGTAGTCTCAACATCCCCATCGCCCCCTGCCAGGCCACAGGCCCCACCCGTGGCGGCGCACGACCAGGAGATGTTCGACAGCTGTGCCGCGAAAGGAACGCTCACACGGGCACCCGCGACCGTGCTCGGCCCGCGATTGGTGACGGTGACGGTATAGGACGTGTCCGTACCAGGCACAATCGCGTCCACGCCATTCGCGAGGCTCAGGGCGAGATCAGCCCGCGGCTCAAGGACGTCCACATCGGTCGCGGTTTCATCCTCAGGAGTTGGGTCGATCGCACCGCTCGGGACTCCAAGCGCAGCCAAATTCGAGACCGTGCCCGTTGCGTCCGCCCGCACCCTGGCGACCGCGGTGAAGCTTGCCGTTCCGCCTGGATCCAGGCTGACCAAAGCGTGGATGTCTCCCGCTCCAGCGTCTGAGCCACACGCCCCCGCGGATGCCGCGCACGTCCAGGTCACGGCCTCCAACTGCGCTGGAAAAATATCGGTGACCGGCACATCAACCGCGCGGCTTGGGCCGCCGTTGGCCACGACCAGGGTGTACGTGGTCTCTGTCCCCGGGATCACGACGCCGGTGCCGTTGCCCTTGGTGAGCGAGAGATCGGTGATGACCCGGATGGGATCCGAGTCCGAGCTGCTGTTATCCGCCGGATCGGACTCCTGGACCCCGCCAGCCGTGCTCACGCTGGCGGAGGCGGAGGCCACGCCAGTCGCATCGTGGCGCACGAGGCCGCTTACCGTGAAGGTGGCCGAGCCGCCAGCGCTCAGGCTTACAGTCGTATTGACGCTGCCGGAGCCGCTCCCTGCGCCACACATGCCGCCCGTGGCCGAACAGGTCCAGGTCAGGGAGCCGAACGCCGCGGAGAAACTGGCACTGACCGGGGCTGCTGTGACCGGATTGGGTCCGTCGTTGCGGACCACGACCGCATAAATAGTCGCGGTCCCGGCGGTCACCGAGCTTTCGCTATTGGACACCGTGACCGAGAGATCCGCCCGAACCGGAGTCGCGGTCGCAGTCGCGGTCGGCGTCCAGGTCGCGGTCGCGGTCGCAGTCGCGGTCGGTGTGCGGGTCGCCGTCGGCGTCCAGGTCGCGGTTTGCGTGGCCGTTGGGGTGAAGGTGTTGGTTGAGACCGTGGCCGGCTCATAAGACACGATCAGGGCCACGTCGTTGTAATCGGCGTCCGTCCAGTCCTCCCAACATTGCACGGCCAGGATGGGCGCGCCCGCGGCTGCGGCCATGCCGTAAAGATCGCCGAAATCGTCGCCGCCGTTGCACTGCCAGGCCGCCACCGGGTCTTCATAACCGATCGCCATCGAACCGCCGGTGTTGTCGTTGAGCATCTCAATCTGGACCGAATCGCCCGTCGCCACGGGTAAGGTAGTCGCCAGCCCGACCAGGCCATACGAACCCCCTGGCGTTGACACCGTGCTGAAGGCGCCCGTACGCGTGTTGAGGAAGTTCAGCCGGTGGGGCCCGGAGGCCGACATGGCTTTCAGGTAAACGCGCAGCACACCATTGGCGGGCACTGGCCCGATCACGGTTGGAGAGCCGTAGCGGGCCGCGTGGGCGGGGCCGCTGGTCAGGGCGAACACAGCTGCCACAAATAGCCCGGCCATTAGCGGAGTGCTTCTGCGGCTCATGGCATCGTCCCAGGAGCAACGCCAACCGGCTGGATCACCAGCGCAAGGAAGACCGAAGCCATGGTCTAGCGCTCCTCCAGGAAGCGCCGGATGGCCATGATCGCCATACCGGTCCCCACACCGAGGCTGAGCCCGGCCACGAATATCTGCAATACTTGGGGTTCCATCTCTCACCACACTCCCGGCACCAGACGCCAGCGCACCCGCGCCGCGTACTGGGGATAGCCACTCATCACCGACTCTTCCGCCGCGATCCTGACCAGGAGGCTCACGCCGATCAGCAAGAGCAAGGCGGTGTTCCAGAGGGTCGGGGCCGAGGCCCAGACGCCCGTAAAGCTCAACAGCTCTCCGGCGTACGCCGGGTGGCGCAGCCACCGGTATGGGCCGAGGACGCACAGGCCTCGGTCTGCGGGGGCGATGCCGAAGGACCGGCCCAGGCTGGCCTTGGCCCAGATCGCGATCATTAACCCCGCGATCTGCACCGCTGCCGGCCACGTGGCGCCCGCGCCGGGCTGCAAGAGGACGGGCAGGCCGGCCGAGAGCCAGGCCAGTAGCCGGAATACCCAGCTGGCCTCTTGGGCTGGGGCGCGCCGGACCAGGAGCAGGACGGCAACGACCGTCGTCTGGACGGCCAGAAAGATGCCGAGCAGCCCGCCCTGCAACACACGGTAGCCCGACAGCGCCAGCAGCCCGGCCGCGGCCAGGGCCTCAAGCCCTTTGACCATCGTCTCTGACCTCACGCGACTTGGCGCCGGCGCGCTGGCGCAGACGCTTGACCGTGCGGCCCCGCTTCGAGCGGGCTGCCAGCCTTTCCCGCAAGGCCTCAACATCTGCCCGGCGGAAGCGGGCGTGTCCGCCCGGGGTCCAGGCGTAGACCGGGATTGCGCCACGATTGGCGAGCCGTCGGACTGTGGACCGGTCGAGGCTGAGAAGCCTGGCCGCCATCACGGGTCCGATGATGTCCCGACCGTACGTTGAATGCTCTGGCAACACGTGCTCCGTCCCTTTCCAATCGCCGCAAGATAAAAGCAAAATTGAGAGGCCGGCGCAAGAGGGGAAGGCCTCGACTTCGCGGAGGCTTAGTTGGGATACCCGAAAACCATCTCGGCGATTTCGTCATCCGTGGGCTCCACGCCGGGCACGATGAGCGGCTGGACCAGCATCGGCTCGCCGCCGGCCACGTCGTCGTCATAGCCCAGCTTCACGATCGCCTTCTTGCGCGGGATCCGGCTCGCGAAGCGCTTGTACTCCTCATCCGTGAAGCCGCGCTCCGAGCGGGCTAGGTGCCCCATCGCCAGGTCGCGGTCCTTCAGATGCTTCATCTGGCCGAAGAAGGCGTTGTTGCAGGAGGCCAGGATCCCGGCCGGCAGCTCAGACAGTGTCTGCGCCAGCGGGTGTAAGAAAATTGAGTACTTGCGCCCGTCGCGCCACATGGCCTGCCAGAGCTGGACGGCCCCCGCGCCGCTCGAGGTCGAGTTGTCGTCACCGACCGGCACGCCGCTCAGGACCTTGTTGGCCTCCTCCCAGAAGACGTCCAGGGGCCGGTTGTAGCGCCCGCCGATGGCCTCGCGCCGGCGCGCAATCGCGTCGTGGTACAGGTGCCAGGCGGCCAGCGAGAACACCACGATCTTGGCGAACTCGTCCATCGCTCCGGCTTCCAAAATACACAGACCCCAACGGTCCGCGACCTCAGTCTCCGGACCGAGCAGCCCCAGGTCCTCCACCGCGACCGAGCCGTCGCCCGGCCCATACATCGTGCCCAGCGTGCCGCGCGTGAACGGCTCCAGGCGGACCAGGGCACCTTCGAGCGAGGCCCGGGATGGGTCGCGCGGATCGAGTGAGAAAAGTTCGCCCTCCAATCGGGCATACACGTCCCCGACCCCGACCTGGCGCGAGCGGTGCACGGCCAGGCTCTGGCGGTCGAACGCCGGCAGGGCGTCGACGCGCTGGCCCGCGGACACGACCGGCCCCGGCTTCCCATACGCCGTCCGCGCGGCGACCAGGGCGGCCACTTCCTCGTCCTGGACCACCTGCCAGGCGTCCAGGCGGCCCCCGAACTCTTCCCGTTCCAGGCGCGTGGTGGGAAAGATCACGCCGGCCTGGAGATACGTCGCCCGCATGGTGCGCTTGAGTAAGCCCAGCTGGCGCGGCCCCATCCGCCCCGCCGAGCAAATGAGTTCCGCCGTGGCCGAGATCTGTGTGTCCGGGTCGACGCGCCGCCCGACCTGCAGGAAATTCCAGCGGAAGGGCCGGACCGCGCCCGGGTAGAGCTGGTAGAAGTCCAGGCGCTCGCGCGGCAGCACGCTCCACAGGAGCCGGCGCCAGCCCGCCCCAAAATCCAGGACCACGGCGCGATGATGCCAGACGCCGACGACCTCGACCGCCAGCCGCTCGGCGGCCACGGTCTTGCCGAAACCGGTGTCCGAGGCGAACACGGTGTGGAAATGGCGGCCCTCGGAGAGGCGCAGCGGGATCGTGGTCAGCTCGCCGCGCTCGGTCGAGACCTGGAAGCCGAGGACCACCTCACCTTCCAAGTCGGGGTGAAGGGCAAAGGGCGGCGTGCGCTCCTGGACGGTCAGGGCGGTGCCTTCCTCGAATAAACCTGGCGCGGAGTACGCCGCCTGCTGGGTGGGCGTGATCAGGGTCGAGAAGGCGTAGCCGTTCAGCCAGCCGAGGGTCTCGGTCAGGGTCGAGGGCGAGAAGCAGCGCACGTGCCGCCGGACGTGCTCGACCTCGGCTTCCCCCATGGGCCGGCGCGGCTGGAGGTGAGTCACCACGCCCTGTGACCCGCCGAAGGCCTGCACGGCCGCGGCCTCGGCGACCGAACGGCCACTCTCAGTCCAGGTGAGCACGTAGGCGTCCGAATACAGGCCGCCCTCCTCGGCGGCCTCCTTCAAGAGGTTGATCTGCTGTTCAAGAAGCTCCGTGATCGCGACGGCGTTCTCGTCCTTCCATTGGAAGGATTTCGAGATCGAGACGGATGGGGCGACGCCGGCGCCGAGCCCGGCCGACTGCATCGCGCCGAGCGTGCGGGCCTGGGCGATCCCGTGCCCGCGAGAGGTGCCCTGGGTCGCGGTGCGCGACTCGGACACGCTTTCGGCATGGGACACCGTCCGCGCGCCGCCCACGGTCTGGGACTCGCTCACCGTATCCGCCTGGCTGCGCGTGGTGGCCTGGCCCACGCTCGTGGACGAGAACGAGCCCCACGACTCCGACTGGCCCTGGCTCTGGCTCTGCGACCCGCTCTGGGTCTGGGACTGGCTGACCGTCGTCACGTCGCTCACGGACTGGCCGCTGCTGTTCGTGCTCGCCCAGCCGCTGGACGAGGCCACACTGACCCCGCTGCTCTGGCCGACCGAGTCGCTGGCCCCCACGCTGCCACCACCGGAGAGCCCAATCCCCGCCGGCGCGACCGAGACACCGCCGTTGACCGACCAGTTGTCCGTGTGGCCCTGGTTAATACCGCTGCTGACCGTTGTGACCGTGCCCCCACTGGCGGTCTCGGAGTGGGAGTTGAAATTGGAGACGCCATGGGACTGCGACTCCCCGGCCGTCTGCGCCCAGCCCTGGGTCTGGGCCGCACCCTGGGAGATCCCGACCGAGTGCGAGACGCCGCTGGTGTGGGTCAGGCTGGCGGTGTGCGCCACGCCCTCCGTGTGGGCCTGGCCGACCGTGCGTGACCAGCTCGCGGTGTTCGCCACGCCATCCGTGACTGCCCTGCCCTGGGTCTCGCCCGTGCTCTGCGACTCGCCCTGAGTCTCGGACGTGCCGTACGACTGGCCGGCCGAGAGCCCCTGGGCCACATTCAGGATCACGGGCAGGGACACCCCGAAGCCGATGCTGGTCGCGCCCATCTGGCGCGAGGCGATGGGGCTGGTCAGGTCTCCGAGAGCCGCCTGCATCCTGGCGATGTCCCTGCGCTGGACGGGCGTGGCGATGTTGAGGAAGACGAACTCCTCGCGGGCGCGGGCCATCGCCCGGAAGAGGAGCTCGTTCTGCTGCTCACTGAAGGCCTGGGCGCCCCCGGTGTTCGGATGCTGGGCGCCACCGCGCACGCTCTCGCGCGGGTCGGGCTGGCCGATCAGGGCCGTGACGTGCGGCATCGCCTCCAGGGCATTCGCCAGCCAAATGGCACGTTCGGCGCGCAGCGGCGTCAGGCGGCTCTGCGGGAACTGGGCCGCAAAGGCCGCAACGACGGCCGCATAGTGCTCGCGGGCGAGCCGGATGGCCGTCGCCCGGTCCGCGGCGCGGGTGGCCACGCCGTAGCACTGGATGACCCCGGGGCCGTTCTCGAAGATGCCCAGGCTTAGGGTGATGAGCTCGATCCCGGCCGCCGCCAGGCCGCGCTGGAAGGCGGCCTGCTTGCGGATGAGGGCGGCATCATTCCGCGCCTCCTGCGGCAGGTAGGTCAGCTCGCCCAGCTTGACGGCCCGGACTCCGCGCCATCGCCCGCCAGCCTCGCGCTCTTCGTCGATCTCGAACCAGTACTCGTCCACCAGGCCCTGGCCGGCCGGCGCGAAATTGATCCCGGCGTCGAGCACCCTGAGATCGTCAACCCGCCCCCCAAAACGCCGGGTTTGTCCGGACAGCGCGCCAAAGAGCCGGCGCAATGACTCCCTTACCTGACTTGCGGCCTGCATGGCACCTCCGTACTTATCATGGCCTCGACCTACGAATGGCTCGCTTCGCCGCGGGTTCGCAGCGCCGCGATCACGTCCCGAGCGCCCTGCAGCGGCCCGACCAGCGCCATCGGCTGGATGGCCCAGTTCTGAATCAGAATCCACGCGTACCCGGCCGGCAGGATCACCCACAACAGCCAGGCGCCAACCGTCTGAACCGTCCCGACGTTTTGGGCGATGACGCTCCCGGCCGCGCGGGCGCCGCCGAATACGTCGGCCAGATCGGCAGGCGAGAGCTGGGCGGCCTGCCACAGGAAGAGGCGATAGGCAATCACGACCAGGCTGTACACGACCAGCCCGGCCTTGGTGCTCCACAGGAGTGACCAGCGTTGCTGCGGCATGATGAGGAGGGCCAGAAGCGCAAACGCCCACATCACGGCACCGATGGCCGGAACCGGTGCGCCGAGTGCGAAGCTCGCCAGGAGCCATAACCCCAGCGCGACCAGCGTGGTGATCTGCGCCGTGCGGGGAGGCCGGGTCGGGGCACTCCCGCCGTATCGACCCGGCGCGAAAACGGCCTCCTGTTGGACAAGCCGGTCGAAGGTCAGTGCGAGCGCCGCAGCACAGGTCGTGGCCGCCAGCTGGGCCGCGTGGCCAAACAGCACGTACACCAAGACCAGGCCGCCGTTGAGCAGATAGATAACCCCATCGGCGATCCATCCCAGCAGGGTTTCCATCACGGCCCCGTCTCCAGACTTCGTTGCCAGACCACCCAGGTGATGGCCGCAAGCAGGAGCAGGCCGGACCCCGTAACGATCAGCATGGCGAACATGAGGCCTGTCTCCCATGGGGCGTGAGCACCTGCGCCTGGACTTCCGAGAGCAGCGGCAGGGCCTCGCGGCGGTTCTGAACCCCCAGCTTGCCGATGATGTTGGAGATGACACACTCCACCCGTTTCGGCGTGACCCCCCGCACGGCCGCAATTTCGCGCGTGGCGAGTCCGGCTATCAGGAGACTGGCCACCTCGCGCTCGGTTGGTGTAAGCCGATACCGATAGGATGGGTCCTTGGCCTTGAACGGCCGTTGTGAGTCAAGGGGCACGGTCGTGCCATGCAGCAGTGTCATCGCCCCGGTCCTTCGATGTTGGCCCCTTGGTCGAGCGGCACGATCTTGAGCGGGGCGCTGCCCACGATCTGGCCTTCCAAGTCCACCTGTAAGATGTAGGCGCCGGGCGCTTCCACCGGCGTGCCGGCGAGCGTGATCCCTTGCAGGTGATAGGTCCTGGCCTCGAACTTGAAGATTGTCTCCGACACGGCGTGGCCCTGTGGACTGAGCATCCGTAGCCGGGCGGCATAAGTGCCCACGCCGCCACAGAAGATCACATTGACCGTCAGCGGGCCAAGGCGCGAAGGGAAAGACGGGCTGTACAGGTCATACAAAACCCGGTGTAGGGTGTAGCGCCCATCGCCGTTGACCAGTGTCTGGAGCACGTCTTCGGCCGGGACGATGGCGACAAGTCTTGGAGTTGACATGGCTACCTCTGGTAATGGGTGAGTAGTAAGTGGATAGTGAACAGTGGACAGTGAGCAGTGATTCGTAAGCAGCAATCGGGGATGGGTAACTGGTGGCTGGTCACTGGTTCCTGACCACCTACCACTAACCACTCTCTACTCACCAACTCAGAACAACCCACCGCTGAACACCGGTCCCATCATCACCGATAGGATCACGACGACGTACGGCAGGAAAAAGAAAAAGATCATGGGCAGGATGAGCTCCGATCCCACCTTCTCGGCCCGCACCTGCGCCGCGCCCACGAAACGCGAGGCCGTGTCCCGCGCGATCTGACCCAGGAGTTCCCGGGCGCCGGTGCCGCGCTTTTTGATGTTGTCCAGGGCGCGCACGAACATGATCAGCTCGCGCTCGCCGCACTCCAGCGCCTCCTGGATCAGGGCGCCTGGCTCGTGCTCCTCAGTAAACAGTGACCGTCCGGCCGCGCGCTGCCCAGCAAGCCGGAACCAGGCCGCGCACAGGCCCGGGGCGCTGGAGACGCGTGCGATGGCATCTTGCAGTGAGGTCCCCGCCGCGACCTCGGCCGCCACGACGGCGACCAATTCCGGAAGCTCGGCCGCGAACTGCCGCCGGGCGCGCCGGGAAGGCGCCCGCAAGTACAGGATGTTGAAGACCAGTGGAAGCGCGACCGGGATTGCGACTGCCGTCAGGGGGCTTCCGCCGGCGAGCAAAATGGCCGGGACCGCGCCGCCGACCAGGAGCGCGGCATGCAGCGCGGCGACCTCGGTCAACGACCAACCCATCCAACGGCCGGCGAGCTGCGCCCAGTACAGCTGGCGGGCGATGGCGCGGAGCCAGCCGACCGGCGTGTACTTCACAAGCGGCCCAAAGCCGGCCAGGAGGCCGCGGTAGAACGGCAAGGGCTTTGCTTCGGCCGGTGCGAAAGCCGCGAGCAAACGTTCCTCAAAGTAGTTGCCCGGTAGGGGATGGGCGTTGTACGTGATCAGGGCCGTCAGGGCGGCGACGAGCAGGGCGATGACGAATTCCATGGCACGACTCCTTCAATACTCTGCCAAGCGACGGAGGCAGTCTGGTTTCCTCAGATCGCGCAAGGCTTGCGTCACTTTGAACTTGGCTGCCTGGCGGGATACGCCCAGCGTCCGGGCGATATCGTCGTAAAGGCGTGGACCTTGGCCGTCGAGGCCAAAACGAAGCGTGAGCGCCCGGGCCTGGCTCGGCCCCAACTCGCGAATGAGTTGAGCCAGGACCGCCTCCAGGCCATCCTGGGAGGCGATTTCGCCGCACAATTTCTCGCGCTCCCGGCGCGATAGGCACGACATCGGCACCTCGACGATCAACCGCGGGGCGTCGGTCAGGAGTTCTTGCACGAGGCGTCGACTGGGCCCAGGGTTCTGGGCCAGACCTGCCACGTTGCGCATCGGGGCGGGCGGTTGAGGCTCGGCTGGTGCCGGGGTGCGCTCTCGTTCGGCCACGACTCGCTCGCGCCGCTGAAGTTCGGCCGCCACCGACTGCAAGCTCTGCCAGGCAGAGTGCAAAGCCGCAAGTTGCTCTTCAGACGAGAGGCTGACCCCGCCCTCCTGAATGGTCATCGTCTCAGTCAGGTCGAGGAGCGTGTCCAGGGTGACCATGGCTCAGACCGCCTCTCGGGCCATATCGCTCATGACAACATAGCCCAGATACATGATTACGGCTGCGCCAGCGAGAACAAACTGGACGAGCGGGAGCTGGAACGCGGCCCGAAAGGTGACGTCGCCCATGAAGAACAGCAGCGTCGCGGCCAGGAGGAGGGGCACGATCCGGGCCGATTGCATCTGCTCGGCGGCCTTGGCCTGGGCCTTCTGGCGCGCCTCGAGGATCGATTGCACGTTCCCGGCCCCGGCGGCGAAGGCGTCGAAGAAAGCGCCGCCCCCGGCCCCGGTCTGGGTGAAGCGTTCCAGCAGCAGGCCCAGGTTCGCCAGGCTTGGTGACGCCGCGCGCAATTGCAGATTGCGAAATGCCTCCTCGCGCCCGATGGCTGTCGCCGCCGCCTCCTGCGCTGTGCGGCGCAATTCGGCCGACATTGGGTTCGATCCTTTCTCACGTTCCAGCCCGTCGGCAACTTCGGTCAGAGCCCCGGCGACGTCCGGGTTAGCCCGCAGGATTGCGAGCAACTCCACGTACACCTGGGGCAGGTCGGCCTCGAGGCGCCGGCCCCGGCCTTTGACGCGCCCGTCCAGCCATTGGCGGGGCGCGATCAAGGTCACCAGGCCGGCCCCAATCACCACGAGCGGCGGCATGCCCACTGCCAGGGTGGTGACCAAGGCTGCCGCTGCCGGCCCGTAGTGAAGCAACAGCCATGTCAGGCGCGGGTTCTGAGTCTGGATGCCGGCTGCCGCCAGCCGGTATTCGGGGCTGCTCCGATCGATCTCGGATGGGGCCGGCTGATCAGGAAAGGCTTCCACGAGGCGCTTTTCTGCCTCGCGCCTCAGGACCTGCCGCCGGTAAAGCAGGTGATAGGCCAGGCTGAAGACGGAGAGCGAGACGAGGCCGGAAATCAAGAATTCCATGGGACCCTCACTTGATCTTGATCCTGATCCCCAAGAAGCCTTTTTCGGGCTGCTTGCCATTGGTGGCTATCGGGATCACCGAACCGCCGATCAGCTTGGAGGCCAGCGAATTGGCGGCATTGGCGAAGGGGGCTGTCTCCGGCGCCAGCATCGGCGACATGCCACGGTTCTGCACAGCCGGGAGCTGGGCGACATACGGGAACGAGGCCAGGATGGGTGGGAAGCCCCCGGCTGCTCGGGCCAGGCCTCCGACGAAATCGCTCGGGGACATGTTGTCATCCGGCGACGTGAAGTTGATCACCGCGAAGATCGATTCAAGCGGGACCCGGTGCTGGGCGGCCAGGCGCTGCGTGAACAACCGGTACGCCCGCAGCGCCGCGAACTGGTCGTGGACCGTGGGCCGGCTGACCAGGAGCGCCATATTGGCGGACAGCACGCCCTGCACGGCCCACATCGAGTCTGCGAAAGGCGGGAGGTCCAAGAGGATCACGCCGTAATTGAACGAGGTCGCCGCGTGGATCAGGTTGCGGATACTGAGCGGATTTTCGGTCGGCCGGTCCGCCGCCGTCGCAAGCGCCTCAGGGTCTTCGGGCGCGAGCAGCACGTCGAGCCCGGCGTGGCCTTTTGGGCTCTGGAGCGCGGCCCGGAACCCGTCCGTCGTGGGACGATTGAACCACTCCACGGCGTTCGGCCCGAATTTCAGCCCCATGTGCCCGACCACCGCTGGCGGCGAGTTGAAGGAGCACAACAACGTCTTGACATGGTTGCGCGCCAGTTCGACGGCGATAGCCTCCAGGATCGTGCTCTTGCCCGTGCCGCCGGCGAAGGAGGTCGCGGCGACGATGCGGGTTCCGACGACCGCGGACGACGGCAAGTTGCCCATCCCCGGCGTCTCATGGGCAGCGCCGGCCGGGGCAGTCTCGAATTTCCGGGTGCGCTCGGTGATGCCGGCGGTGTAGGCCTGGGCCGCGATCTGCGACCAGTTCACGGGAGCGATGAAGACGCCCCGCACGGTGGTCCGGACGTCTTCAATTGCGCCTCTTCGTTCCGGCCAGCCCGGCGTGGAAGGCAGGACCACAATGGCAAGCGTGCCGGCCGGGAACCGGGCCAGGACGTCCCGCAGTGCCAGAGGTTCCGGCGCGATGGCGGCCTCGAGTACCACAACCTCGGGCTTGTAGCTCGCCACGTCGCCCTCGAATTCGCCCCACTTCTCACAGAGGGTGAGCACGTTGAAACGAGCCGGATCGCTCTTGAACGGCGGGTACACGTAGTCCAGCATCGATTTCATGTTGGGGCCGGCCAGCAAAATGGACAGGGCTTCGTTTGAGGACATGGCTAGCGGCCTCCCACGCCGGCATCAACGATCTGCTCGATGGCCACGCCCGGGAAGCGCCCCTCGGCGACGCCGGCGGCCGGCTCAAGAGCCAGATACACCTTGGCCTGCGAGTCCAGAAGCGCGATCAGCTCCGGCAAAGTGACTGTGAGCGGGCCGTTCGGCCCATCGATCTGAATGGGTCCAGCGGGCACTTCTAACACGATCACGGACTCCTGCTGGCCGACCTGCGAGGTCTGCACGCGGGCGAAGCCGTCCTGTTCCGTGGTCGTCACTTCCTCGTACCGGAAGGTCTGGGGCACGAGCAGCACCCTGAGCCCGGTGGCCGTCACTCGTGCGAATGGAGATTGGGGCACGATCTCGGTCGAGGACGCCGCGGGTTCGGCATCCGCCACCGCGGGTCTAGACACCGTCTGGGTTACCGGCTCGGTCGGTGCGAACACGTCGTTGACGTCCGGCGGCTCGACCACGGCGATCAGGGTCACGAAGTCCCCGGGACGCAGCAGGCCGGCCATGCCCGATGAGCGCGTGACCTTCACGGCCACGGCCCGGCTGTCCGGCGCCAGTCCGCCGGCGATGGCCGAGACCGACTCGGATCCCAGCATCTCGGCCGTGATGATGTCGCCGCTGCCGCGCTGGAGACCAATCACCTGGCCGATGGCGTCCTCGGCGTTGGTCAGGGCGCTGGCCGGGACATCCGCCGCCCGGACGTTCTTGATCGTCAGGTCATCGGCCGTGAGCCGGGCGCCGACATTGATCGGCCGGGCGGCGACCACGACGGCCCTCTCAGCCCGCAGCGTGTACAGGAAGCCGGCAGTCAGGGCGAAGGCGAGGCCCGCCAGGGCGATGACCGGCATGATAGAGGCTTTCTTCGAATCCGACATGGGAGTGCTCCTTCAGGGTGGGAAAGGGTGAGTGGAACTTGAGATCAATCACTTGATGAGCGCGGCCTCGAAGAGGGCGACGTCGAAAAAAGAGTTGTCGTAGCGCAGGTTGCGCGGGGCCGTGTACGGGGTGCCGCTCGTCTGGCCGCCCACGCTCACCTGATACTTTCCAGGATCACGGAACGGAATTCGTTCCCATTGCAGGAACCAGGCGGTCTGATCGGAGGAGACGCGCCGCAGGGTGGGCGCGAGACCCGGCCACAGAGGCCAATGAGCCTGGTAGACCCTGGCGCCGGGGTAGCGCTGTTGCAGGTCGCCCGAGGTAATCCAGGCCGCCGACTCGGCGGTGAGCTCGACGTTGACCGTGAACAGCGCGATGCGGTCGAAGTAGGTCTTGGAATCCCGGACGCAGATCCAATGCTCTTCGGTGACGACGCCCCAGTCCGGGTCACTCGCCATCCACGGCTGGAAGCCAGCGGAGTAGTTGGTCTTGCCGCCCCAGTTACCGCAGCCTCCACCCTGGCCGCCACCGACCCACGTGCAGGCCTGCTCACCGTCCTGGCGGATCGTGTTGTTGAAGGACACCACGACCGGCGGCACGGTGGCGCTCACCCGCAGATCGGCGCCTCGGGCCGACTCGTCTTGCCCGACGACGACGGGGTTCTCCGGCGCATACTGATCCACCTGGTATTGGGGCCTGGGCGCGTCAATGGTCAGATTACGGCCGTCGGCGCAGATGTCTGGCTTGAGAGGCTTGCAGTCGCCCAGCGCCAGGCAGATTCGCTCAAAGGGGTCATCGCCTCCGTTTCCCGAATTCGAATTTCTCGCTGTCTGTGTACACACGTTCCCTAACGCTGGGGGGCAATTGCCGGCGTTGAAGGAAAAGAGGCCAGTCGCCAGAAAGAGTGTGTTTTCATTGATCTCGTTCGGGTCCCAAAGACCACTCAGCTCCAGGTTGAGTTGAAGCCAGAACATCGGGTCCGGGCTCCATTGCTGGGGATCCATAAACTGCTCAGGCGTAACCCCCATCTCCTCGAAGACCCCGAGGACCGCCGGGATTTGGAGCAGGCCGCTCAGGACATACCCATCCGGCTGGGTGTTGAACGGGTTCTGGCCCGTGACGGCCATCATCACGGCCGTGTAGGTGTTGGGCACCACGATGGTTTCGCCGTTGGGACCGCTATAGGTATTGAAGGAGAAACACGCGGCGCAGATAGCCCCACCGCCCGGCAGCTCCACCTGGATCGAGGGCAATCCATCCGGCTGGATGAAAACGGGCTCGCCGGGCGTCCAGACATTCGTGTTCAGGTGATAATTGCCATTGCTGTCGACCGTCACTCCGGGAGGGAGACTCCCTGTCTGGGCGAGTGCTGTGGAAGCCTTAATCGTGACTACCAACAACGCAGCCAGGATGATGATCAACGGTCTCATTGGCCGTTTTCCTGCTTGAAGAGTGTGACGCTCTGATCGGTAAGAGTGGCGCTGACCTTCCAGGAGTCACCATCAGCGGGACGCTCCAGTAAAACGTTCAAGGTGATCGTGTTGGCACTCATACCCGGCCACCTCGCTTCGGGTGCGAGAGTCACCTGCACGCGCTGGATCTGCCAGGCCATGGGCTGAGGCAGGTTCGACTTTCCTTCCGCGACCAGGCCTTTGTCAACGATCGAGACTTGTTCGGGCGTGTTCGAGAATTTTGCAGCGGAGATCGATTCCCACACGACCGGGGCTACCTGAGCCTCGATCAGCCGGAGTCCCTTCTCCGTCATATGTGGCTCCAGTGCAGCCAGCCATTTCTCGCTGTCTCGATAGTCCGCCACGTAGTAGGCTAGGGCGAAGTTCGCGGCCACAGCTTCAGGCGACGCCTCTGGTGCGGCAGCTGGCTGAATGAGTTGGGGTACGGCCCAAACGAGGCCCGTGATCGTAATAACAGCCACTAACAATCCGAAAATCAGCCTGCGATTTAGCGTGATAGTCATTCCATGCCCTCCATTCTGAGAATTAAAAGGAGCAAACGAGAAGCCGTTTGCTCCTTTCGGTAATGTATCCAATTCAACTTGCACTAGCCTACGGGTTGCCCGTTAGTGGCCCTCGTGGTTCGTCTAGTTTCCAGTTAAATCATGGGCCGTGCTCTCAGTACTTATCTGAGGATTTGAACAGCATAAGCAATGTCATGGTCACTACTGCGGAACACCGCGGCTCCGATTGCCGTGTAGTGGCTTGCGAGCATATTGTCGTGATGTCCGGGACTCCCAATCCACTGACCTACAAAGCCTTCAGCTGTCTGCCCTGCATACCAACCAGCGATGTTCTCGCCACACGCCCCACAGCTGCTGGCCTGAAAACCGTTATGACTAAAGTCATCTTGGAGAGCGACGGATCTTGATTGGGCTAGGGTCATCAGCGCGTCATCCACAGTGAGCGATGCCAACCCGTTGCGTGAACGCTCTTCATTCGTCAGCCGCACAATTTCCAGTGCCGCGTCATAATCAAAGTAACCGTCTTGTGTATCTACTGCCGGCGCGGCACCCTCGCCTGGCTGGTCTACACTCGGTGCCGGCGTGTGGGCTCCGTCTTGTCCCGGCTCACCTTGAAATGGTCCTGAAAGGCCGTTTGCTGGCACAACTAATTCCCAGCCCGGCACAATGATCCGTCCGCCACTATCGGCCAGCCGTGGGTACCGCTCGGCGTTCAGGTCTATGAGCTTTTCTACGCTGGTTCGGTACGCCTCGGCAATCCCACTCAGGGTGTCACCCTCTTTGACTACGTACAGGCCTGTTTCGACTTCGCCGGATGCGCCGGCGCTCACGGCGCCCAGGTTGATCTTCACTGGACCACAGGCCGTGAGCATCAAGGCCAATCCAAGGGGAGCAATCAACGACCACACCCGTTTCATTTGCCAGGCAACTCCCACCTCATCCACCCAGCACGGCAACGGCTTGAATGGCACATTCGGGCCGGCCGCACCAATCGCGTCCGACTCTAGAAAAGCTGTGTCCCTGAGTCAATGGGGTCGAGCGACAATTGCCCCAGTTGCATCCTTTGCGAGTGCGCATGGCCAAATCCCAAACCATCTCGACCTCACCGGCTATAGACCCACAAGGAGTTGTCCGCGCTCCGCCGCCCCTTCTGATATCCGTGGATGTTGAAGGCCAGGATCCGGAGCGGATGATGCACGCGCAGAAAATTGAGCTCCGAGGTCAGGCTGGTTTGAACAGACTCGGACGTGGTGATGAGGTGGACCGTGCCGCCACCGACCTGCGCAGCCCGGAGCCAGCGCTCCTCACGGGGCAAGGACGCTTTCGTGCGCTCACATTCCACATAAATCGTGTTCGCGCCCCGATCCCGGGCGCTGAGCGCTGGCACGTACTCGCTTCCGTCCGGCAGGTGAATTGGGCGCGGGAAGGCGATCACCTCGCTGTAGCCGTTCTCCGTCAGTACCTCGGCAGCCTGAAGCACCAGGCTGATCAACTCGACTGCCAGCTGTCGGCGCAGGCCCTCGCCAATCTCGCTGGGCACCAGACGCGCGCCCAATAGCCTCGCTCGCTCCGCGCCGCTGTCGGTGAGCTCGAAGAGTTGCGTCGGCGCTTGGGGCCATTCGGCCCGGACACGGTGCAAGCGAATCAGGCCCGCCTGGGTCAGGGCGTCGAAGGTGTTGCCGATCAGGCGGTCGCGCCGGTGGACTCCCCATAACTGGCTGAGCTTCTCTCCCAGGCGCGTGCTCCGCGCCAACCCGGTCACAGACATGACCCGGATGACATCATCCAGGCGGGCCGGATCCACGTGAATTGAGGTCGATTCATTATGGGCTGCATCTTCCAACATGGCCTCGGCAGGCGCTGATGACAGTGGGGGGACCGGCGCGGGCGCGGATTGCGCCGCCTGCGTCTCGCGCGCTGGGACAGTCCTGACCGCGGGATGTGCCGCCGTTTCCGGTCCTACCAGGCTCTGGTCTCCCTGCGAAGCCGGGCCTGGCCCTTGACGAGGCTTGGGCTCCAATCGCTCCAGGAGTTGCCGGTTCTCGGCCAGAATCTCCGAGTAGGCCCGGATGAGTGACTCCACCTGTTGGGCCGCCCGGTCAGCCTTGAGCAATCGCGGTTTCGTGTGATCCAGAATGAACCGCACCAGTTTCTCAGCCGGCCACTCGTCCAGGCTCGGGCTGCTCTTGCGCCTTTCCTCATCTAAGGCACTCGGGCATAGCTCCTCCGCCAGCCGCTGCAACTGCTGAGTCGCGTGCGAGGCCAGTCGGGTGGCGGCGGTGAGCTGCCGGCCACGCTCTTCCAGGAGCGCATTCAGGTGCGCCAGAGTAGGCGAAGGCTGTGGTGCGGGCTTAAGATCCTGAACGGCACCCACGTAAGGCTGGACGGCTGAGGTTGAAGCCGCGGCCGGAGCGGGGAGCCCGGACGGTTCCGGTCGCCGGGCGACGTCTGCTCCGCCGGCAGTTGGGTTCAGCGAATGGATTCTAAAGAGCGTCACGGCTGTTCCCCTGGCTGGGCTTGAGCCGCCGCGGGCTCAGCCAGCCACTGATTGGCCTGGAGCGCGGCCAGCAAGGTCCGCGCCTGCTCCACGGCCTCATGGGCGGCTGACAGGTTCTCTGCTGATGGCCCGGACAGCCAGCGGTTGACCGCCGTGCTGGCATCCACGTGGGCGGCAGCCACGGCCATGGCCTGATCGTGCAGACCCAGCAGGGCTACTGGAGCCTCCGTGCTTTCCAAGCGCCGGGCCACGGCCACTGACTCAGCGAAGGCTTCTTGCGCCGTCCGACTCTGGTCAAGGAGCGGTGCCTCCTGCCGGTCCAAGAGGCCGGCCAGCGTCTCGCCAATGTCGCGCCAGTCCGCGGTCCAGGTGGCAGTGGCCCGGCGATAGAGCTCGATGGCCCGCACATCGGGCAGCAGCAGCACAGGGCGTCCATCGCCCGTTCGCGGGGAGGCGACGTAGCCAAGCAAGGCGAGTAGGAGCAAGGCCCCACTCAGCAGGGCGGCAAGGCCGACGCGGCGCGGGATCTCAATTTCCATAGCCGCCCCTTTCGAGATTCGATTCCACCATCGGCACCGGCTCCAGGCCGAGCTCGGCCAGGTTGTAAGCGCCGCGTTCCTGCGCCTCCGCGATCAGGCGCCGGCGATAGGCCTCGCCGGCTTCGAAGTCCGAGCCCGGCCCGCACACAATCTGCACGGCGTTGATCTCCTGAACCCGGCGCTCGCGTTTCACCGTGCGGTCCTGGAAACGGCGCTCCTCGCTCCAGCCCTCGACCGCAATCTGGGCCGCCTGGCGCAGGTATTTGCTGTAGAGCAGCGCCCGCTGGCCATACACCACCAGGGACAGGATGTCCACGAGCCGCCCGCGTAACTCCCGCGGCAGGGCTGCCCGGTCCAGCCAGCCCTGCTCGGTCGTATAGGGCACCATCTCGGCGCTCACCTGGCGTGGGCCGCGCGGCACGCGCAGCCGCATCCGCAGGCAGGGCACCGAGCCGCCGATCACTTCAAAGAGCGGATCTTTCTCGAGGTGCCCGATCACGTGCACCCGATTGGTGACCGCGTCACTGGCGCAATTGCCGTCGGCCACCAGGATATGGGCGGCGTTGATCTCGTAGACCACGCGGTAGCGATCGACCTCCCGGTCGAAAAAGCGCCGCTCCTCGGTCCAGCCGTCCACGGCGACGCGCACGCCGGCCCGCACGCTGGCCGCGATCTGCTGGGCGCGATGCCCGTAACAGGCCACCTGCAACTGGTCTTTCAGACTGTCTTTCAATTCGGTCGGAACGCGGCTCTTATCCAGCCGTCCATCTTGGCGGGTGTAGCCCAGGAACCGGGCGCTGACCTGGTCACTGCTGCGGGGCACGATCACCATAAACCGCAGGCACGGAGTATTGTTCTTCAGGATTTCGAACTTCGCGTCCGCGGCGAGGTTCCCGATGAGGTAAGCGCGATTGGTCGTCACGAAACCGTCTCCTGGTCTACCATCTGCAACACTTGCGGCCCCATACCGTCCCGGTTACAACATGTCCTTGAGGGCGGCGTAGATCTCGCCCTCATCCACCCCGAGAACCGGCCCGGGCAGATGCGGGCCGTTCCCAGCAAATTCTCCGGACAGGTAGGCCCGCGTGATAGCCACCACGGTTGAGGCGCGGGCACCGCTCGGGAGAGATTGGTAGAAGCGGATCACGTCATCGTGCCAGCCATCGCGGAGCTTCAACTTGATCGGGATCACGACGGAAGCCTGGGTGATCCGCCTCCGGCCGCGGCCTCGGTCTTGTACCGGTAGCCGCTTCATCACCGCGTGGTCCCGTCGCTCGCAGCGACTGCCTGGGTGCCCGTCACATCCGCGGTGGGGGCCAGCACTGGCGTCATTTCTGTGGAAGCTGCGGATACCTCCTCGGTGCCAAAGACCTGCAGGCCGATCCGGCGTAGCCCGTGCGAGATCGCCATGACCGGGTCCTCCACGACCACACAGCGGCCGGAGAAAGTGCGGGTCAGCCACTCCTGGGCGTGGTAGGCTCCCCCTCCAACGACGAGGATGCGCGTCAGGCGGGGCCAGGCCTCGTCCCAGACGTTCTCCACCAGGGCGCGCAGATCGTTGAACCAGGCCGATTTTGCTGCGGACACGTCCAGGCTTCCCGAGCGCAGCAAATCGTCCAGTTCGCCTAACTTGTAGTGGCGGCGCTCCTGGCGCTTGGCGAGCTCCACCAGTCGATGCACGCCCACGGGCGCGTTGCCCGCCCGGTTGGGGATCGGGGCGTAGTTGCGGAAGATCTCCAGCTCGGCGGTGCGGAAGCCAAGCGACACGACGCCAACCTCGCCCTTGAGCTCTGGGACGCGGGCCGGGATCAGCTTGCCGGCGGCATCCAGCGCGTAGTAATACAGCGCGCCCTTGCCCTGTCGGGTCACGCGTGCGGCCGACACGTGGATAGAATACGGCTTACGCTGCTTGCCCACGTACCAGGAGTGCGGGCCGGTCAGCCAGGTTTCAATGGCGCGCTTGTTGGCCTCGCCCTTGTCGCCTGAGACCGCGTCGAACGGTACGCCGGCTACCAGGCACACCGGGACGTCGATGGGTCCGAACCGGTGGATGTAGCGCGTCACCGTCGCGTAGAACGCCGCCCGCGCCTCCGGCACATCGGTCAGACGTTCCAGGTCGCGGGCGTCCTGCGCATCACCCCAATCAAAGGCGCCTCGGCCGACCCAGTAGCTGCGAGACCCACCCGGGTCCAGCGCGATCAGGAGCGGCTTGGAAGCGCCGGCCTCATGCTCCAGGCGGAGGTCGTCGGCCGTGACCTTGTTGCCGTCGTAGACGGCCACGTGCGCCGGCACCGCGGCGTGCCCGTGTGGCCCGCTGAACTTGCCCGCGGCCATCCCCATGTCGTAACCGGCTACCAAATGTCTGAGTGCCATTCCACATCCTTTGCTCGTTGCACCGGCTCGAGACAGCATCCGATCACCCTGCACTTAAGCCTCTCACCCTTTGGACCACTGTCCCGCCTTCTAGGTTGTTCCCCGGACCGTTGGCGACTGCGCGGGCGGGCTTGGCCAGGCATATGCCCGGGCCGATGGACCCGCCTGAAGCCAGTGGCAGTGATGTACAAAAAGGCCTGGACGCGTGCATCCAGGCCTGTCGTCACAGAATTATGGGGAGAGACGAGCGTCACCCCTTCGGAAACTTCGGCGGCCTGGCAGTCATCGCCGCGACACAGTTGCGGCCTTAGACCCATTGCTTTGCGACCCCGGCTTTCGCCGGGTGTGCCTTTTCGGTTTTTAGTCGAACGGGGGCGAGTATATCGCGTCCTCAGTATTTTTTCGGTGTGACGGATGTCATCAATCACCGATGATGACAGTCGCATTTCGAGGAATTTCGGGTATCCCGAAAAACGCTGCGGAATTTCGGGTATCCCGAAATAAATGAAGTGCCCGGAACGCAGCGCGAACCGTTTCCCGTTTGGTTCGCCGCCCTTTCTCGAACCTTTCCCATGACACTTGACACAGAGACCCCCGCTGCCTGTCTTCACTGTGCTCATCCTTTCACGTGAGCAGCCTCCACTGCTGTGCGCGGCTGTCCCATGTGGCGCGCCGCTCGGTCAAAAGCAGGAGCGATATCGCGGATGCCTGGGCGTCCGCAGCATGGTTATTCAGCAGCAGCTCCAGGTGGGGCGGGCTGGCCAGGACGCTCAGGGCGAGTTGTCGGCCGAAGGCATCGTGTTCACGCGTCATGCCGACCAGGAGGTCCAGGGCCGATACCGGGCGCATGATGGGCCAGCCCAGGCTGAGATCGACCTCCAGGATTTGCGTCAGTCGCGACTTCTGTAGCCAGGCGGCACAAGCGAGCGCGAGGCCGCGGTCGGTTGGGGCGCTGACCTGCCTCAGCATGGCCGCGATCACCGGCCTGGACTGGTGCCAGTCCGGCCGGCTCGCCAGGGCCGTTGGTAGGCCAAGGGCCACGAGCAGTGCACCCGGCTCGATCCTCGAAGCTGGCCGAGCCAATTCTCCCTCTGACAGGACAGTCTCTGTTTCATACTCGTCACGGGCCAGGTTCGGGCCGAAGACGTGGTCCAGGCGCTTGAGCCGCCGGTGCAGAATGCCGGATGGGATCTGGGCCAGGCGGCGGACCTCGGGCGTGATCACCTCCCGAAACCGTCTCACGGTAGGCGTTTCGCGGCTATGGAATACGCCGACCAGGCTGGCGATGTCCAGGAGCGAGGCCTGGTGCAGGTGCCGGAGTGCGCCGGCCATGTCCTCGATCAGCAGAGCGTTCCGCTCATCATCGCCCCGGCCCGCGAGTAGTTCGCACGCCCAGCGCATGAGGTCAGCAAGGCGCGCCTGCGGCAGGAAACGGTGACCGGCGTAAGTGGCGATATACTCGGCCGCGAACCAGGCTGCCATCGCGGGCGAGGGAAACTCCCAGGTGTCGTCTTGTCGGTGAAGGAGGCCTAACTCGGCCAGGACGTCAAGCAGGGTCAGCTTGGCCTGGCCACTCTCCAAGATCGGATGGACCCGGCGCAGCGCCAGGCTCACATTGGCAGGGGTGAGGGCGTGTGTCCGTTCGGCGGCAGGTTCCAGCCCGAGTGCGATGGCTGCCAGTTGCTGGGCCAGACACCGGGCCTCGTGGGCCCGGGTGGGCGTCCCCGCCGACGCAAACGCCTGGTCCAACATTCGCGCCATTTCCACAGCGGGCCGGTCCTGTCGCAGGGCCGCGTCAAAATCCGCCCCCACGAAAGTGAGTGGGCTTACCTCTTCGAGAGCGTCTCGACGTAGACGCGCCTCCCCTGCCGAGACGATGTCTTGGAGCGGTTCGTCGGGAACGTCAACGGCGACCTCCAGTGCAAACTGGCGACCCACGTCTGGAAGGGGATCAGCCTCCGCGGGCGCGCTTTGGCCCTCGGTCAGCGGGGCTGTTTCCGGGTCAGCCTGGGCGCCGGTGGGCGCCGCCGGCTCAGACATTGGCCAGCCCAGCAGACCCCGAAGCCGTGCGGCCAGGATCTGGATCCCGACCTTCCGCCGGCTGTCGACGGTGTTCGGATGGATTGGGACGGCCAGCCCATCTAGCTCGCTTTCGGTGAGCGCATCGAACACGGGGCCATACCGCTTAAGGCTTTCCCGGGCGCGCTCCACGTCACCGTCTGCGTAAATCAGGGCCAGGTACTCGCGCTCGCTGCACCGGCCCGCCGCATCCGGCAACGTCCGCACCGGCCCGATCAGTTGCTCAGACGAAATCCGGTAACGGTGTAGGCCATGCAGCGCCGGGTAGAAGTAATAAACCATGAGCGTGAAGTACTTCTCCAGGAGCGTCTGGTGTGCCAGCGAGAGCGGCACCGCTCCGGCCGTCTCTTGCCACACACGCGCCAGACCTCGAATGAGGACACTCTCAGCGGTCTCGTCCGCTAAATCCGTGAAGCGCTCTCGCAGGCACGGGATCAGCGCCCCGGCCAGAGGCTGGTGCTCCGCCTGACCTGGCTTTTTCAGCGCGGCCAGGAGCGTGCTGAGCTCTTTGACGAGTGGGTCGTCGGGTGGAGCCTTTGGTGGGCGGCTCTGAAGGGCAATCAAGGTGAACCTCCGCGGCGAGGCCTACAACCGTTATTCAAAAAACCGCACGAGCATAGGGCTGCCCCAATCGCCGCACAAGAGGGTGAATGGATAGGGCTGGGCGCGGATTCGTTGGTTTTCGGAGGTTTCTCGGAGGACTCTCGGAGGCTTTTCGGAACCGGCGGCTCATATTTTCCCTACACTGCTTCCAGTTTGATCACTGGAGGATTGTTTCCGATGTCTATCGCCCAACCTGCCCTCGATCCCACGCCCATCCGGCTGGGGAAGCGTTTCTCACAGCGCACCCTCGCCAGCGTCCGGGGTTTGCTGCCCACGCTGTACCGCTCGGCCGAGATCTGCCAGAAGCTGGACATCACCAGCGGCGACCTGCACGACTGGATGCGCAACGGCCTTCCTTATCAGCAGGATGGCCGCGGCCATCTCTGGTTCGACGGGCAGGCTCTGGCCGCCTGGGTGCAGCGCGTGCGCGAAGCCTGGCCCAGCCAGCCCCTTGGGCCAGGCGAGGCCTATTGCCTGCGCTGCCGGCGCGCCGTCCCGATGACCAATCCCTCACAGCGCCGCGAGGGCCGGCACATCCTGCACATTGCCCGCTGCCCGGACTGTGGCTGCACCATCCACCGTGGAGCCGCCGATGATTAGCCGGGCCAATTACCTTCTGTTCGACGCCTTCCTGCACCACCTGAACGATGTCGCCCAGGTGGGCCGGGAGTCTTTCGACCGCTATACCACTTATCTCAAGCCGCTCCTGTACTGGGCCGGTGAGACGCCCCTCGGCCAGGTCGTGGACCTGAGGCCGACGTACCCCCAGTACTTGCTGGAAAAGCGGGGCCGGCGAGAAGAGCAAGGACTCGCGCGCAGCACGCTGCGCAAGTCCTGCCAGCTGGCGAGGCGCTTCTTTCAATGGGCACGGCTCCAGCACCCCCGCGACTTCAAGCCGGTCACGGCGGCCTGGATCGAGACCCTGCGCCCGCCGCGCCTGCCGGAGCCGGAGCGCGAGCACGTCTTCGTGACCTTGGACGAAGTATTGGCGCTCAGCCGCCAACCTGGGACGGGTGAAGACCTGGCCCGCCTGCGCGACCAGGCCGCGACCGCGTTCCTGTTTCTCTCGGGCATGCGGGCCGGCGCCTTCGGCTCGCTCCCGATCGGGGCCGTCGACCTGGCCCGGCGTGAGGTCAAGCAGTGGCCGTCCCTGGGCGTGCATACGAAGAACGGCCGCTCGCGCACGACCTATCTGTTGAATGTCCCCGAACTGATGGAGGTGGTGGCACAGTGGGATGCCCGCGTCCGCGGCCGGCTGCCGGACACCGCTATGTGGTTCACGCCCATCGTCATCCGCTGGGGTCAGCCAATCCTGTCCCCGGACCCGGCCGGCGCCCATCGCAACGGGGCCGTGACCGACCGCCTGCGCGGCCTTTATCAGAGGACCGGGCTGGAATACAGGTCGGCGCACAAGTTCCGCCACGGGCACGCAGTGTTTGCGCTGCAGCACGCGCGCACGATGGCGGACTACAAGGCCATCAGCCAGAACCTGATGCACTCGGACGTGCGCATCACGGACGGCATCTACGCGCCCCTGCTCGGGGACGAGGTCCGGGACCGGATCACGGCCCTGACCGGCCCGGCCGCGCTGCCTTCCAGGCTGGACGACGACCTGGCCGGCCTGTTGCGCGGTCTGTCGCGCGGCGACCAGGCGCGAGCCCTCCACATCCTGGCCGATGAGATGGCTCGGGCGTGAGCGTGCCACGGGGGCATCAGCCTTGATCTCGTCCGCCCAAGCCTCGCGGTCCGAAATAAGCACCATCCCGATTAGCATCAGGAGCATGGTGTTTCCTGGTCGGAGGCCGTCACAGCCGCCAGTTGTCGGCTGGGCTGGCGCGGCGGTGCGCGTCCTGCACATCGACCTGGGCGATGCGGGCATAGTGCTGGACCATCTCCAGCGAGCTGTGGCCGAGCAGCGCCCGCAAGGTGAACAGGTCCCCGCCCGAGCGCAGGTAGGTGATGGCGAAGGTGTGGCGGAAACGGTGTGGGTGGCAGTGATCGACGCCGGCCCGTCTTCCGGCCCGCTCGATCAGCTTGAGCAGTACGTCGCGCTGGAGGGTCCGGTTGAACTTGCCGATGAAGAGCGGGGCGTCGGGGTCTTTCCCGTCCTCGCGCTCGGCGAGGTAGCGCCAGACCGCCCGGCGCGCGGCCTTGCCCAGGTAGACAAAGCGCCCTTTGCCGCCCTTGGCGCCGCCGGCCCGGCCGTGCTTGATGTGCACCTTGCCGGTCGACGGCTCCAGGTCGCCCACGGCCAGGCTGCACAGCTCGCTGGCGCGCAGCCCGGTGTCCACCAGGATCAGAATCAGGGCGCGATCCCGGTTGGCCGTCGGCCGGCGCATGACGAACTTGCGCCGCGCCTCGGTCCTGGCCTCGCGCGAGAACTCGCAGGCCTTCAGCAGTCGCTCGATCTCTTCCTTCGTGAAGGGCTCGATTGGGGGGTATTGGAATCGGGGCGCCGGCACGCCCTTCATTGGGTTCTCGAAGGCGAATTCGGTGCTGGCCCAGCGGAAGAAGGCGGATAGGCTGACCCAGAAGTTGCGCAGGGTCTTCGGGGAAAGGGGGCCGGTCTTGCCGCTCAGCCGGCGGGGCTGGTAGTCTGAGCGCATCCAGGCCAGGAACGCGCGCAGGTCGGCGGTGGTGATGGCCTGGACAGGGTGGTCGCCCACCTGGGTCCGAAAGACCGTCAGGTGGTCCTTGTACGCATATAGGGTCGCGGCGCTCAGCGCCTCGGCCGCCTTGTGCTGCAGGAAGCCTTCGACAGCGTCGTCGAGTTTTAAGCCCTTTAGACTGTGGTTCATTTCGGGATCCTCCTGGAATGGGGGTCTCCCGAACTTGAGTCCGCCGGACCAATGAAAACACCCTAGTCTTTTGGACTAGGGTGTCTCTCAGGTAGCGGGGGTTGGATTCGAACCAACGACCTCCGGGTTATGAGCCCGACGAGCTGCCTCTGCTCTACCCCGCAGCGATAAAATAGCGCCTTTTCCCGGCGCACGTTCAATATATCACAGACACCTTAACCCGTCAAGGCGAACGGCGCGCGGAGGCCGCCTCGAAAAACAGGTCCCGCCATAAGCTCCAATTCGGCGGCGACGTCGGCGCCGGGGCGGGCGTCGCCACCGGTGTGGCCGGGGCCGTCGGCACGACCGGCACCACCAGGACCTCGCCCGGCCGCACCATCCTGCCGTGCTCATGCGCCCAGGCAATCACCGCCGCGTCGGTGGTCGCATAAGCGACTTGCGTCTGCAGCGCCGCCTTCTCGCGCTCCAACTGCGCCACGTCCGTCTTGGCCAGGCTGGCCTCGTCCACCAGCCGCTGCGACGCCGCCAGCCGCTGGCTGAAGTCCACCAGGACCACCACGGCCAGCACGACGACCACAAGACCCGCCACCTGCGCCAGCGTCAAGGGCGGTCGTCGGTTGTCTTGCGTCACGGCTTCACTCCTGACTCGCGCAGCGGGAAGAATAGGGCCGGCTCAAGTCACCCGTACCCACAAGAACGGAAAAATCCCGGCGGGGCCGGGATTCCCTCTGTGCCGAAGCTGGGAGTTGAACCCAGACGGCCTTTCGGCCACTACGCCCTGAACGTAGCGCGTCTGCCAATTCCGCCACTTCGGCAAGGTTTGCGCCCACTGCCCGACACAGCTGTCAGTGAACGCCGCTATTTTACTTGCTTTGCGTGGATTGTCAACGCGCATTCGCCTGCGCGCCTCTGGCCCCTCGACCGCTTGCGCCCACACACATCTCTAACCTGGCGGACCAATTCTTCCTTAAAAAGCCCTATGCTATAATCCGAATTCGAACCCGCCGACTGTCGCCCACGCCCAGGCATGGAGTCTCTCATCCCCGAAACGGTGATGCTGATCACCGAGCTGAACGGCAGCCTGGTCTATCACCTGGTGCTCCTGTTCGCGCTCCAAACCGCCGCGTCCCTGGCCCTCAACGCCTGGCGCCGCGAACGCGGCCCGACCGCAGCGCGCCTGACCATTGCCACGGCCCTGGCCGTCCTCCTCAATCTACTCAGCCTGGTCGGCACGCTCCTGGCCGCCCTCCAACTGATCGACCCGCTCCTCCTGCCCCCGCCGTTGACGCGCGCCGTCAGCACGCTGAGCCTGCTGCTGATGCTGTGGGCGTTCGCCTTCCCCTCCCCCTCCCGCCCGGCGGACGCCCTGACCCTCGGCCTGGCTCTGATCGCGCTGATCGCCGCCGGCGTCAGCGCCGTGCTCTGGGATCAGGCGCTCGCGGCGGGCGTCGGCTTCTACAACGGTTCGCTCCAGGAAACGGTCTGGGAAGTCGCACAGCTGGCCCTGGCCGGCGGCGGTCTGTTGCTGATCAGCGTACGCGGTTTGCTCCGCCGCATCCCGGATGCCTGGCTGGGAACGGTTTTTTTGCTCGTCATCGGCCTCGGCCATGTCGCCCAGTTGTTCTTTTTCACGTACGCCGGCGCTAACCTGCCCGGCGCCGTCCGGCTGGCCGAGATCGTCGCCGTCCCGCTGTTCACGGCCCTGGTCTACCGCCGCCTCTTCGGCGGCGCTCCGACACCCCACCCCGTCCCTGCAAGCTCCACGCCAGCCTCAACCGCCCAGGCGCTGGAACCCCTGATCGTGCCGGCGGCGCCGGGTGAGGAGAAACCGCCGGCCGCCCGCAGCCTCGACCCCAAGGCCGTCGTCGCCCTGGCCTCGCTCAACGCCTCCGCCGACCCGGACGAACTGGCCCAGATCGTCTCCCTGGCCGTCGCCCACACCTGCCGCGCCGAGCTGTGCCTCCTCTTGACCCCGCCCGACGACCTGGGGATGTGCCGCCTGACCTGCGCCTACGACCTGGTGCGCGAGCAGTTCTTGCCCGGCACGTTCCTCTCCGCCGGCGACTCGCCGGCCCTGCGGGCCGCGTTGACCGGCGCCGGCCTCGCCCGCCTCACACCGGCCGATCACGCCGCCGACCTGCGCCGCCTGACCGGGGCCGTCGGCATCGGCCCGATCGGCCCGGCGCTGGTGGCCCCCATCCGGGCCAACGGCCAGCCCCTGGCGGTGCTCGTGCTCATCGCCCTGTACTCGCACCGCGCCTGGACGCCGGAAGATGAGAACTTGCTGGCCGCGCTGCTGGAACCGATCGCCGATGCGCTGAGCGGCGACAACCAGATCAACCGGCTGCTGCGCGACCTCGCCAAGGCCTCCGCCCAGGCCGACGCGGCCGAGGCCGCCCAGCGCGCGGCCCGCGCCGAGGCCGACCAGCTCTCGGTGGCCCTGGAGGCCGCCCGCGGCGAGGCCGAACGCCTCACTCAGGAGATCATCGCGCTGCGCCAGGCCACGGAACATCTCCGGCCCGCCGACGACGTCGAGGCCCTCCGCTCGACGATCCTGGCGGTCCCGGCCCCCGACCTGGCCGAGGTGGAGGCGGAATGGCGCAGCCGTGTGGACGCCGCCGAGGCCGAAGCCGAAGCGCAGGCCCGCCGGGCCGCCGACCTGGCCGCTGATCTTGACGCGCTGCGCGACCGGCTTCAGGACGCGGAGGACCGGCGCAGCGAGCTTGAGGCGGAGCTGGAGCCGCTGCGCGCCAATCTGGCCGCCTTCGCGGCCCAGACCGCCGAGCTTGAGCGCCTGCGCGCCGCCCACACCGGAACCCCGACGACCGCGCCGGAGACGGCCGCGGCGGAACTGGCCCAGTTGCGCGCCGAACTCGAGGCGGCCCGCCGCGACGCCGACCGACAGCGCGAAGAAGCCGCCGACCGCGCCGCGGAGATGGAGGCGGAATTGGAGCGCCTGCGCGCCGGGCAGGCCGCCGCGCTCCAGAACGCCGAACGCCTGGCCGAGCTGGAGGCGGAGCTGGCCGCCGCCGCCGAGTGGCGCCTGAAGCACGCCGCCGTCCAGCGCGAACTCGAGGCGCAGGCCCAGCGCATCAGCCAGCTGGAGACCGAGCGCGCCGCCGCCGTCGGCTGGCGCGAGAAGTACGAAACCGCCCAGCGCGACCTGAACGCGCAGGCCCAGCGCGTCGCCCAATTGCAGGGCGAGCTGGAACAGGCGCGGGCCAGCCGGGGCGCCGCCGATCCGCGCGCCGAACAGGAGCTGGAGGCCGAACGGGCGCGCCTCGAGGCGCAGCTCCGCGAACTGCGCGATTACGCCGAAAGCCAGCACTGGCAGATGGCGACCTTCAAGCTCGACTACGACTTCGCTCTCCAGCAAGAGCAGCAGTTGCGCAAAGAGCTGGAACTGACGCGCGCCGAACTGCGCCGGATGGAGGCCGACCGCCCGGCCGCGCCCGCCGCCCCGGGCGTCGCGCCCGAGGCGCTGGCGGAGGCCCGCAAGGCCCTGGCCGCGGCCGAAGCCGCGCTGGCCGAGACTCGGGCGACGCTCGCCGCCACCCGCAGCGAACTGGAGACGACTCAGGCCGCCCTGTCCGAGGCGCGCAACGAAGCCTCCGCTAAAGAGCGACAACTCGTCAAGGCCCAGGCGGTCGTGGCGACGCTCAACGACCAGGCCCGCCAGCTCGCGGAAGTCCAGAGCGAGTTCAACGACCTCAAGACGCAACTGGCCGGCGCCCAGTCCGCGCTGGCTAACCTCCGTCGCCAGATCGCCGCCCGCGACCAGGCGCTGGCCGAGGCCCAGGAAAAGGCCGGCGCCAAGGAGCAGGAACTTGCCAACGCGATGGCGGCGCTGGCCGAGCTGGCGAACCAGACGCACCAGTTGACGTTGACGCAGAAACAGCTGGCCGAGAAGGAGCGCCAGCTGGCCGAAGCCCGGGCCAACCTACCCGCCGCCGGCGCGGCGACGGGCAGCGAGGCGCGCCCCTTTCTGCCCGAGGCCTCGATGGAGGTCATCGCCTC
>DAOUAB010000005.1:0-18937 GCA_034434015.1 Anaerolineales bacterium
GCCTGCTCGGTTTCGGCCGCATCGGGGTGGAGGTGGCGCGCCGCGCGCGCGCCTTCGACATGAGCGCGGTCGCTTACGACCCCTACCTGAGCGAACTGCACATCCGCGAGCGCGGCGCCGAGCCGGCCGGCCTGGAGGCGGTGCTGGCCCGCGCCGACTATCTCTCGCTGCACCTGCCGCTGACGGCCGAGACGCGCGGCCTGCTGAACGCCGACCGGCTGGCGCAGATGAAGCCGGGCGCGCGCCTGTTGTGCCTGGCGCGCGGCGGCGTGATCGACGAGGACGCGCTGCGGGCGGCGCTGGACTCGGGCCATCTGGCCGGCGCCGGGCTGGACGTCTTCGCCGTCGAGCCGCCGCCGCCCGGCTCTATCGCCGCGCACCCCAAGGTCATCGCCACGCCGCACATCGGGGCGCAGACGGCCGAGGCGCAGGCCCGCGCCGGCCTGGCCATCGCCGAAGAGGTGCTGGCGGTGCTCCAGGGCAAGGAGCCGCGCTGGCGGGTGACGGCCAACGAATAACCGGTATAATGATCCCGGCGCCGCGCAGCGGCGCGACCGGCCACGCCGGAGGCGTCCAGCGACGGGCTGCGCCCGTCGCCGTAAGCGCCGCGCAGCGGCGCGACCGGGCCCGTAGCTCAAAGGCGGAGCGCGCGGCTCATAACCGCTGGGTTGCAGGTTCGAATCCTGCCGGGCCCATTCGGTCAAAACAACAGGCCGCTGATCGCGCCGAACGGCGAGCGCGATGAGCGGCCTGAACGTTCGCGCCGGAAGCGGGTCAGGGCGTCAGCGTCACCTGCGCCGTCATCCCCCAGCGCATGCGCGGATCGGCCTCGCCCAACTCGACCGTGACCGTGTAGGTCACGTCGCCGCGGCTCTCGACGAACACGGTGGCGATGGAACGGACCACGCCCTTCAGCGTCACCTCCGGCAGCGCATCCAGCACCACCTCGGCCGGCTGACCCTCCTTCACCTTCACCACCTCGATCTCGGTCAGGTTGTTGGTTTTCACCACCCAGCGCCCGAACTCGGCCAGCGTGATCACCGGCACGCCGGGCGAGGCCTGCTCGCCGGCTTTAAGGTTCAGCGCGGCCACGGTCCCGGCAATCGGGGCGCGCAGCTCGGCGTCGGCGAAGGCGGCCCGGGCGGCCTCCAGGTTGGCCTGCGCCGTCGCCAGCCGCGCCTGCGCCGCGGCCAGCTCATCCGGGTCCGGCCCCTGCCGGAGGATCGCCAGGCGCTCCTGGCCATCCTGAAGCTGGGCCTTGATCAGGGCGACCTCGGCCTCGGCCAGGGCGATGGCCGTCTGGTCCGGGTTGCGGGCGCCCTGCAGGCTGGCCCGGGCCTTGTTGACGCGCTCCTGCAGGTCGCGGATGGTCTGCGAGTCGCTGCGCTGCGCCTGGGCCAGGCGCAACTCCACCACCTTGACCGCGTTGGTCGCGTCCTCGAACTCCTTCCGGGCGTCCTCCAGCTTGACGAATGTCCCGGCCGCCGCCGCAAACACGACGTCGCAGCCCGGGCACTCGGCCTGAGCCGCCTGCGCGTCGTTATAGACGTCCGTCGCCCGCTTCAACCGGTCGCGCGCGGCGTCGAGCTGCGCCTGCAGGTCGCCGATGGAGGTGATCTCGGCGTTCTCCTGGGCCGTGGACAGCGCCTCCTCGGCTTTGCGCAGCTCCTCCTCGTAAAAGGCAATGTCCGGGGTCTTGAGGAAATACAACCGGCGCTCGGCCTTCTCGAGCTCATCCTGCAGCCGCGCCAGGTCCTGCTGAAGCTGGGCGACCTGCAGGTCCAGGCCTTTGCTCAAATTCCGGATGGCCTGATTGGCGTCGAAGACGGCCTGTTCCGCCTGGGCCACCTGCGCGTTGAGCGACTCACGGTTCTCCAGCCGCGCCAGCACGGCGCCGGCTTCCACCACGTCGCCCTCTTTCACCAGCACCTCGGCCACCTGCCCGCCGGTGAGAAACGAGAGTTGCGCGAAGGCGCCCGGCTCCAGCCGGCCCTCGGCGATCACGTCGCCGCCGCCGGTGATGATGGGGATATCAACGGTCGGGGTCGGCGCCGCCGCGCCGTCACGGCCGCAAGCGGCCAACGCCAGGGCGAGCAACAGCATCACAAAAATCGAGCGGAGTGGTCCGGTATTGAGCATGGATGTGCCCCTTTCTTTGGCGATGTTCAGCCCTCCCATCGTACACCCTCTCGGAGAATTTGCGGCGACGCCCGGGTCCTGCCAGGTTCAACTCCTTCTACGCGCCGCCTCTGACCGGGTTGCGGCGCCGCTCCCGGTCCACGCCGTGATGGCTCGTCCCGCCGCGCGGCCCCGGGCGATGACGGACGCGCCGGGCAGCCCCTCGGCCGCTATAATCCCCTCAATCCCCGTTATCTGGAGGTTGCGATGCTTGCTTTTGGGCGCGCGGTGTGCGGCGATGGGCGGGCGGCCGGGGCGCGCGAATGGCTGGTGACGAACGGCCTGGGCGGGTACGCCGGCGGCACGATCGCCGGGACGCTCACCCGCCGCTACCACGGTCTGCTGATCGCGGCGCTCAAACCGCCGGTCGGCCGCGCGCTGCTGGTGACAAAGCTCGACGAGACCGCGCATTACGACGGCCGCGCTTACCCGCTCCACGCCGACCACTGGGCCGACGGACGCGTCGAGCCGGCCGGGTTCGCGCACCTGGAGCGCTTCCACCTGGAGGGGACCACGCCGGTCTGGACGTTCGCCGTCGCCGATGCCCGGCTCGAAAAGCGCGTCTGGATGCAGGCCGGCGCCAACACCACCTATGTCACCTACGCCCTGACGCGCGCCACGCTGCCGCTGCGGCTGGACCTGCAGGCCATCGTCAACGACCGCGACCACCACGGCAACACGCCGCCCAACCGCGCCCCGCTGCGGGTGGAGGCCGCGCCGCTCGGCCTGCGCGTCGAGCTGCCGGAGACCGGGGCGGCGGTGACGTTGCTCAGCGACCGGGCGGCGGCGGCGCCGCGCGGCGCGTGGCGCAAGAATTACTTCCTGAGCGCGGAGGCCGGGCGCGGCGAGGACCCCATCGACGCCAACTTCCACGCCGGCGATTTTACGCTGACGCTGGCGCCGGGGGAGACGGCCGCCTTCGTGTTGACGGCTGAGCCGGCGCCGCCGGACGTCGACGGGCAGGCGGCCTATGCCGCGCGCCGGCGTTACGAGGCCGACCTGCTCGCCCAAAGCGGCCTGGCGGATGCGCCGCCCGCCGTGCGCCAGCTGGCGCTGGCCGCCGACCAGTTCATCGTGCGGCGCGCGCTCCCGGACGACCCGGCCGGCCGCACCGTCATCGCCGGCTACCCGTGGTTCACGGACTGGGGCCGCGACACGATGATCAGCCTGCCGGGCCTGGCGCTGGCCGCGCGCCGCTTCGACGTCGCCGCCAGGGTCCTGCGCACCTTCGCACGCTACGCCGACCGCGGCATGCTGCCCAACTATTTCCCCGACAAAGGCGAACCGCAGAACGGTTCGCTTAAGCGCCCGGCCCCGCCGCCTGCCGCCTACAACACCGTGGATGCGACGCTCTGGTATTTCGAGGCGATCCGCGCTTATCACGCGGCGACGGGGGACGACGCCCTGGTGCGCGACCTGTTCCCGGTCCTGCAGGACATCGTCGTCTGGCACTTGCGCGGCACCCGCTACGGGATCCGCGTTGACCCGGCCGACGGCTTGCTGGCCGCCGGCGAGCCGGGCGTGCAACTGACCTGGATGGATGTGAAGATCGACGACTGGGTGGTGACGCCGCGCACCGGCAAGGCGGTGGAGATCAACGCGCTCTGGTACAGCGCCCTGCGCGCCATGGGCGGGTTCGCGCGGCGGCTGGGGGAGCCGGCGGGCGAGTTCGAGGCGCTGGCGGCCCGCACGCGCGCGGGCTTTGCGCGCTTCTGGAATGCCGCAGCCGGCTATTGCTACGACGTGCTCGACGGGCCGCAGGGCGACGACGCCACCCTGCGCCCCAACCAGCTTCTGGCCGTGGCGCTGCCCGGCGCCGGCGATCTGCTGACGCCGGCGCAGCAGCGGGCGGTGGTGGACGTGTGCGCGCGGCGGCTGCTCACCTCCCACGGCCTGCGCACCCTGCCCGCCGACGACCCGCGTTACCACGGCCGCTACACCGGCGACCGGCGCGCGCGCGACACCGCCTACCACCAGGGCACGGTCTGGGCCTGGCTGATCGGCCCGTTCGTCAGCGCGCATCTGCGCGTCTACGGCGACCGCGCCCAGGCGCGCTCCTTCCTGGAGCCGCTGCTGGGCCACCTGGACGAGGCCGGCCTCGGCACCATCAGCGAGGTCTTCGACGGCGACCCGCCGCACACCCCCCACGCCTGCCCGGCCCAGGCCTGGAGCGTGGCCGAGGTGCTGCGGGCATGGTGTGAAACGCGGCCGCTCGCCGCGCGTCAGCCATCCATACCGGCTTGCCTTTAGCGCCCGGCCGTCAGGAGCAGCAGCGCCTCCAGCGCCGCCGGACTGACGAACCAGGCCGTCAGAGCCAGGGCGGCGGCCGCCTCGAGCGGCTTGTGGAAAGAGCCCTGCCCCTCCACCACCGAGCGCGCGCGCCGAACCCGGAGGGCGGGCCACAGCGAGAAAAGCGCCGCCAGCCCGGCCGTGCTCAGCAGCACCCAGGTCGGGATCAGCCGGAAGACGAAGATGAACATGCCGGCGGAGATGATGCCGACAGCGAGCCAGATCATCATCAGCACATACGCCCGCCGCGCGCCGAGGAAGCTGGCCGTGTGCGTGACGCCGGCCTTGCGGTCGCCCTCAAAATCGCGCAGCTCGTTGAACAACTGCCCGTACAGGCTGATCGCCATGACAAACGCCAGCGGAAAGGCCAGGTTCCAGTCCGGGGCGTCGCGGAAGGTGGCGTAGGCGGCCAGCAATTGCAGGCCGGCCAGCATGAAGATGTGCGAGATCAGGTCGGCGACCGGGATGGCTTTGAGCCGCACACGCCGCCAGGAGTAGAACCAGGCCAGGACCAGGCAGGTCACGCCGATCACAAATGGGCCCAGGCCCAGCCAGGCGTACAGGCCGGCCGCCAGCGCCGCCGCGCTGAAGGACAGCGCCCGCGCCAGGCGCGGCGAGAGCTCGCCGGCCGAGACCGGGTTGCGCCGCGCCTTGGCCGGGGTCAGCGCGTCGTCCGGCGCGTCCTCGACGTCGTTGATCATGAACGCGAAGCCGACCGCCAGCCAGTTGGCGGCCAGCGCCACGACCAGCGGCCAGCCCAGCGAGCCGCCGCCGGCGGCCGCGCCCAGCAGCGTGGTGATGACGACAAAGGCAACGTACTCGTAGAACCGGGTCAGGCGCCAGACGCCGCTGAGAGATTTGGTCATGAGAGAGGTCCTGTTGAGGCCGGCTGAGTGAGCGTGAACGTCGTCCCCCGGCCCTGGGTCCGGCGCGCGGCAGAGCTTGTCGCAGATGTGCGGCCGGTCGTCCGACGGCAGGCCCCTCGCCGGCGTCCTGGACCGTGCCAGGCAGGCGGCCGCATCCGGGGCGATCAGCGCCGGGTGCTCGGTCTCCTAACAGTAAAAGGGCCTCGGCGCCGACGGCGCTGAGCCGCTTGGGGGCATGGTTGGATTATACAGGGGCCGGGTCCCCCCTCCAGTTTTGCGACGCGTTACGACGGCCTCACCGTTTCGGCAACCGGCCAGCGACTCTGGCTGACGGCCGGGCGCCAACAACCACAGAGCCGGTCAGCCGCTCGCCTCGCCCCCGCCTCTGAAGATTTTCCCCGCGATCCGTATCTCACCCCTGCCGGGTGGCCGCGCCCGGCTCCGCCGCAGTTCAAAAGGTTCAATCCCGCCGGGCGGACGAACTTTCGGCCCGGTCAACGAGTGTGTTTGTTATCACGCGTTGTCCCGGGCCAGGCGCAGCGTGTGGAACACGACCATGGCGACGACGATCAAGGACCGGCATCTCCTCTCCCAGCTCCGCCGCGGCGACGCCGCCGCCCTCCAGGCGCTGACCGAGAAATACGGCCCGCCGCTGTATCAGACGGCGCTGGCCATCACGCGCAACCCGCGCGCGGCCGAGGACATCCAGCGACAGTGCTTCGTCCAGTTGCGCGCCGAGGCCGGACGCCTGGCAGGCGACGCGGCGCTGGCCCCCTGGCTCTACCGCACGACGATCGACCTGAGCCGGGCCCGGCTGGCCGGGCCGGCGAACGAGTCCGACGAGGCCGGGATCGACAAGCTGCTCGACCGGTTCGACCGCCTGATGGCGCCGGGCGCGTGGCTGGCCGCGCGCGACTGGCGGGCGGCGCTGGAGGGCGCCCTCGACGCCCTGCCCTGCCCGCAGCGGGTGGTGCTGCAGTTGTACTACCTGGGCGGGCTGCAGCTGAAGGAGATCGCGCGCGTGCTCGCCCGGCCGGTGGGCACGGTGAAATCGCGCCTGCACTACGGGCGGCAGACCCTGCGGCGGGCGCTGGTCCGGCAGGGCGCGGCCCGCCCGATGCGCCGGGAACAGGCTGGCGATGATCAGGCGGTCGCTGTTGAGGGCAGGTAGGCCCGCCCCGGCCGCGCTCGATGCGCTGATCGCCGCGGCGCTCTGGGCGCGGGTGGCCGGCCGGCGGCCGGCCCGGCGGCGCCGGCTGGAGCTGTTGCGGGCGGCCGCGGCGCGCGGGAGCCGCACCCCGGACTCCGAAGGCCGCCTGGCCGCCGCCCTGATGGCCGGGGCCGGCCGGGCGTGCTTCTATCGCGTGCCGGCCGCCAGCTGACGCCGGTCCGCACCGCGAGGCCGTCAGACCTGAGGCACCCGTGAGAGGGGGTGATCGCAACGCCGCAACGCCGACCGAGAAACGACCCACACCGTCCCTTGGCCACGCTCACCCCGCTGGAGGAGAAAAGATGTCACGTCACAAAACGCTTATCCACCTCAACCTCATCGTAATCGCCAGCCTGTTGCTGGCGGCCTGCGCCACGGCCACGCCGCAGGTGGTGGAGCGCGAAGTCACCGCGCCGCCGCAGGTCATCCGCGAGACGGTGGAGGTGCCGGTGGAAGTGCCCCGGGATGTCCTGGTCACGCCCACGGCCGCGCCGGTGGATCGGCGCGGCGGCTGGCTGGACCAGATCGTCGTGGTCGAGGAGCCGTCGACCGAGGCCGCGGTCGCGCGCATTGACGTCGGCGAGCTGGACGTGTACGCCTTCGCCGCCGCCGACCCGGAGGTGCTGGCGCGCATCCAGAGCCTGCCCAACCTGAGCCGGGTGGAGGGCGCCGGCACCAACGACGAGATCACGTTCAACCCCACCGGCCCCCTCTTCGAGGGCACCGGCAAGCTCAACCCCTTCGCCGTGGCCCGCATCCGCGAGGCCATGAACTGGCTGATCGACCGCCACTACATCGGCCAGGAGATCATGGGCGGCCTGGGCGTGCCGCGCTACCTGCCGATCAACACCGGCTTCCCGGACTACACCCGCTACATCGCCAAGGTGCGCGAGCTGGAGGCCAAGTACGCCTACGACCCGGAGAAGGCCGCCCAGGTCATCACCGAGGAAATGGAGCAACTCGGGGCGACGCGGGTCGACGGCCGGTGGACGTACAACGGCGAGCCGGTGGAGATCATCGGCCTGATCCGCACCGAGGACGAGCGCCGCGACATCGGCGACTACGTCGGCAACCAGCTGGAAAACCTGGGCTTCACGGTCCGGCGCGACTACAAGAGCGCGGCCGAGGCGTCCCCCATCTGGCTGGCGGGCGACCCCAACGACGGCCTGTACCACTATTACACCGGCGGCTGGGTCACCACCATCATCAACCGCGACCTGGGCGCCAACTTCGACTTCTACTTCACGCCGCGCGGGCGCAGCAACCCCTTGTGGCAGAACTACACGCCCGCGCCCGAGTTCGACGAGGTCTCGGACCGCCTGTTCCGCAACGACTTCCAGGATATGGCCGAGCGCGGCCGGCTTTTCGAGCGCGCGCTCGAGCTGGCCATGGAGGACTCGTCCCGCATCTGGGTGGTGGACGAGCTGAGCTACTCGCCCGTGCGCGCCGGCACGCTCATCGCCGCCGACCTGGCGGGCGGCGTCCAGGGCGCCTGGCTGTGGCCGTTCACGCTCCGCAAGGAGGGCCAGGTGGGCGGCGCGCTGACGCTCGCCAACGCCAGCATCCTGACCGACCCGTGGAACCCGATCGCCGGCAGCAACTGGGTGTACGACGCCATGCTGCAGCGCGGCACCGGCGACCGCGAGGTCATCCCCGACCCGTACACCGGGCTGGCCTGGCCGCAGCGCATCGAGCGCATGGAACTTTTCATCAAGGACGGCCTGCCCGTCACCTCCACGCTGGACTGGGTCCAGCTAGAGTTCGTCCCGCAGAACGACGTGCCCGCCGACGCCTGGATCGACTGGGACGCCGCCGCCCAACAGTTCATCACCGTGGGCGAGAAGCACCCGGAGGGGCTGACGGCCAACGCCAGGCTGATCGTGCACTACCCCGAGAACCTGTACGACCTCAAGTGGCACGATGGCAGCTCGTTCTTGCTGGCCGATATCGTCATGCTCTGGATCCTGGCCTTCGACCAGAGCAAGCCGGAGAGCGCCCTCTACGACGAATCGACCGTGCCGTTCTATGAGTCGCTCTCGACCTCTCTCAAGGGCCTGCGCATCGTCCAGGAAGACCCGCTGGTGATCGAGTATTACACCGATCAGTACTTCCTCGACGCCGAGCTGAACGTCTCGCTCGACAACACGCCGTTCGCCGTGTTCTTCCCCTACTACACCCAGGGTCCGGGCGCCTGGCACAACCTGAGCCTGGGCATCCTGGCCGAAGCCAACAACGAGCTGGCCTTCTCCTCGGACAAGGCCAACAAGAACGAAGTCGAGTGGATGTCGTACATCGGCGGGCCGAGCCTGGCGATCCTGGAGGCCAAGCTGAACCAGGCGGCGACCGAAGGCTACCTCCCCTACGCGCCGACCCTCGGCCAGTACCTCACCGCCGACCAGGTGGCCGCCCGCTACGCCAACCTGCAGGAGTGGTACCGCCGCCACGGCCACTTCTGGGTGGGCACCGGCGCTTACTACCTCGACCGGGTCTTCCCGGTGGAGGGCACGGTCATCCTCAAGCACTTCGCCGACTACCCCGACCCGGTGAGCAAGTGGGCGGGCTTCTCCGAGCCGCGGCTGGCGGTGGCGGAGCTGGACGGCCCCGGCCGCGTGACCATCAACTCTGAGGCTGTCTACGACGTGTTCGCCACCTTCAAGGGCGCGCCCTACCCGCAGGTGGACATCGAGGAGGTCAAGTACCTGGTCTTCGACGCCACGGGCGCGCTGGCCGCCACCGGCCAGGCGGAGGCCGTCGCCGACGGGCAGTGGCAGATCACGCTCAGCCCGGAGATGACGGGCCAACTGGAGGCCGGGTCGAACCGGCTGGAAGTGGCCGTGGTCTCTAAGCTGGTCAGCATCCCGAGCTTCGCGTCGTTCGAGTTCGTCACTGCGCCGTAACTCCCCTTTCATCCCCCCATCGCCGCCCCAGGGCGCTGACAAGGCCCGCGCCTGATGTGCGGCGATGGGGGGACAGAGGGAGTGAGGGAAAGCGAGGCCCCGATGACCCACGCCGCCCGGCCTGTCCCGGCCAGCGCTGCGCCCGCCGCCCCCGCGGCCGGCGCCAGCACCCTGGCGCGCCTGGCCCGCTACACGCTGATCAAGACCGTGGCCCTGTTCCTGACCGTCGTCGTCGGCGTCTATCTGACGATCCTCATCGCCAACATGGGCGGCCACGTGGACGAGATCCGGCGCGGCCAGATCCAGGAGCAGGTCTCCGCCCTGCTGACGACGCCGCAGTTTCAGGCTCTGGCCAAGGAGGTGCGCGATCAGCGGATTGCGGAGCTGGTCCGCCTGCAGGAGGAGCGCCTGGGGCTCAACCAGCCGTTCCTCCTGCGCAGCGTGGCCTATCTGGGCGACGCCCTGACTCTCAACCTGGGCCGGGCCGAGAACATGACCAGCGACACCGGCTCCCGGCAGGTGCGGCTGATCATCCTGGAGCGGCTGCCGTCCACGCTGCTGCTCTTCGCCACCGCCAACCTGGCCAACTTCTTCCTGAGCCTGCTCCTGGGCCTGTCGCTCTCGCGGCAGTATGGGAGCTGGCTGGACAAGGCCATCATCGCCCTCTCGCCGACCTCGGCCGCGCCGGGCTGGTTCTTCGGCATCTTCCTGATCCTGATCTTCGCCGCGCTGCTCGGGGTGCTGCCGTTCGGCGGGATGGTGGCCGCGCCGCCGCCCGAATCGCCGGTGCTGTACGGCCTGAGCCTGGCCGAGCACCTGGCGCTGCCCGTGGCCGCCCTGATCCTGAGCACGCTCTTCGGCGCGGTCTATGCCTACCGCACGTTCTTCCTCATCTACTCCAGCGAGGACTACGTGGAGATGGCCCGGGCCAAGGGCCTGACCGCGCAGCAGATCGAGCAGCGCTACATCCTGCGGCCGACCCTGCCGACGATCCTCACCAACTTCGCCCTGACGCTGATCACGGTCTGGCAGGGCGCCATCATCCTGGAGACGGTCTTCAACTGGCCGGGGCTGGGCCGGCTCTTCTTCCGCGCCATCGGCCTGTACGACACGCCCGTCATCGTCGGCTCCACGGTCCTGTACGCCTACCTGCTGGCGCTCACCGTCTTTATCCTGGATTTCATCTACGCCCTCGTGGACCCGCGCGTCCGCATCGGCGGCGAGGGCCGGCCGGCATGAACACGCTGCGCAGGGCCTGGCGCGACCTGGCCCAGTACCCGTCGGCCGTGGCCGGCCTGGCGATCATCGCCGCCCTGGTCGGGCTCTCGCTGTACACGCTTATCACCATCCCGTATGCCGAGGCCATTCGGCTGTGGCGCGGGGGCGAAGACGTCTGGTACGAGAACCCCAAGAACGCCCAGCCCGTGTGGACCAACTGGCTGCCCGGCCCCGACCAGCCGGAGACGCGGGTGCTGAAGAGCGCCGACGGCACGGCCGTCAAGACGTCGCGCGTCGTCTCCGGCACCACCGACATCGCCATCACCTTCGCCTTCGATTACACGGCCGATGGCTTCCCGCAGGAGCTGGCCGTCTATTTCACCAGCCGCTTCGCCGCGAAGCAGCCCTACGTCTCCCTCACCTGGCACACCCCCGACGGCCGCGCGATCCGGCTGGGCGACTTTTCCATCCGGCCGTCGCAGACCTATCGCCTCTCCCAGGACGAGAAGCTCACCCGCCGCCTGCACGGCCTGCCGGCGGAGCGCGGCCTGTTCGCGGCCCCGGCCGAGGCGGGGGCGGAGCGCGCTGCGCTGACCCCGCTCACGGGCCGCTATGAGCTGCGCGTGAGCGGCCTGACGTTCGAGGCCGACTCCGACCTGGACGCCGAGTTCGTCCTGTACGGCCAGGTCCACGGCCTGGCCGGCACCGACCATCGCCGCCGCGACCTGATGGTGGCGCTGTTGTGGGGCACGCCCATCGCCCTGGCCTTCGGCCTGCTGGCCGCCCTCGGCACCACCGTGATCACCGTGATCATCGCCGCCGTCGGCGCCTGGTTCGGCGGCTGGGTGGACGGCCTCATCCAGCGCCTCACCGAGGTCAACCTGATCCTGCCCTTCCTGCCGATCCTGATCATGGTCGGCACGCTCTACAACCGCAGCCTCTGGCTGATGCTGGGCGTCAGCATCCTGCTCAGCATCTTCGGCGGCGCCATCAAGGGCTACCGCGCCATTTTCCTGCAGGTGAAAGAAGCGCCCTACCTGGAGGCGGCGCGCACCTACGGCGCCGGTTCCGGGCGCATCATCTTCCTCTACCTCATCCCGCGCATCGTGCCGATCCTCATCCCGCAGCTGGTCAGCGTCATCCCGACCTTCGTCTTCCTGGAGGCCTCGCTGGCCGTGCTCGGCCTGGGCGACCCCGTCCTGCCGACCTGGGGCAAGCTGATCGACGACGCGCGGGCCAACGGCGCGCTCTTCCAGGGACAGTATTACTGGGTGCTGGAGCCGTCGGCGCTGCTCATGCTCACCGGCCTGGCCTTCGCCATGGTCGGCTTTGCGCTGGACCGGGTCTTCAACCCGAAGCTGAGAGGCCTGTGATGACGACCTCCAACGGCGCGCTGCTGCGCGTGGACGACCTGGTGCTGCACTTCCGCACAGCCCGGGGTGTGGTCCGGGCGGTGGACGGCGTCCACTTCGAGCTCCGCCACCAAGAGGCGGTGGTGGTGCTGGGCGAATCGGGCTGCGGCAAGAGCTCGCTGGCCAGGGCCATCCTGCGCCTGCTCCCGCGCAACGTGCAGACATATTCCGGCAAGGTCGTCCTGGATGGGTCGGACCTGATGACCCTGGACGAGGAGGCGTTCCGGCGCAACGTCCGCTGGGTGCGCCTGTCGCTGGTGCCGCAGTCCGCCCTGGCCTCGCTCAACCCGGTGCTCAAGGTCGGCGACCAGGTGGCCGAGCCGATGCAGGTCCATTTCAATCTGGACCGCAAGGAGGCGCTGGCCCAGGCGCGCCAGATGTTCCAGCACGTGGGCGTGCCGGCCGACTTCATGGAGCGCTACGCCTTCGAGCTGAGCGGCGGCATGCGCCAGCGCGTCGCCATCGCCATGTCGCTGGTGACCGCGCCGGCCGTCATCGTCCTGGACGAGCCGACCTCGGCGCTGGATGTGCTGACGCAGGCCAACATTATGAACATGCTCAAGCGCCTCAAGCACACGCTGGAGACCAGCTTCATCCTGATCACGCACGACATCGCCACCTCCAGCGAGCTGGCCGACCGCGTGGCCGTGATGTACGCCGGCCAGATCGTGGAGGTCAGCGACGCCGCCCGCTTCTTCAGCGCGCCGCTGCACCCCTATTCGCAGAAGCTGATGGCCAGCGTGCCGAGGTTGCGCGGCGCGGCCGAGCCGGACTTCATCGCCGGCCGGCCGCCGAGCCTGTTCGACCTGCCCTCCGGCTGCCGGTTTGCGCCGCGCTGCCCGCACCGCTTCGCCCGGTGCGCGGAGGAGCCGCCGGTGGTGAAACACGGCGGCCGCCAGGTGAAGTGCTGGCTGCACGTGTGAACGGAAAGGCGGAAGCGATGGTGGACGACATGCGCGCGCGCGCGTTGGACCCGGCGGCGACGGCCGCGCCGGAGGCCCTGCTCTCCATCCGCGATCTGCACGTCTGGTTCGAGCTGCGCCGCTGGGGGTTCGGGCGCGCCGGCTACGTGCGCGCGGTGGACGGCGTCAGCTTCGACCTGCGCCAGGGCGAGGCCGTCGCCGTGGTCGGCGAGAGCGGCTGCGGGAAATCCAGCCTGATGCGCACCCTCCTCGGCCTGCACCGGCCGACGCGCGGCGCCGTGATCTTTGCCGGCCACGACCTGGCCAGGCTCAGCCCGGCCCGGATGAAGTGGTATCGCGCGCAGGTCGGCTTCGTCCAGCAGGACCCGTTCGGGGCGCTGCCGCCCTTCATGACGGTGGCGCGCATTCTGGAGGAGCCGCTGATCGTCAACGGCGTGAAAGACCGCGCCGAGCGCCAGGCCCGCATCCACCGCGCGCTGGAAGAGGTCAGACTCAGCCCGGTGGACGACTTCCTGCACAAGTTCCCGCACATGCTCAGCGGCGGGCAACAGCAGCGCCTCGTCATCGCCCGCGCCGTGATCCTGGGGCCCAGGCTGATCGTCGCCGACGAGCCGGTGTCGATGCTGGACGCGTCCGTGCGGGTGGAGATCCTGCGCCTGCTGCGCGGCCTGCAAGAGTCGCATAACCTGGCCGTGATCTACATCACGCACGACCTCTCCACCGTGCGCTACTTTTCGGAGCGCCTCTTCGTCATGTACGCCGGCCGCCTGGTGGAGCGCGCCGGGGTCGAGGCGCTGCTGCGCGAGCCGCGCCACCCCTACACCCGGGCCCTGCTGGCCGCCACCTCCGACCCGGACGCGAAGAACGCGGCCGTGTTCCGCGAGGTGCCGCCCGGCGAGCCGCCCAGCCTGCTCCGGCCGCCGCCCGGCTGCCGTTTTCATCCGCGCTGCGCCCAGGCGATCCAGGGCCTGTGCGCGGTGGACGATCCGCCGGATTTCGAGCCGGCGCCTGCCCATTTCGCCAAGTGCTGGCTGAACCGATGAGGCCGCTCACCCCGCTCGAGATGATCGGCCTGGGTCTCGGCCTGGTGGTGGTCGGCTTCCTGATCCCGTGGCTGATGACGCTCCGCGTCATCGAGGCCGGCTTTCTGCTGGTCTTCGTCGGGCATGGCGCCTCGGTGGCAGGCCTGCTCCTGGGGCTGCTGGGCGCCGCCCAGCATGTGCGCCGCGAGTAGCGGCGCCGCGCCGGGTTGAACCCGGCCGAGGGAGGCAGGGTAGTACTAGAGTGAAGGTTTCCGCCCGATTCGGTATCTAACCTGGCACAACGTGAAAGATACCTTGCCGCTGTATTATGCCGACCTCACCGGCGAGGCCTCCGTGGCCGCCGCCGGCGAGCACTTCGTCCGCGCTCATCAGCAGACGGTCTACCGCTTTGCGCTGTCGATCCTGGAGGATGCGGTGGAGGCCGAGGATGCCGCGCAGGATGCCCTGGTGGCCGCCTTGCGCCATCGGCGGTCGTACCGCGGCGAGGCCTCGATCACGACCTGGCTGTACACCATCACGCTCAACATCTGCCGCAAGCGCCTGAACAAGCGGCGCCGCGGCGAGCAACTCCTGGCCGTGCTGCAGGGCCTGTTCCACCTGAAGGGCGAGGCGCACGAGCGGCCGGAGGAGGCTGCCCTGCGCGAAGAGACCCAGGCGGACGTGCTGCGGGCCGTCCAGCGGCTCGATGAAAAGCACCGGCTGCCGGTCCTGCTGCGTTACTATCATGATCTGCCGACGGCCGAGATCGCCCAGATTCTGGGCCTCAACGAAGGGACGGTCCACTCGCGCCTGTTCACCGCGCGAGAACGGTTGCGGGCCGCGCTCCAGCCATCCGGTCCACCCGCCGGCGCGGAGACCGGATCGCCGGGCGGCCGGCCGCTGACACTGCCATGACGGTTCTTTCTCATCGCCAAGCGCGCGCTTACTTGCAGGCGGCCCTGGACGACGCCCTGCCGCCCGAACAGGCCGCGGCCCTGGACCGGCACCTGGCCGGCTGCGCGGCCTGCCGCGCCTACGCCGACGATCTTGACCAGTTGCAGACCTCGTTGCGCCAGATCGGCGAACGGCACCGGCGTCAGGTGCGCGCGGCGCCGGCGCCGGACCTCGCCGGCCGGGTGCGCGGCCAGTTGCAGCCCATGTCCATCCGCCTCTGGCCGGCTCTGAAGAGCGGACTGGCGTCGGCCGGCTCGCTGATGCTCCTGGCCGCGCTGCTCTGGCGCATGCTGCTGGCGCCGGGCGCGCCGGGCCAGCTGGAGACCGACGGCGGCGCGTTCGTCCCCGCCGACGCGCCGGCCGTGAGCGCGCCTGTCTTCGCCCCGGCCGCGCACGAGCTGCCGTTCGCGCCGGCAGAATTTGACCAACCCGCGTCCGGCGCGGCCCTCCGCCTGGTCGCCGCCGGGAGCCCGGAACCGGAAAAGCCGGTGTCGCGCACGCCGCTGCTCGGCGCGGCGGCCAGCCGGCTGGAGTAGGCCGGGCGGCCGGTCCCTATCGCCAGCCGCCGACGCCCTCGCCTGCAGCCCGTCACGGATGGATGGCCGCCGCCCGTGGCGGGCTGCGCGCGGGAGCCCCGTCTTCCGCCTCTCCCTCCTCCGCCGGGTGGAATGTGGGCTCATTCCACCCCGCTACAATCAAACACCGCCCACGGAGGCTCCGTGGGCGGTGTCTTTTCTACGGGAAGCGCGGGCGGCGGTCGGTTACGGGTTGACCGTCACCGCGATCGCCTCCTGGCCTTCCGGAGCGCCGTTGGCCGAGCCGCTGATCATCAACAGCAGGCCGCGGTCGGTGGTGGCCGCCGTGGAGCCGGTGGGCGTCGCCGTCAGCGCGGCGCTGCCGCCGGCCGGGATCGTCAGGCTGCCGGTGTACTTCTCGCCGGCCGGGGCGATGACGATGCCGTCGATGTAGCTGGTCTCCACGCCGGTGAAGTAGTTGTCGAACGACGCCGCGCGCACGTTGATGAGCTGGCCGAGCGCCGGGATCGGGATCGGTCCGCCGAGCGCGGCCGGGCGGGTGGCGTCCGCCAGCTGGCTGCTGCAGATCGTCAGCAGCATGTTGGCGCTGTTCGAGCCGTGGTCGGTGAAGAAGAACGCGTTGGCCGCGCCGGTGCGCAGGTTCACCACCCAGGAGAAGTTGCGGCCGTCCGTCAGGTTGTTGAGCGTGGCGTCCGCGTTGCGCACCTGAAAGTCGTACACGCCGTCGCGGTCCACGTCCAGGTTGAGGCGGGCCTGGTACGGGGCCTCGGGCGTCGTCGAGCGGCGCCAGGCGTTGACCGCGAACTGCAGGATGTACGGGCCGCAGCTGCCGCCGCCGGCGAAGGTGGCCACGCCCACGTGCTTGAGCGTGATCTGCGGCGCGCCCTCGCCCGCGAAACCGGCGGCCGTGTCGAAGGGGTTCGTGCCCACCCACGAGAACACATCGACGTTGGCCGTGGCCGCGCCGGTGTTCTTGTACGTGGCCGGCGCGCCGGCCGTCACCTTCGTCGGGCCGCTGACGTTGGCGGCCTTGCGCGGCAGGACGTGCCACGGCAGGTTGAGGGTGTTGGCCGAGCCGCTGGTCAGGGTCACGTAGCCGTCGTACTCGAACGTGGTCAGCGAGTTGACCGCGCTGGCGTCGCCGCCGGTCGCGCCCAGGTTCATGACCCAGTCGCGCAGCAGCGCGCCGTTGATGGTCAGCGTGACGCGGAATGTGCGCGAGCTGTTCCCGGGCACCGTGAGCGAGGCCGGGTGGCTCAGGCTGACCGCGCCGTTGGCGGCGTCGTCCGCGAAGCGGAAGCCGGAGGCGATGTGGTAGGTGATGGACTGGCTGGAGTAGTTGCGGACCACGACCGTGCGCTGCAACTTGGTCGTGCCGGTCACGTCGTGGAAGCCGAACGAGAGCGCGCCGCTGCCGTTGTCCTTCTCCCAGGCCGCGGCCTTGAAGCCGACGGCGCGGTCGATGCGGATCTCGCCGCCGCCGATGCGCGTGATGGGCGCCAGCCCGCCGCCGAACAGGGCCGGGGAGTTGAAGATGTTGGTCTCGGCGTTGTTCATCAGCACCGCCTTCAACTCCTGCGGGGAGAGGAAGGGGTTGACGTTCTTGAGCAGCGCCGCCGAGCCGGCCACCATGGGCGCCGCGCCCGAGGTGCCGCCGAAGGCGGCGACGCCCACGCCGGAGCCGGCCACCGCCGAGACGGACGCGCCGGGCGCGCCGATCTCCGGCTTGACGATCTGGCCGTACATGATGTTGTTGCCGTAGAACATCTGCCCCATCGCCGGGCCGCGCGACGACGAGCCGACGACCGTGCCCACCAGCGGGCTCTGGTTGTCGGGATCGAGCGTGAGCGTGGCCCCGTTGGGGATCTGCGCCTTGATCGCGTTGCCGTCCACCAGCCGGATCATGTAGCCGGGGACGGTCGGCGTGCCGCCGCCGAAGCCGCCGGAGAACGGCAGGCTGCCGTCCACCAGGGCGATGATGCCGGCCAGACCGCCGGCCGCGGCGATGTTGGCGATCTTCAGGCTGAAGCTGCAGGTGCCGCGGTCCACCACGACGATCTTGCCGGCCAGCGGCGTGCCGACCCAGGGGCTGGCGCCGGCGGCGTTGCTGCAGCCCTGGCGCGTCCCGGTGTTGGCCGTGTCGTAGACCACCGGCGCGCTGATGACGCTGACCAGCGGCGCGGACCAGGGCTGGAAGATGGCGCCGATGTTGACGTTGCTCACCGCCGAGCTGTTCAGGGTGAGCAGCTGCAATTGGGAGGACGGCACTTCGGTCTGGGCCACCGAGAGCGCGGTGCGCGCGCCGCCCGGCGTGCCGGAGACGTACGCCTTGTCGGAGCTGTTGCCGGCCGAGGCCACGGTCAGGATGCCGATCGCGGTGGCGTTGTCCACGGCGATGGCGGCCGAGTTGTCGTAGTTCTGGCCGTACAGCGCGCCGAGCGACATGTTGATGATGTCGACGCGGTCGCTGGTGTCGCCGTCGCCGTTCGGGTCGGCGGCCCAGTCGATGCCCTGCAGGATGGCCACGCCGCTGCACGAGGTGGAGACCGCCGAGCAGACTTTCACGGCGTACAGGTCCACCTGGGGCGCCACGCCGCCCGCGCCGCCGATGATGTCGGCGACGTGCGTGCCGTGGCCGCCGGCGCAGGGCGCCGGGATGCTGGCCGGGCCGCAGTCAATCGGGTCCTCGTCGGGGGCCAGCGGGCCGCTCGGCCAGGTCTCGCCTACGAAGTCATAGCCGTCCACCACGCGCGCGGTCGGGAACAGGCCGTCGCGGGTGGTGTTGCGCGCATCGCCGGTGCTGACGCCGTAGGCGGCCTGGTAGGCCGCGGCCGTGCCCGGGCCGCCGAACGCGGCGTGCGTGTAGTCGATGCCGCTGTCCAGCACGGCGACCTTCACGTCCTGGCCGTAGAAGCCGGCCGGTTGCGCCGCCGTGGCGCCGATATAGGGCACGGTCTCAGACAGGTCGATCTCGTACTGGCCGACGCCGTTGATGGCCACGACGCGCACATCCTGGGCGATGGCGTCCAGGTAGGCGCTGTCCACGTCCATCATCACCGCGTTCAGCACCACGCGGGTGCGCCCCAGCACCGTCGCGCTGGCGTCAATGGCCTGGACGCTGGCGATGACCGCGTCCTGCTGGGCCGTGACGGCGGCGGCCTGGGACCTCTGCGACGAGGCGCCGCTCTGCAGGCCGGCAGGCGTCGCCGCCAGGCGGATGACCACTTCCCGGCGGCCGGTGGCGCCGGCCAGGTCGGGCGCAATCTTGTCTACTTCGATGGGGGCCTCCAGCCGGAGGCCGTCAACGCCCTGCGGCGCCGGCAAACTGCCGGTGTCGGCCAGGGCGGCGGGGAGCGGGGACAGGAGGAGGCTGGCGGCCAGCGTCCCGTGCAGGACGCGCTGGAAGAGCTTCCGAAGAGTCAGCATGGTTTC
>DAOUAB010000006.1:0-18238 GCA_034434015.1 Anaerolineales bacterium
TGTGGCAGAAGATGCCGGCGTTCTCCTTGTAACCGGGCGGGTACGACGAGATCTCGCCCAGGTTCAGGTAGTAGCGCGAGTAGGCCGGCTGTTGCAGGACGATGCCGTGCGGCGTCGCCAGGCGCTTGCGGACCGAGTCCAGCGCCTGACGCGCGTAGGCCGGCCCGCCGACGCCGGCCATGACGCATAGGCCCTGCGGCTCGATGAAGATCTGGCCTTCCTCGCACTGGCGCGAACCGACCGGGTTTCCGGCGTCGTCGTACGCCCGCCGGAACCAGGCGCCGTCCCAGCCGTGTTCCAGCACCGACCGGGCCATCTGCTCGGCCGCCGCCGCATAGCGCGCGGCCTCGTCCGGACATCCCCGGCGCGCGGCGATAGCGGCCAGCTCCCGGGCCGCCAGGATGAACAGGGCGGCGATGAAGACCGACTCGGCCGTCTGGCCGTCCTTGTTGGTGGTGGTCTGGAAGGACTGGCCGGGCGTGTCCGAGAAGCAGTTCAGGTTCAGGCAGTCGTTCCAGTCGGCGCGGCCGATGAGCGGCAGGCGGTGCGGGCCGAGGCGGTCCAGCGTGTACTGGACGCTCCTCTGGAGATGCTCATACAGCGGACGTTCGCTGCCGGGCGCGTTGTCGTACGGCACGCGCTCGTCCAGGATCGTCCAGTCGCCGCTCTCTTTCAGATAGGCGGCTACCGCCAGGATCAGCCAGAGCGGGTCGTCGTTAAAGTCGGAGCCGATGTCGTGGTTGCCGCGCTTGGTGAGCGGCTGGTACTGGTGGTAAGCGCCGCCGCTGGGCAACTGCGTGGCGGCGATGTCCAGGAGGCGCTCGCGGGCGCGGGCCGGGATCATGTGCACAAAGCCGAGCAGGTCCTGGTTGGAGTCGCGGAAGCCCATGCCGCGCCCGATGCCGGACTCGAAGTACGACGCCGAGCGGGACATGTTGAACGTCACCATGCACTGGTAGGCGTTCCAGATGTTGACCATGCGATCCGTGTGGACGTCCGGGGTCTGCACCTGGAGGCGGCCCAGCAGGCCATCCCACTCGGCCCGCAGGGCCTGGAAGGCGGCCTCGACGTTGGCCGGCTGGAGGTAGCGGGCGATGACCGGCCGGACGCCGCGCTTGTTGAGGGTCTGCGAGCCGGGCGGGTCGAACTTGTCGTCCCTGGGATTTTCAAAGTAGCCGAGCAGGAAGATGACGGTGCGCGTCTCGCCGGGCTCGAGGGCCAGCCGGACGTGGTGCGCGCCGATGGGCTGCCAGCCGTGGGCGATGGAGTTGCCGGCCTGGCCGCGCTCGACGGCCAACGGCTCGGCCCAGCCCCGGTACGGTCCTAAGAAGGCCTCGCGCTGGGTGTCGAAGCCGGCCAGCGGCGCCGAGCACGCGAAGTAGGCGAAGTGGTCGCGGCGCTCGCGGTACTCGGTCTTGTGGTAGATGACGCCGTCGGCCACCTCCACCTGCCCGATGCTGTAGTTGCGCTGGTAGTTGGTGGCGTCGTCCCAGGCGTCCCACAGGCAGAACTCGATGCCCGAGAAGAGCGAGAGCGCGGCCGGCCCGGAGCGCCGGTTGGTGATCGTCGCCTCCCAGACCTCCAGGTTCTCGCCCGGCGGGACGAAGTAGCGCGTCTCGACCGCAAGGCCCTGGTAGGTGGAGCCGATGACCGTGTAGCCCAGGCCATGCCGGCAGGTGTAGGCCTCCAGGTCGCGGCGGACCGGCATCCAGGTGGGGGACCAGTACGCGCCGCTTTGGTCGTCGCGCACATACAGGTAGCGCCCGCCGGCATCCAGGGGGGCGTTGTTGTAGCGGTAGCGCGTCAGCCGGCGCAGGCGCGCATCCCGATAGAAGGAATAGCCGCCGGCGGTGTTGGAGATCAGGCCGAAGTAGGCCTCATTGCCCAGGTAGTTGATCCAGGGCAGGGGGGTGTCCGGCCGCGTGATGACGTACTCACGCGCCTGGTCGTCGAAGTGGCCGTAACTCATAAGGCTCTTTCTGCTTGGGCGAAGGGGTCAGCCGACCCACAGGTCGAACGAGAACAACATGGCCGAGACCCCCATGGTCAGCGCGCTGATCAGGGTCCAGGTCCGGTCGAAAGCGGGCGCGCGGCCCAGCCGGGCGAGGGCGAGGTAGGTGGCCGGCGCGACCAGCACGTAGCGGCTCATGCTCTGGGCGACGCCGCTGAAGGCCGAGAGCACGACCACGGCCAGGCTGAAGAGGGCCACCGCAGGCTGGCGGCGTAAGAGCGCCAGCCCGGCCAGGGTCGCCGCCGCCAGCGCGCCGAGTTCCACGCCGTAATACACGAGCGCGGGCCGCGTCGTCTGGGCGTACTCCAGCGCGCGGCGCCAGTTGTAGAGCGAGCGGGTCCAGGCGAACAGGCCGCGCTGGAAGTAGTCCGCCTGCACGGCGGCCCAGTTCTGACCGAGCGGGGAGAGGCGCCAGGCCAGGTACACGGCCAGCGGCGCCAGCGCCAGCAGACCCTGCGCCGCCCAGCGCCACGAAAGCTGCTCACGCAAGGGCCGGGCGCGGTCCACGCGGCTCAGCCAGAAGATGACCAGGGGGAGCGCCAGCGCCGCGCCGTGCGCGCGCGTCAGCGTGGCCAGGGCCGCCAGCAACGAGGCCCGGACCCACTGGCCGCGCCGGCCCAGGGCCAGGGCCCCAAACGCCAGCCCGATGAACAGCCCTTCGGTGTAGACCTGGGCCAGGAAGAAGCCGGAGGGGAAGATGAGCAGATAGAAGACCGCGCGCAGCGCGCCGTCATGCTCCAGGTCGTCGCGGGCCAGGTCGTACAGCGCGATCAGGCCGCCGAGCGTGCCCGCCAGCGCCACGATCACGCCGGCCAGCGTCGCGGCGCCGATGGGCGTCAGGTTGAACGGCCGGAGCGCGGGCAGGAGCGTGCGCATCAGCAGCGGGTAGAGCGGAAAGAACGCGTAGTTCGATTGGATCGGTTCGCCGGTGTCGGGGTGGGGCACGGTGCGCGCCGCCGGGTCGGCGTAACCGGCCAGGGCGATCCCGATGTAATACTCGGAGTCCCAGGAGACCTGCCGGTTCATGAACGGGTCGAGAAGGTACGGCTTATTGTTCTGGCTGTTAGCGGTGGTCTCGTGGGCGGCCCATTCCACGGCCGTGTCCGGCCGGCGCAGGTTGAGGCGCAGCGGCGCGATGGCCTGGAAGGCGTAGAGCACGATGAACCAACCCAGCCAGATCAGGACCAGGGTGCGGAGCGCGGACGCGGGCCGTTTCATGGGCTGGGGACGATGAGCAGCGTGACCGACTCGGCCGGCAGGGTGAGGGCGGACGTCGCCGCCAGCGGCGTGGGTGCGACCTGTTCGGCCGGGTGTTGATGATCGAAGAGCCAGGTCTCAGCCGAGGTCGAAGCCGGCGCGTCCGCGAAGGTCAGGGTCTTTTCGACCGGCGCGGACGCCAGGTTGACGATCAGCAAGGTCAGCGCGCCGTCGGCCCGGCGCGCGGCGAAGATCGAGACGGTCGGATCGTCGGACGAGGCGTAGGCGCGCCGGACGCCGAAGCGCTGGTACAGCCGGTAGACGTGATAGATGGGCTTGACCTCGTAGTTGTCCATCAGGCCCCAGTCGCCCACGATGGCGAACTGGTTGACCATGAAGACGCCCTGGCGAATCAGGCGGCCCAGCGAATCGGCCCACCAGATGGCGTTGAAGTGCGAGTCGAGCGTGGCCTCGCCGCGGTTGGTGGGGACCCAGCTGGAGTTGGCCTCGGTGACGGCGATGGGCAGGTCGCGCCCGGCGTATTGGCGGACCAGGGCGCGCATGGCGGGGACGAGCGCATCCCATTCCGCCGAGTGGGCGCGCAGTTCTTCGATGGTCGGCGGGCCGGAGCGCGCGGATTTCGGGAAGGGATAGCGGTGGAACGAGACGATGTCCACCCGATCGCCGTTGGCCTTCAGGAAAGCCGCGGCCCAATCGGTGAGCGCCTGCTCGTAGGCGTTGGCGGGCCGGGCGTAAAACTGGTTGATCTCCGGGCCGACCAGCATGATCGACGGGTCGACGGCGCGCATGGCCTCGGCAAACTCGCGCCAGTCGGCGTTGAACTGCTCGACGGTGTAGTCCGCGAACAGGTTGGGCTCGTTGCCGATGGTCCAGTAGCGAATGTGGTAGCCCTTCTCGACGTTGGCGTACCGCACCAGATCGGCGGCCTTCTGCGCCGTGCCGCCCTTCAGGCGGACATGGACGTTGATCTCGGCGCCGAGCTGGCGGGCGAAGGCGGCCAGCTGGTCCAGGTTCCACAACTCGATGTCGTTGTTGTCGCCCCAGTTTCCGCCGGGGTAGCGCAACAGCGTCAGGCGGGCGGCCTCGGCGTACGGCTGCATCTGGAGCGGGACGAAGAGCTGTGGGCCGTAGTTGGTGCCGTAGACCAGGGGGCTGATCGGGCCGAGGTCCTGCCCGGCGTCCACGAACAGCCCGCCCGGCATGGGGGCGGGGACGGGGGTCAGGGTGGGGAGCGGCGTGGCGGTGGGCGGGGCGCTGGTGACGACGATGATGATCGGGGTGGGCGCCGCCTGGGGCGCGCAGGCGGCGAGCCCGAGGACGGCCAGCAGCAAGCCGCAGGTGGAAGACGCCCGTCTGCGGCCGGCCGCCTTCGGATTGCTCATTTGTCCACCCCGGTGATGACGATGCCCTGCATGAACACGCGCTGCGCCAGGAAGAAAATGACCACCGGCAGGGCCAGCGCCATCATCGAGGCGGCCGTCGCCAGGCCCGGCTGGGTGTTGAAGATGTTGGCGAACTGCGTCATGCCGATCGAGAGCGTGTACAGGTCCTCGCGGCCCTGCAGGTAGATCAGGGGCTCGAAGAAATCGTTCCAGGCGAAGAAGAAGTGGAACAGGCCGACCGCCGTAAGGGCGGGCATGGACTGCGGGAGGATCACGTAGAGCAGGGTCTGGAGCGGCGAAGCCCCATCTATCATCGCGGCCTCGTCCATATCGCGCGGGATGCCCTTGAAGTACTGGCGCAGCAGGAAGACGTTGTAGGCGTTGGCGAAGAAGTGGGGGATGATCAGCGGCCACCACGTCCCGCCCCAGCCGATGGCGCGGAAGAAGATGTAAGTCGGGATGAGCGTGACCTGCCGCGGCAGGATGATGGTCGAGATCAGGATGATGAAGAGCAGGTTGATGCCCGGGATGCGGAAGCGCGAGAAACCGTAGGCCACGGCCACGGACGACAGCAGGGTGCCGAGGGTGCCGACGACGGCGATGAAGAGCGTGTTGCCGAACAGCCGGTCCAGGTGGATCTGGTTCCACGACTTGGGGAAATTCTCCAGGGTCGGGTCAAAGTGATAGACCGGCTCCAGCACGCGCCAGCGGCCCTCCCAGTGGATGAGGCCGGCGGCCGGGTTGTCCGGATCGATGAAGTCGCTGGCCTCCCGGCCGGGTTTGACCAGGGCCCATTGCCGGGCGCCGCCCTCGGTGGGCACGTTCAGCAGCGGGTAGTCCCTGCCCTCGTAGCGGTAGGTGGACGGGCTGGAGGGCAGGAATTGCGAGTGCGGGTCCTGGACCTGTTTCTGCGTCTTGAGCGCCGTCAGCGTCATGTAGGCCAGCGGCGCCAGGAACAGCGCCACGACGAGGAGCGCCACCAGCGTGACGGCGGCGGTCGCCGTGAACTGGCGCATGTTCCGCCGGGGGGACCAGACCGGGGCGCGGCGCGGGCGGGCGTGAGGTAAAGCGGCCACGGCTATTCGCCTCCCGCGTAGTAGACCCAGCGGTTCTGGGTTCGGAAGAGGATGATGGTCAGGATCAGGACGATGACGAACATGGCCCAGGCCAGGGTGGCGCCGTAGCCCATATCCAGGAAGTTGAAGGCGATCCGGTACAGGTACAGGTTGTAGAACATGGTCGCGCCGTTCGGGTCGCCGCGCCCGTTGCCGATGATGTAGGCCTGGGTGAAGTACTGGAACGAGCCGATGACGCACAGCATCAGGTTGTAGAAGATCACGGGCGAGATCATCGGCAGGGTGATGCTGAAGAAGCGCTGCCAGCCGCTGGCGCCGTCGACCTTGGCGGCGTCGTACAACTCCGTCGGCACGTTCTGCAGGCCGGCCAGCATGGTCAGCATGGTGTTGCCCACGCCCCAGAAACCCATGATGGTCAGGGCCGGGATCACCCAGGCCTCATCCTGGTACCAGCGCGGGCCCTGGACGCCGAAGACGAATTCGATGGCGCGGTTGAGCCAGCCGGTCTCGCTGTTCATGATGCCGCCCCAGATGATGACGTTGACGACGACCGGGATCATGGACGGCATGTAGAACAGCGTGCGATAGATGTTCTTGGCGAACAGGTGCTCGGAATTGACCAGCACGGCCAGCCCGAGCGGGAAGGCGATGGAGAGCGGCACCGAGATGACCACGAACCGCAGCGTGACCGCCCAGGCCTGGCGCATAAAGGGGTCGTTGAACAGGCGCCCCCAGTTGGTCAGGCCGACGAATTGTGTGGCCTCGGGGTGGATCGGGTTGTAATCGGTCAGCGAGAAGATCAGCGAGGCCGCCATCGGCATGAGCGTGAAGAACAGGAAGCCGACGAGCCACGGGCTGAGGAACAGCAGACCCCAGTTGATCTCGCGCCGCAACAGAGGGGACACTCGGCGGCGGACCGTCGGGGCGGCGGACGGCGTCGTGGACAGGGTGGCCATACTGCGCTCTCCGGAACTGGGCGGGCGACCGAGGCGAACCTGGCCGGCCGCAGCCGGCCGGCCAGGCGCTAAGGCGGGGGCGGTCAGTTGCCGCCGGAGGCCTCGGCCTCCTTGTAGATCGCGGTCTCGTCCGCCAGGAACTGCGCGATCCGCGCTTCCAGGTCCAGGTCCGGGTTGCTGCGCAGGTCGCTGCCCAGCTGCAGGAAGGCGTCATGCGCCTTGGCCACATTCGGCAGCACCAGCTCATGCCCGGGGACTTCCAGGTACGGGATCATGTCCAGGAACACCTGCCAGTCGATCTCGTTCGGCGCGAACCGCTCATCCAGCGTCTTGAAGAAGTCGGCTTGCTGGCTCTTGCGGGCCGGCAGGCCGCCGTAGATCTTGTACAGGTCCGCGGCGCCCTCGCCGATCAGGTAGGTGTAGACTTTGAAGGCCTCGTCCGGATGCCGGGTGTCCTTCATGATGCCGAAAGTGTCGCCATGCATCTTGGCCGTGATCTTGCCGTTGTAGCTCGGCACCACCGCCACGTCCCAGTTCGGCACGGTCACCGTGGCGTCGGACGGCGGCGTGATGCAGCACGTGTACCACAGGTGGGTGAGGGCCATGCCCACGTGGCCGGAGTTGAAGGAGTTGCTGTGGCCCAGGTAGTCCGTGTCCATCGCGGCCTGGGTGGGCAGGAAGGGCTGGTCGCCCCACATGGCGTTGTAGTACCACTCGATCGCGGCGATCTGGCCGTCCGAGAGGACCGCCTCGCCCTTGTCGTTCACGGGGTAGAACGGCTCGAAGTAGGCCGAGAACCAGCGCGGGCTGTCCTTGACCCACTGGAACTCGAAGCCGTACTGGACGATGTTCTCGCGGTCAAAGTCCGGGCTGGTGGCGTCGTTGCCGTTGGCGTCCACGGTCAGGCGCTTGGCCACCTCGGCCACGGTATCGAAGTTCCACTCGACCTCCTGGCCGTCCAGCAGGTACTTCTCGCCGACCTTGTGCGGCGGGTAGGGCAGGCCGGCCTCGTCGAACAGGTCTTCATTGTAGTACAGGGCCGAGGGGAAGATGGCGAACGGCAGGCCGACCAGCTCGCCCTGGTCCTGGTAGAACTCCAGGAAGGCCGGGTCGATGTCGCTGACGTCGTAGTTGAACTTGTCCACCAGGGGCTGCAGGTCCAGCCAGGCGCCCTGGAACCAGCCGCGGCCCTCGGTGCCCATCGGGCCGACGATGTCGGGGGCGTTGCCGGCCGCGATCTGGGCGATCAGGTTGTCGCGGGCGTACTTGTTGTCCACGATGATGGGGATCAGCTGGATGCCGTCGGCTTCGCCCTGGGTGGCGTTGTACTTGTCGACGAACTCCTTTTCTTGCGGGATCTGGGCCGCCTGCGCGCCGGTGCCCAGGCCGATGTACCAGTAGATCTGCACCTTGTCCGCCTCGGGCTCGGCCGTGGGCTGGGCGATGATCTGGGTCTGGACGACCTCGCGGGTGACTTCCACCGGCGGCGCGGTCTGCACGATGATCTGCGGGGTGGGGGTGGCGGCCGGGCCGCACGCGGTCAGCAGCAGGCCGGTGATGGCCAGCAGGCTCACAAGGAGGGTGATGGGTTTGCGCATTGGGAGTCTCCTGTTCTCCTCACGGATCAGAAACAAACGACGCGGGATGCGGGCAGCGGGCGGAAGCTCTCAGGTCATCACCTCCTTGGGCGCCGGGCGACGGCCGGCGCGACCTCAAATAGCGCCACATGATTTCCGGATGACGAGCTCGGTCGACAAAAGCACGCGCCGCGGTCCGGCCGCCGGCTGGGTGATCAGGTCGATCAGGATCTCGACCGCCGTCGCGCCCAGACGCCCGATGGGCTGGCGGACCGTGGTCAGCGGGGGCTCGGTGGTCGCGGCGAAGGGCATATCGTCGAAGCCGACCACGGCCACGTCCTCGGGCACGCGTCGGCCGGCCTCGCGCAAAGCCCGCAGCGCGCCCTGGGCCATCATGTCGCTGGCGGCGAAGACGGCGTCCGGGTCGTGCGCCAGCAGGCGCTGCATGCCGAGATAGCCGCTGGTCTCGGTGAAGTCGCCCTCGACCGTCAGGCGCGGGTCGGGCGCCAGGCCGCGTTCGCGCAGCGCGTCCAGGTAGCCGGTGCGCCGGTCGGCGCCGACGATGGCGTTCTGCGGGCCGGTGATGGCGGCGATCCGGCGGCGGCCCAGGCGCAGCAGGTGGGCCACGGCGCTGTGGGCGCCCTTGATGTTGTCCACGTCCACGTAGCTGAGGCTGGCGTTGGTCGGGTGGCGCCCGACCAGCACGAACGGCTTCTGGTTGTCGGCCAGGGCCTGGACCAGCGGATCGTCCATGAGCATCGACGAGACGATGACGCCGTCGATCAGGCCGCCATGCATGACCTGGTGGATCGTGCGCCGCTCGTATTCGGGCTCGGCCAGCCAGAGCATGACGGAGTGGTCGTGGACGTTGCAGGCCGAGGCGATGCCCTGGATCAGGATCGGGAAGTAGGGGTCGGTGAAGAGCGCGGTGACGCCGCGCGGGATCACCAGGCCCAGCACGCGGGTCCGGCCGCTGGCCAGGCTGCGCGCCGCGACGTTCGGCTGGAAGTTGAGCTGGTGGATGATGTCCTGCACCCGCTCGCGCGTCTCGGTCTTGACGTTCGGGTCGTTGTTGATGACCCGGGAGACGGTGGAGCGCGAGACCCCGCTGCGGCGGGCGATTTCTTCAAGGTTGAGCTTCATGCTGTGTTTCCCGGAAGCGCTCCCACGAGCAGGCCGGAAGAGACGCCAGGCTGTCTACAATTCCGAGTTCGCTTTCAGAAAGGCGATGATTTCATCCACCTGCCCGAACGCCAGGCCGGTGACGGTGTCGGCGCAGCCGTAGTAGATGGCCAGGCGGCCGGTGGCCGCGTCGCACAGGGCCGCGCAGGGGAAGGTCACGTTCGGCACGTCGCCCACGCACTCGTACGCGGTTTGCGGCGCGAGCAGATACGGCGCCGAGCGGTAAATCACTTTCCAGGGCTGGTCGAGGTCCAGCAGGGCGGCGCCGAAGCTGTAGACGAAGCCGTTGCAGGACGTCAACACGCCGTGGTAGAAGAGCAGCCAGCCCTCGCGCGTCTCGATCGGCGTGGGCCCGGCGCCGATCTTGGTGCTCTGCCACGTCCAGGGCTTGGGGCCCATCACGAACCGGTGCCGGCCCCAGTGGATCAGGTCCGGGCTCTGGCTGTAGAAGATGTCGCCGAAGGGCGTGTGCCCGGTGTCGCTGGGTCGGCTGAGCATGGCGTACTGGCCCCCGATCTTGCGCGGGAAGAGCACACCGTTGCGGTTGCAGGGCAGGAACGCGTTTTCGAGCTGGGTGAAGGTCTGAAAGTCGTGGGTGTAGCCCAGGCCGATGGTGGGGCCGTGGTAGCCGTTGCACCACGTCACGTAATAGCGGTCCTCGAGCCAGCACACACGCGGGTCATAGCGGTGGACGAAGCGCGCGATCTCGGGCTCGTCACAGACCCAGCGGATCGGGTCCGGCGCGATGTCCCAATGGAGGGCGTCGTCGCTGAAACCGACGTGCAGGTTCATCACGCGGCGGCGGTCGTCACAGCGGAAGACCCCCGCGAACGCGCCCCGGAACGGCACGACGGCGCTGTTGAAGATGCTGTTGGAGGTCGGGAGGGCGTCGCGCGGGATGATCGGGTTCTGGCGGTAGCGCCAGACCACGTCATGGACGCCGGCCGGGCGATCCTGCCAGGGCAGGTTGGGCAGCGCCGCGCCGACCAGGGTGGTCGGCGTGACGCGCGCGCCATCAGAAGTCGCCGGAATGGGCATGAATCTCCACTGACCTGGGTGTGACCGCAGGCCGGACTCTTTCCAATTTGTTGGGAGCGCTCCCAAAAACTCCTAAAAGAAAACGCCAGACGGCAAAGCACGCGCCAATTCCTGGCGTAATTATCAGGATGGAACTGAACTGATTTGTTCCCGGCGCTCAAAAAACTGCTCAATTGCTGGGAGCGCTCTCAAAACTGTTATACAACGCATTCAGGCGCGAGTCAAGAGTCAAATTCTTTTGACCTTCGATTTACAGAACTTCCATCTCACGGCGGCAGTTCGAGCACCCACAGGTTGCGATCCACGGCGCTGACGAACACCAGCCGTCCCCCATCGGGCGCCAGCGCCCAATCGCCGGCCGCGATCCGGAACGCCGTGACGGCCGGATCGGTCAGCGGGGTCGCTATCCCCGTCCCGGCGTCGATCTCCACCAGGCGGTGACTCGCCGCGCCCGGCTCGAGCGGCACCAGCAGCAGGCGGCCCTCCGCCCGCCAGCGATAAGCGCCGAAGGCGCGCACTTTGACGGCGTTGCCGCCGTCCACGCGCGTGATCCAGATACCATCCAGCAGCGGGTCGCCGGAGAAGGCCACCTGGTAGACCAGCCAGCCGCCCTCCGGTGAGACGACGGCCCCGCGCACGTTCCCGGTGCGCACGATGCCGCTCAACACGCCGCTGGCCACATCCACAGCGCCCAGCACCGGGTCCGTTTCCACCGCCTCCCGGCCGACGACCAGCAGCCGGGCGCTGTCCGGGAACCATCCCAGGAGCGCGCCGCCGATGAGGCGGGCGACGACGCGCGCCCCGCTCCCGTCCACGGCCGCCGCCCAGACCTCGACGATGCGCCGGTCGAAATTCAGGGTTGAAGACGCGGTCTGCCACGCGATCTGCGCGCTGTCGGGCGAGAACAGGACCGCGCGCCCGTCCGCCGGCACCCGCCAGGCCTCGCCGTCCGCCAGGCGCTCCACCACCGTCGCTCCGGCCCGCGGATAAGCGATCAGGCTCCCGTCCGGCGAGAACACGCCGAGCCGGTCGGTGACGAAGCGCGGCTCGCCGCCCGAGGCCGGCACGCCCCACACGCCGGCCGGCTGCGCGTCGCCGGGCCGGTCAATGAACCAGACCTCGTTCCCGTCCGGGGACCAGAAGGGCTGGACGCAGCACCCGCCCGTCGTCAGCTGGCGCAGGACCGGCGCGGGTGTGGACGTCGGCGTCGGGGGCGATGTCGGGCGGGGCGAAGCCGTCCCGGTCGCGGGCGGGGCGGACGGAGCCGGGGTCTCACTCGCGGCCGCCGCGTTGACCTGAGTCGGCGCCCGCGTGAAGACCGGCGGGGGCGGGGCCGGGCTTGACGCACAGGCCGACAGGAGGCCAGGGGCAAAGACAAAGACCAGGGCGATAAGGGCCAGGGCGTGTGCGGCGGCGCCTTGGCCCCCGGCCCCCGGCCCTTCGTCCTTCGGCCTCATCGGTTGAGCCATTCCGGCGGCCAGGTGCGGGCGTAGTCGTTGAGCAGCGGCCCGCCGAAACGGATTTCGGGCTGGTCTTCCGGGAACTGCCACTGGCGCGGGTTGTCCAGGTCGCGCTGGTAGCCGCGCTGGAAGCTGCCGGTCAGCATGAGCGTGTCCCAGTCGGCGTCGATGAGCGTCACCGGGTTGTAAGCCACGCGATAGCTGTAGCCGTCGCGGATCTCCAGGTGCAGGTGCGGACGCGAGCTGCACGTCAGGTCGGGGTCGCCGGTGTAGCCGACCGCCTGGCCGCGCGCCACCGGCTGGCCGACGTCCACGCTGGCGCGCTCGATCAGGTGGCCGTAGAACGAGGCGTAGCCGTTCGGGTGGTCAATCATCAGGTTGTGCGGGCCGGCGCCGTGCGACTCGGCGTCCACCTTGGTCACCACGCCGTCGCCGATGGCGACCACGGGCGTGCCGCAGCGGGCCGAGAAGTCCACGCCGAAGTGCAGGCCCTGGCCGGCGCCGTACATCACGCGCCGCCAGCGGTAGGCGCCGGTGGTGTTGCCGTACATCTGCCCGACCAGCCAGGTGTGGGGGCCGGGCGGCGACGCGAACGGCAGGCCGAAGGGCCTGGCCTGGGCGGCGGCGGGGGAGGGCGGCGCCGGGAGACTGAGGGCAGTCAGGAGGAAGACGAAGGATGAAAGCCGCAGGACGAAGCGCATAGGCCAGCTTTCGGCCTCAGTCTAGCGTCCTTCGTCCGACCTGTCAGGCAGCATCGGCATTTTGATCCCGTGCCGTCGCGCGGCGGCGATGGCCTCCGGGTAGCCGGCGTCGGCGTGGCGCACGATGCCCAAGCCCGGGTCGGTGGTGAGCACGCGTTCCAGCCGGCGCGCGGCCTCCGGCGTCCCGTCCGCGACGATGACCTGCCCGGCGTGCTGGCTGTAGCCGATGCCCACGCCGCCGCCGTGGTGGAAGCTCACCCAGGTCGCGCCGCCGACGGCGTTGATCAGGGCGTTGAGGATCGGCCAGTCGCTGACCGCGTCCGAGCCGTCGCGCATGGCCTCGGTCTCGCGGTTGGGGCTGGCCACCGAGCCGGAGTCCAGGTGGTCGCGCCCGATCACGATCGGCGCCCGGACGACGCCCGTGGCCACCAGCTCGTTGAACTTCAGTCCGGCCCTGGCGCGCTCGCCGTAGCCCAGCCAGCAGATGCGGGCCGGCAGCCCCTGGAAGTGGATCTTGTCGCGGGCCATCGTCAGCCAGCGGCGCAGGTGGGCGTCCTCGGGGAACAATTCCAGCACGGCCTCGTCGGTGCGATAGATGTCCTCCGGGTCGCCGGAGAGCGCCACCCACCGGAACGGGCCTTTGCCCTCGCAGAACAGCGGCCGGATGTAGGCCGGGACGAAGCCCGGATAGCTGAAGGCGTCCCTGACGCCGGCGTCGAAGGCGCGCTGGCGCAGGTTGTTGCCGTAGTCGAAGACCTCGGCGCCGCGCTTCTGCAAAGCCAGCATGGCCTGGACGTGGCGCGCCATCGACGCCAGGCTGCGGCGCTCGTACTCGCGGGGATCGTCGCGGCGCAAGCGGTCGGCGGCCTCCAGCGTCAGCCCGTGCGGCACGTAGGCCAGCACGTCGTGGGCCGGCGTCTGGTCGGTGACCACGTCCGGCGTCACGCCGCGGATCACCAGCTCCGGCAGCACGTCGGCGGCATTGGCGATCAGACCGATGGACCGGGCCTCGCCGCGCGCCCGCGCCTCTTCGGCCAGCGTCATCGCCTCCTCTAATGTGTCGACCACGGTGTCGATGTAACCGGTCTCCCGTCGCCTCCTGGCCCGCCCGGGATCAATCTCCACCACCAGCGCCACGCCCTCGTTCATGGTGACGGCCAGCGGCTGCGCGCCGCCCATGCCGCCCAGACCGGCGGTGAGCACCAGCCGTCCCTTGAGCGAGCCCCAGCCGCGCTGGCGGGCCAGCGAGCCGAGCGTCTCGTACGTGCCCTGCAGGATGCCCTGCGTGCCGATGTAGATCCACGAGCCGGCCGTCATCTGGCCGTACATCATTAATCCCCTGGCGGCCAGGTCGTCGAAGTGCGCCTGGGTGGCCCAGTGCGGCACCAGGTTGGAGTTGGCGATCAGCACGCGCGGGGCGTCCGGGTGGGTCTTGAAAATCGCGACCGGCTTGCCGGATTGGACCAGCAGGGTCTCATCATGCTCCAGCGACCGGAGGCTGGCCAGGAGCGCGTCGAAGCACTCCCAGTTGCGGGCCGCCTGGCCGCGCCCGCCGTAGACCACCAGGTCCTCCGGCCGCTCGGCCACGTCCGGGTCGAGGTTGTTCTGGAGCATGCGGAAGGCGGCCTCTTGCAGCCAGCCCTTACAGGTGAGCTGCGGACCGCGGGGAGCGCGGATGGTGCGGGTCATAAGCGGCTCCTTGTCACTCGGTGATGTACCACTGGTCGGCGGCCGGATCGTAGACGTGCCGGAACGTGGCCAGGAACGGCGTCGGCTCGTAGAAACCGATCTCGCCCGTCGGGAGCGTGCAGCCGCCCGGCGCGGTCAACAGGACCGGCGGCGGCGTCCCGGCGGCTGAGCCCTGCGCCACAGCCCGGCAGTAAGCCCGGGCGTCGTCCACTTCACGCAGATTGTATTCGACGCCGATGAAGACGGCCGTGAACTGGCCGAGCATGGCGAGACCGGCGGCCAGGACGGCCGGCCCGAAGAGATGGTGTTCGCCGCGCCGCCAGGTGGTGAACCAGGTGAGACCGCCGAGCAGCGCCAGGGGCACGCCCGCGCACGCGATCAACCAGGCGAAGGCGTACAGCGTGGCGACGCGCCGCCCGGCCACGAGCAGGGCCCCGACGAGCAGGCCGGCGGCCAGGATCGCGGCGATGACGGCCAGGGTGCGCAGGCGGTTGGGTTTCATCGTGACCGCGTTGATTGTAGCGTGAAGCGGACGGGCCGCAAAGACGGCTGTGTAGACCCAATCGCGCCCGGCCCGCAAAAACCGAGCGCGCCGCGCGGCGGGTGGACGGCCTATAATGGAGCGCATGTCCGAAAAGAAAGCGCCGCTGCTTACGCCCCTGATGCGCTGGTTCCTGCTGGCCATGATCCTGGCGAACATCGCCGGCACGATGACCAACATGCTCATGCCCATCTACCTGACCGAGCTGGGCGCCAGCGTCGGCCAGGTGGGGCTGGTCTTCACGCTCACCTCGGTCGTCATCCTAGCGCTGCAAGTCCTGGGCGGCTGGATCTCGGACTCCATAGGGCGGCTGCGCGCCATCGCCCTCGGCAGCCTGGGCGGGGTGCTGGGCTTCATCGTCATGCTGCTGGTGCCGAGCTGGCCGTGGATGCTGCTGGCTCTGTCGATCAACCAGATCCCGTACGCGCTGGTCGGCCCGAGCTTCAGCGCCTTCATCGCCGAGAACTCCACCGACGAGAACCGCGGCCAGGTCTACGGCCTGACCGACACCCTCTACCAGGTGGTCGGGGTGATCGGGCCGCCGCTGGGGGGCTGGCTGGCCGGCGCGTCCGGCTTCAAGGCCATGCTGCTCTGCGCCACGTTGTTCTACAGCGCGGCGGCCGGTCTGCGCCTCTGGATGGCGCGCACCATGCGCTCCGGCAACGAGGCCGCGCCGCGCCCGCTGACGCTGGCTTCGTTCCGGGCCAGCGCCGGCCTGATCGGGTCGCTGATCCTGGGCGGGGGCGTGGTGACGTGGATCTTCATCACGGACGGCGTGCGCGACATCGCCTTCCGCCTGTCCGGGGAATTGCAACCGCTGTACCTGGAACAGATAGCCGGCCTGACGCTGGCGCAGATCGGCCTGCTGGGCTCGGTCTTTTCGGGCGCGATGATGCTGACGCCCATGCTCTCCGGCCGGATGGCCGACCGTTACGGGGAGCGCGTGCCGATCTCGGCCGGCTTCCTCATCGTGTTCGCGGCGCTGGTGGTCTTCCTGTACGCCTCGGCCTACCCGGTCTTCATCGCCTCCTGGGCGCTGTTCGGCATCGGCGTGGGGCTGCTCAGCCCGGCCTACCAGTCGTTGATCTCCAAGGTCGTGCCGCGCCAGTCGCTGGGCGCGTTCAACGGGCTGTTCTACAGCGGCCTGGGCCTGATCTCGCTGCCTGCGCCGTGGCTGGGGGCGCAGTTGTGGGAACACTTTAACCCGCGCCTGCCGTTTCTGATCACGGCCGGCGTGGCGCTGGTCACCCTGCTCCCCGCCTGGCTGAAATTCAGGCTGCCCAAGGCCGAAACGACCTCACAGTTTCATGATGAAATCGGCCACGGCGCTGTTGAATAGGGCGGGCTGCTCCAGGTTGAGCAGGTGGCCGGCGTCCGGCAGGAGGGCCAGCCGCGCGCCGGCGATCCCGGCCTGCATCTTCTCCGCCTCGCTCACCGGGATCAACTGATCGTCCGCGCCGTGCACCACCAGCGCCGGGACCGTGATCTCGGCCAGCGTGGGCGTCGAGTCCGCCCGGTCCCGCATGGCGCCCAGCGCGCCCACGATCCCGTCCACCGACGAACCCGCCATCATCGCGCGCGTGCGCTCGACCAGGCCCGGCTGGGCCGTGTAGGTCCTGGGCGCGAACATCCTGGGCAGCATGGCGTCGGCCACCGCCCCGGCGCCCTGCTCGCGCGCCAGCGCCGCCATCTTGTCGCGGCCGGCGCGCCCCTCGGGCGAATCGGCCCCGGCGCGGGTGGCGGCCAGGATCAGCCCGGCGACGCGCGCCCGGTAGCGGCGGTAGAAGGCGAAGGCCACGTAGCCGCCCATCGACAGCCCGCAGACAACCACGGGCTGTGTGACGCGGACGGCGTCCAGGAAGGCGCGGCAGTCGTCGGCCAGGTCGTCGAGGGACCACGGACCGGGCACCGGGTCCGCGCCGCCGAAGCCGCGCAGGTCGAAGGCCAGCGTCCGGGCCGAATCCGAGAGTTCGATCACCTGCGGCTCCCAGAGCGCGCGGCTGAGCGGGAAGCCGTGGATGAAGAGCAGCGGCGTGCGGCTGCCGAGGTCGTCGATCTGGGTGGTGTAGACGGGGAGTTTGAGGCGCATGGCGTGGACCTTGAGGAAAAGGCGATCAAAGACCGGAGACGGGGCCGGAGGGCCAGACGATTTTGCCGCGCTTCATCACGCGCTGTACCGGGTTGCAGCCGAGGCGGTAGATCACGTCTTCGACGCTGGGCACGTCCCAGAATTGCAGGTCGGCCAGCTGGCCGGGCGCGATCCGGCCGCGGTCGCGCCGGTCCAGGGCCTGCGCGCCGCCGACGGTGGCCGCCCGCAGCGCCTCGGCCGGCGAGAACCGGTGCAGGCGGCACGCCATCTGCATCACCAGGAACATCGATTCGACCCAGCCGCCCGGGCACAGGTCGGTGGCCAGCGCCACGGTCAGGCCCTCGTCCAGCATCGCGCGGGCGTCGAACGGGCGCGGATGGCGGACGGCGAAGTCGATCACGGGCATGAGCACGCCGACCACGCCGGCCGCCGCCAGGCGCCGCATGTCCGCGCGTTCGGTGTAGTTCAGGTGGTCGGCGGAGACCAGGCCCAGCTCGGCGGCCAGCGCCGCGCCGCCCAGCGCCGCGTACTGGTCGACGTGCGCCTTGAGCTTCAGGCCGGCGGCGCGCCCGGCCTCCAGGATGCGGCGCGTCTGGTCCAGCGTGTAATAGCCGTCGTCGCAGTACACGTCGATGAATTCCGCCAGGCCCTCGGCGGCGACGCGCGGCAGCATCTCGTCCACCACCAGATCCACATAGCGCTCGCGCGGCCGTTCGGGCGGGAAGTCGTGCGCGCCCAGGAAGGTGCTGACCACGTCGACGGGCTGCTCGGCCTGCAGGCGCCGGTTGACGCGCAGCATCTTCAGCTCGTCCTCCAGCGTCAGGCCGTAGCCGCTCTTGCTCTCGACCGTGGTCGTGCCGTGGGCCAGCATGCGGGCCAGGCGTTCGCGGGCGGATTGCGCCAGTTCGTCGGCGCTGGCGGCGCGCGTCATGGCGACCGTGGCCAGGATGCCGGTCGGGATGCCCAGCGCCTTCACCTCGGCCGCGGTGCGCGTCAGCCGCGCCGCGTATTCCTGCACGCGCGAGCCGCCGAAAACCAGGTGCGTGTGGCTGTCCACGAAACCGGGGGCGACGATCAGGCCGTGGGCGTCCAGGACGCGCGCGGCGGTGGCATCCACGGCGGCGCGCACGTCGGCCTCCGGGCCGACGGCCAGGAGATGCTCGCCGGCCACGGCGATGGCGGCGCCGGGCAGGCGGCCCAGCGGGTCCGAGGGCGTGGGGACGCCGGTGACGACCTCGGCCGCGCCGAGGATGAGCCAGTCGGCGGCGGGCCGGTGGGCGGTCACTTGCGGACCAGGCCTTCTACGGCCGCGAGCAGC
>DAOUAB010000007.1:0-15340 GCA_034434015.1 Anaerolineales bacterium
GCCCGCATGTCCCTGAAGGACCGGCGAAACGTCCACCGTGATGCGCGTCATCGCTCCGGACCTCCCGCGCGCCGCTCCGCCAGCAGGCGCCGGTAGACGGCCAGGGTGCGCGCGGCGAGGACGGACTGCGCGTAGCGGGTGTGCGCGCGCGCCCGCCCGCGCTCGCCCAGGTCGCGCCGCAATTCCGGCGAGCGTTGCAGTCGCTGGATGCGCTCGGCCAGCGCGGGCGCGTCGCCTTCCGGGAAGATCAGCCCGGCGTCGCCAATCACCTCCGGAATGGCGCCGCTGTCTGAGCCGATGACGGGCACCGCGCACGCCATGGCCTCCACCAGCGCGCGCCCGAACTGCTCTTTCCATACCGTCGTCGTGCGCGAGGGCAGCGCCAGCGCCTCCAGCTCGCGCATCCGGAGCGCGATCTCGCCCGGCGGCGCGGGCGCCACGAACTCGACGCGGTCTGTCAGGCTCAACGCCTCGGCCTGGGCGTGCAGCGACTCGCGCAGCGGCCCGCCGCCGATGATGCGCGCGGTCACATCCGCGCCGCAGAGCGCGACCGCCTCCAGCAGGGTCTCAATGCCTTTCTCCGGCGCCAGCCGCCCCACGTAACCGACGACGAAGCGGCCGGACGGCGGGCGCGGCGGGCCGGGCTGAAACAGGTCCGTGTCCACGCCAATGGCCGGCAGCACTTCGGTATAGCCCCGATAGCCCAGCCGGTCGAGAAGGGTCCGCGCCTCGGAATTGGCGCACAGCACGGCATCGGCCGCGCGCAAGGCCTGCGCGCGCACCCAGCGCACTTCCGGACGCCGCCGCCGCTCGACGTTTTGCCAGGTGTGCAGGATCAGCCGGGCGCGCGGCGCGAAGAGCCGGCGCGCGAACGCGATCTGCAGGGCGCTCAGGCTGTCCGGTTCTTCTTCGGCGTGGATGAGGTCGGGTCGAAAGCGGCGCAGGCCGAAGGTGACCGTGCGGTACAGGGCCCGGTGGGGGTCATCGGCGCGGCCCCACATCGCCAGATTGACCTGCTGCCATTCACGGCGGCTGGCCGCCGTGTGGGCAACAGTCAGCAGCGGATCGCGCCATTTGGCCGGCCGGATCTGGCGGAGCGTCAGCGCCGGATCGCGCGCCAGCCACTCCAGCTTGCGCTCCATCGTCGCGTCGCGGTAACGGGCGATAAACAGGACGCGCATCAGTCGGGCCGCACGGCGACGGCTTCCAGTGTGGCGAAGATGTCGGCCCGCGGGTGCGCGAGGCTCTGCCAGCCCCAGCCCAGCATGCGGATCAGGCGCCACGCCCACAGCGCCGCCGCCCAGGGCCGCGCCGTCCCGTCGGCCACGCGGCGCTGAAGCGGCGCGCTCCAACGCCGCAGCAGGCCGGGCAGGGGCGGCAGCGGCATCGTGCGCTGGACGGCAATGGACCCGAAGCCCGCGCGCCGCAGGGCCTCGGTCAGCGTGGCTTCGGTGAAGTAGAGCAGGTGCGAGGGCGGACGATAAGCGGTCCATTGCGCGGGTTCGCGCTCGGCCTGCCAGTGGCCGGTGTTCGGGGTGGAGAGCATCAGCAGGCCGCCGGGGCGCAGGCAGCCGCGCAGTTGGCGCAGCACCTCCACCGGGCGCGGCACGTGCTCGATCACCTCCCAGAGCGTGACGGCGTCGAAGGCCTCCGCCGCCAGCGGCGCGAGCGTCGTGGGGATGGCGATGCCCAGGGCGCGGCTGGCCTGCTGCGCCATCGCCTCGGACAGTTCCACGCCCGCGATGCTCCAGCGGTCGGCGCGGGCGGCCTCCAGGAAGTAGCCGGCCGCGCACCCGAAGTCGAGCAGGCGGCCGCGCGCGGGCCGCTGCGCGCGCAGGACGCCCAGCCGCCGCTCAAAATGCGGCTGGAGGGCGCGGCGCACGTCGGCGTAGTTGTGATAGCCCTGGCTGGCCTCGCCCGCGAAATAGGCCGGGTCCTGGTAATGCCGGCGCAGGGCGTCATCGTCCGGCATGGGCCGCACGGCGATCAGGCCGCATTCGGCGCAGCGCACCAGGTCGTAGCCGTTCACCGTCAGCCTCGGCGTCGCGGCCGTGGCCGCGCACAGGGGGCAGGCGTCACTGCGCGGGGCGCTCATGGGACGGGCCGGGCCAGCCTCTGATAGAAGGACTCCAGCTGCGGGATGAGGTTCCGCCAGTTGAAGTGCGTCTCCGCCGCGCGCCGGGCCTCGGCCCCCAGCGCCGCGCGCCGGGCCGGGTCGGCCAGCAGATCGCGCAGCGCCGCGCCGAACGCCTCCGGCGCGGCCAGCACGCCGCCGCCGTGACGCTCGAGCAGGGCGCGCACATCACCGACCGGGCTGGCCACGGTCGGCCGGCCGGCGGCCATGTAATCCAGCAGTTTGTTCGGCAGCCGGCCGCGGTTGGCGGGCGTGTCCGCCATCGGCAGGCACATCACGTCGGCGCACGCCAGGTAGACCTGCACGTCGTCGTCGGGGACGAAGCCGGTCTGCCACACACGCGCCGCGACGCCGCAGCGCTGCGCCAGCTCGGCGACGCGCGGCTGTTCCCGGCCGATGATCATCAGCCGCGCCTCGGGCAGGGCGCGCAGGGCCTGGAAGACGATCTCCAGATCGCCTTGCCCGGCGCCGATGAAACCGATCAGGCGCGCCTCCGGCGGCAGATTGAGCCGGCGGCGGGCTTCAGATTGTGGGAGCGGCCGGATGCGGTCGAGCGCGGCGCCGGTGGGGAGGTACAGCACGCGCCGGCAGCCGAGCGCCTCCGCCCGCGCCTGCAGGGCCAGGGTGATGACGACCACGCCGTCGGCCCACAGCTTGGAGCGCGGCTCCCACCACGCCTCGAAGCGCCGGATGAGCGGGACGCGCGCCGGCGTCGCGTTGATGGCGCCCGGCCCGCTCCACCAGTCGGCCCAGTCTGCGACCAGGCGCGCGCCGCGCCAGCGCCCGCCCAGGAAGCCCGCGAAGGTGGCGTTGGGCTTGTGATCGAACATGTGGATCAGGTCGTAACGCTCGGCGAGCGTATGCGCGACGCGGCCCAGCACGTCCAGCGGGCCGTAGCCCTCGGCCGTGGCCCCGAACGCGACGCCCGGCAGCTCGCCGACCCGCACGCCGTTGACGGTTGACCAGGCGGCCCGCCAGCGCCGGGTGCGCGAGACGCACAGCAGCGTCACCGTGTGACCGCGCGCCGCCAACTGTTCGGCCATCGGCTGCGCGCGGTAATACGTGCCGTTGTAACGGAAATTGTGGTTCAGAAAGAGCAGGCGCACACGGCTATTGTACCCGCCGGTCCGGGCGGGCCGTTAGGGCCGGTCGGTGGTCGTCGGCGCCCACCGCCGGGCCAGGAACTGCCACGCCCGGGTCACTTCCGAGGGGCGGATGAGGCCGGTGACGACGAGCGCGGCGGGGAACAGCGCCAGCGCCACGGCCTTGAGCACTATTTCGGCCGGCCAGCCCAGGGGCGGCAGGTTGAGGCCGGCGGCCAGCAGGCCGGCCTGGATCAACGCCGCCAGGCCCAGACGCCCCAGCGGGTACGGGATGTGGCGGCGCCTTTGCGCCATCGGGTAGAGGAGGAGCGGCGCGAGCGCGTAGCCGGCGACGGTCGCGATCGCGGCGCCCCACAGCTTCCAAACAGGGATCAAGAGCGCGTTGAGCAGAAGGTTAACGGCTGCCGCCGCCAGCACGGCCCCGGTGATGGCCCGGAACTGCTTGCCGGCCAGGGCCCCGGCGCTGATGACGGCGCCGGCCGTGTGGAAAACCTGGACGTAGATGAGGAGGCCCGCGTACGGCGCGGCAGGCAGGTAGGGGGCGTGGGCGAACACCAGCAGCAGTTCGCGCGCGAACAGCCCCAGGCCGAGCGCGGCCAGCAACACCGCCGCCATAACGTAGCGGGCGACGCCGGCGTAAGCCTCGCGCGCCTGCGGCTGGTGCTGGATGGACAACGCCAGCGGCGTCCAGGCCGTGTGCACCGGCGCCATGGCGATGAACAGCAGGCTGGCGATTTTGTTGGCGATGGCGTAGTAGCCCAGCTCGGTCGGCGAAACGTAGTGGACCAGGAACAGTCGGTCGGCCATTTGCAGGACCCAGGCCGCGGCCGTGGCCGGCAGGAGCGCGGCCCCGGAGCGCGCCAGCCGGGCGGCCAGGGCGGGCGCCGGGCGGCCGATGACGGGCCGCATGACGACGAGGGCGACCAGACTGAGCGCTGCCGCGGACGTCAGCTGGACCAGCGCCATGCCCGGGACGCCGAGCCGCCCGACGATGACGAAGACCACGTTGCCGAGCGCCGTCGCCGTGATCGTGGTCAGGCTGAAGGCCATGCCCCAGCGCAGGCGCAGACCGGCCTGGGCCGCGCCGGTGAGGACCGCATTGTTGACGGCGAAGAAAATGGTCAGGCTGACCCACAGAAACAGGGGCGTGTACCGGCGGTCCTGGAAGATGGCCTCGGACAGCAGGGGCGCCAGCAGTCCGATGGCCAGACCGGCGGCCGAGCCGGACAGCGCGCTCACGGCCAGGGCGCTGCCGGTCACGCGGCGGGGCCACTCCGGCTCGTGCGGCCGGTCGTGGTAATGCGCCATCACGGCCTGGGGCAGAGCCAGCAGGGCCAGGGTCCCAAACGCCGATGAGAACGTGGCCAGGTAATCGGCCAGGCCGTAATCGCCCGGAGTCAGGCTGCGGGTGAGGAGCGGGGTGAAGACCAGGGAGATGAACGATCCGGTCCACTGGACCAGGCCGTAGCCGAGCGAGAGCTGCGCCAATCGCCCGAGGAGCGCGCGCATCCCGGCCAGCGGTCAGGCCGTCCGCCCGAGCATCTCGGACAGCCGGGCCACAACCATATCGATCGCCACCTCGTTGTGGCCGCCCTCCGGGATGATGACGTCGGCGTAGCGCTTGGACGGCTCGACGAACTCCAGGTGCATCGGGCGGACGAAGTTCAGATATTGGCGGATGACCGACTCGGCCGTGCGCCCGCGCTCGGCGATGTCACGCTGCAGGCGCCGGATCAGGCGGATATCGGGATCGGTGTCGACGAAGATTTTCACGTCGAACAACTGCCGCAGCCGCGCGTCGGCGAAGATCAGGATGCCCTCGACCAGGATGATCGGCTGCGGGTCCACCGGCGTGGTCTGCGCGGTGCGCCGGTCCTGGGTGAAGTCGTAGACGGGCAGCTGGACCGACCGGCCGGCCTTGAGGGCCTGGATATGGTCAATCATCAGTTCGGTGTCGAGGGCGTCCGGGTGATCCCAGTTCACCTGGTTCGAGGCGTCGCGCGGCAGGCGCGCGTAGTCGTGATAATACGCGTCGTGCGGGACGTAGGCGATGTGCGCCGCGCCCACCCGGCTGAGGATGGTCCGGGCGATGGTCGTCTTGCCGGAGCCGGTGCCGCCGGCGACGCCGATGGTGATTGGAGAGAACGGCATGGAGAAACAGAGCCACCTTCGGGAGTTGAACCCGAAACCTACCGCTTACGAAGCGGTTGCTCTGCCGATTGAGCTAAGGTGGCGAGGCAACACTGGGCGGAAACGCGGGCATTATACCAGAAATGCGGGCCGGTCGCCGCGGCGCGCATTCGCCGGGCGCCTTCGCCGATGGTGGTCTATCTCCAGGCCGCCGCGCCCTGGCCCAACCATTTCCGCCGTCGCTCCGGCGAAGGCCGGGGCCCAGAAGCTCCCGCTCTTCTGCGAGCTTCTGTTCCTGGAGGCCGGCTTTCGCCGGCATGACGTTGGTCATGGGTGTCTGACAGGCGGACGGGTCAGCCCAAAAGCCCGAAGGCACCCCGTTCGCCGTTCGCCGATCTGGTTGGCCGGCACACTTCTTGCATTGTAGCCCCTGTCACGGCCGCGTCGGAACAGCGAGTGACGGACCTCGGTGCTATAATCGCTCCGGTATGTTGGCCCTCTCGGCCGGGCCCCTCGATATGATACAGCGGCATGTCGTTTGACGTTTCAGGCTTCGGCACCCCTCCCTTCATCAGCCCGCCGGCCGGCCTCTTCGGCTACGGGCTGATGACGTTATACGCCCTGGCCGTGCTGGTGGCGTTGTGGGCCACGCGGCGGCGCTGGGGGCGCCTGAGCCTCGCTCAGTGGCTGTCTCTGCCGGCGCTGATCCTGGCCGGCGTCGCCCTGGCGCAGCTCGTCATCCTGCGCGTCCCGGCCGACATCCTCCCGCCGCCCGGTTTGCCCATCCAGCCCCAGCGGCCCGGCCTGCCCTTTTTCGCGCTGGTGCCGGCCTTTCTGGCGGCCGGCTGGCTGGGCGGCGGCCCGGCCATCGTCGTCGGTTTCTTCACCGGCCTGTCGCGCGCCGCCTGGGAGACCTATTCCGCCCTCACGCCCTTCGAATATGCCCTGGTCGCCGCGGCCGCCGCGGCGTGCCTGCGCCAGGACTATCGCGGCTGGCTCCCGGCTTTGTTCCGCCATCCCGCCGTGGTCGGCGTGGTCGTCGGCGGCCTGCTCTGGCCGTCGCTCTTCTTCTCCTATTTCGCCTACACCGAGGCGGCGGGCATGGCGGCGGTGGACTACGTCGCCTCTCTGGTCTTCGCGGCGGTCCCGGTCTTCGTCGGGCAGGTGGTCCTGGCCGGCGTTGCGGCCCAGCTGGTGAAAGCCGGTCTGCCGGCCTGGTGGGTGCGCCGGCGCGGCCTGGAGCCGCCGCCCTACCTGCGCAGCCTCAATCGCAAGCTGCTCTTCACCCTCATCCCGCTGTTCGTCTTCGGCATCGCCTTCATGTTCTGGTCCGACGTCACCGTGGCCACGCGGGTCTCCACCGGACTGCTCGTGCGCCAGATGGAGCGCGCCGCCCAGAACGCCGGCCGCGATATCCCGTTCTTTATTCAGACCGGCCAGGACCTGCTGTCCGGGATCGCCGACAGCCGGGACTGGTTCGAGAGCGATCCGCTGGCCCAGAAGGCGGACCTGTTGCAGGGCATGCGCGCCCTGGCGTTCTTCAAGCAGTTGCTCCTGTTCACGCCCGACCTGGAATTGTCGGCGGTGGCCGGCTTCCGGGTCGACCAGGACGAGCAGGCGACGCTGGACGAGGAACAGACCCAGTTCGCGCGGCTGGCGCTCCAGGGCCTGCCGCAAAACACGGTCCAGTTCTTCGCCGATGCCGAGGGGCAGACGACGGCCGAGGTCGTTTTCATGACGCCGGTGCGCGATCCGGACACGCGCCAGACGACCGGGGTCCTGGTCGGCCGGGCCGACCTGGCCAGCAACCCCCTGATGCAGTCCACGTTCAGCAACCTGACCAGCATGGCCGGGGGCGTCGGCGCGGGCTTCCTGGTGGACGACCGCGGTCTGATCATCTATCACCCGGACCCCACCTATCTGCGCCAGCCGTTCTCGGTGGAGGCCGCCGCCGCGCCTCTGGAGACGGCGCTGGCCGATGCCGAAGCCTATCAGGACCGCGCGCCGGATGGCACGCGCCGGCTGATCCTGTATTACCCGGTGCCCGGCCACCCCTGGTCGGTCGTCATCCAGGTGCCGCAGTGGCTGGCGCTCCAGTTGATGACCGAGATCGCCGCGCCCATCCTCATCATCCTGCTGGTGATCGGCCTGCTGGGCCTGGTCCTCGTCTCGGCCATCGCCCTGCGCGTCACCCGGCCGGCGGAGGCCCTGGCCCTGGCGGCCCAGCGCATCTCCGACAACCAGCTGGACCAGCCGGTGGAGGTGGAGGGCGAGGACGAGATCGGGCGCGCCGGCCAGGCCTTTGAACGCATGCGCCAGCGCCTGCGCGCGCGCCTGAGCGAGCTCAACCTGCTGCTCAAGGTCAGCCAGGGCGTCTCCAGCAGCCTCAACCTGGACGATGCGCTGCCGGCCATCCTGCAGGGCGCGCTGACCGCGACTTCGGCGGCCGGCGTCCGCATCGCGCTGGCGCCGCCCGAAGGCGCCGCCACGGCCGCGCCCGGCGCCATCCACGTCACCTACGCCGACGGCGCGGCGGCGCCGGCCATGGCCGCGCTGGATCGGGGCCTGCTGGAGTTGACGCGCAGCGAGGGCCGGGTCGTCATCGAAAACGTCGCGCGCGCGCGCGCCGTGCTGGACGTGGCGCCCGTGGTCGGCAAGCTGCACGCCCTGATCGCGCTGCCGCTGCGCCAGGAGGCGACCTTCTATGGCGTGCTGTGGCTGGGCTACGATCAGCCGCACGTCTTCGGCGAGAACGAGGTCAACTTCCTGACCACGCTGGCCGGGCAGGCGGCGGTCGCCATCGCCAACGCGCGGCTGTTCGACGCCGCCGAGCAGGGCCGCCGCCGCCTGGCCGCCATCCTGGCCTCCACGCCGGACGCCGTCGTCGTCACCGACCGCAACAACCGGCTGTTGCTGCTCAACCCGGCGGCCGAGGCGACCTTCGAGCTGACCGGCAAACCGGTGACCGGGCGGCTGGCGGCGGACGTCCTGCCGGACCGGGCGCTCGCCCGGTTGCTGGCCGGGGCCGGCGGCGGGGCGACCACGGGCGAGTTCTCATCGCCGGCCGGGCGGACCCTGTACGCCTCGGTCTCGCCCATCATCAGCGCCGACGGGGCGGCGCTCGGCCGGGTGTGCGTCCTGCGCGACGTCACCCACTTCAAAGAGCTCGACCTGATGAAGTCTGAGTTCGTGGCCACCGTCAGCCACGACCTGCGCGCCCCGCTCACCTTTATGCGCGGCTACGCCACCATGCTGCCCATGGTCGGCGCCCTCACCGACAAGCAGCGCGAGTTCGCCGACAAGATCATCCTCGGCATCGAGCAGATGACCAAGCTCATCGACGACCTGCTCGACCTGGGCCGGATCGAGGCCGGCGTGGGGCTGGCCAAGGAGCCGTGCCAGCTGGACGAGATCGTCGGCAGCGTCATGGACACGCTCGGCCCGGTGGCAGCCAACAAGGGTCTGACGCTGCAGGCCGATATCCCGCGCAACCTGCCCCTGCTCTCGGGCGACCCGACTTTGCTGCGCCAGGCCATCAGCAACCTGGTGGACAACGCCATCAAGTACACGCCGACCGGCGGCCAGGTGAAGATTGTGCTGACGGCTGATAACGGCGCGTTCCGCGTGGCCGTCTCGGACAGCGGCGTGGGCATCGCGCCAGCCGACCAGGCCCACCTGTTCGAGAAGTTCTTCCGCGTCAAGCAGCGCGGCAGCACCCAGGTGAAGGGCTCCGGCCTGGGCCTGGCCATCGTCAAATCCATCGTCGAGCGCCATGGGGGACGGGTGTGGATGGAGAGCAAACTCGGCAAGGGCAGCACCTTCTATCTGGAAGTCCCCCGCGACAGCGCCGCCGTAGCCGCCGCCCGCGCGTAAACGACCGACAACGGATTGGGAAGCGGATAAACGGATGGCGGGCAGCTTTGACCTGGACGCCATCGGCAACATCACCACCCCCTCGCAGACACGCGGCTATGCGTATGAGGCTGACGTCACCTGCGCGGCCGGGAACCGGACCCTGCCGCACGCCGTCTCCGCAGCGGGCGCTGACTCGTACGGCTACGACTGCAACGGCCACATGACCATGCAGATCGAGAACGGCGTCACCTACACCCAGACCTTCGACGCCGAGAACCGCCCGACCGCCGTCCAGACGATCACGGGCACGACCCGTTTCATCTACGACGGCAACCGCATCGTCCAGGTCGGGCCGGACGGGAGCCGCGTGATCTACGTCAATGCCCTGACCGAGATCGAGTACCCGGTCGTCCCCGCCCCGCCGCCGACCGGGACGCACACCGTCACCAAACAGACCGACACCAACGACGGCGCCTGCAACGCCGACTGCTCGCTGCGCGAAGCCAGCCGCGCCGCTAACGCCAACAGCAACGCCGATTACCGCTTATGAAAAAACAACCATCTTCCTCTCACCCAAATCGTTTTGCCTTTCCGCTGTTGAATATGCTGGTTGGCATAATGCTGGGAATGCTCACGGGATATTACGCGGGCGCGCTTCTGGCGGGTTTGCTTTGGGGCGGTGTCTCAGGCTTGGCGGTGGGCTTCATCTTTGAGTGGATGTTGGCGCGCCGCGGCGCGCTTTATCGCTGGCGGATTTATCTCTGCACGGCGCTGGAAATTCCCCTCGTCCTTTTCGTCATTGGGCCCTTTGCCTTTCTCTATTCTCAGACTAAACCGGACCCGCACCCCATCTGTTGTGAAACGCCGCTGGACTACGGCGCGGCTGAGTATGAAACGCTTCGCCTCGAGACAGAGGATGGGATCACCCTCGTGGGCTGGTACGCGCCTCCTGAAGAAACCCCCAGCGCGGTAATCATCCTGCTGCATGGCGCGGGCGGAGACAGGCGCGGGACGGCGTGGCACGCCCGGCAACTCATCGAGGCGGGGTACGGCGTTTTTCTCTACGACCAGCGCGCCCTGGGCGAATCCACCGGAACCATGACCACCCTCGGCTGGAAGGATGGAAGCGATTTATTGGCGATTGCCGATTTTCTTGCCCAACGCCCTGACGTGGATGGCGCACGAATCGGCGTGGTGGGGTTATCGCTGGGCGGGCATATCGCCCTGAATGCCGTCCGCCTCGACCCCGAACGGTTTGCCGCCCTCTGGCTGGATGGTGTCCAGGCACAGCAAATCAGCGACTACCCCGCCGCTGAAAACTTTGGCGAGGAATTTGCAACCTTACTGCAAACCATCATCTTGAAAATGGCGGAAATCCATATTGGGCAAAAGCCTCCCCCGCCGTTTACCGAAATTCTCCCCACCATCAACGATACCCCAACGATGATTGTGATGGCGGGACAGGATGATTTTGAACGCCGTGTCTATGAGCGATACATTGGCGCGGCAGGCGCCAGCGTTGAATTTTGGTTAATCGAGAACGCGCATCACACCAGCGGTCCCGCCGTTATCCCGGACGAATACCGCCGCCGCATGTTGGACTTCTTTCAATCCGCCCTGATGGAAAAATGAACAAAATTATCTTCCCTTTCTTCGTTTTGGCGCTGGCGGCTATCGCCTGCGGCAGGTCAATCGCTCCAGCGGAAACGCCGCCCACCGTTCCGACCGTCCCGATGCCCGAAACGCTGCAAGCGGATTGCGGCGCTGGCGAGACCTGCAAAGAGCTCGTCATTCGCGGAGACAGTCAATACACATTGCCCGACGGAAGCGAAAGCCCCTTTTCAGGCTATGCCGACCCCACCCTCCGGCAGGACGAGGAGGGCGTGTTATGGCTGTCCTATTCGTGGCCCCATCTGAAGTTCGCGGAGCGAAGACCCGTGCCAAGCGTGGACATTCATCTGGCGAAGTCTATGGATCAAGGAAACACTTGGGATTTTGTCACAACGCTATTTACGGCCACCCCCATCGTGAACCCCGCCGCGCCCTCCCAAACAGGGTATCTGGATTATGAGGTCGTCAATCTGCTTCCTGCAACCATCAACGGACAAACGACGTGGTTTGGGGTGACGCTCAATTATTTTGTGCCGGAACAGGGAGGCATGGCGCTGAGACCGCCCGATTCGTTCCATATCAGGGTGTATCAGGCGGACCGCCCCGCCGATTTGACCAACGCGCCCTACGCGGTGTTGGGGGGCGGCATCACTAACCCGGCCTGGAACCCAAATTCATCGTTGATACCCGCCGATATGAGCGATGCGGATAAAAAACATTCTTTTGGAACGAGCCCAGCCTTTACTTTGCAAACGGCACGCTTTATCTGATCATGGTTGCGTTTAACCTTAGAAACAGGGAGGATATCAGCCGCGATGCGGTGTATGTATTTGCCGCCAAGCCAGACGGAGCGCCCGCCTCATGGCAATGGGAATACAAAGGCGAATTGCTGGGAAATGCCGAAGCAAAAATGCTGGGCGCCACGCGCTTTACTCAGGTGGACGTGGCGCCCGGCAAAAATGGCGATTTGCTCCTCATCGCCTCGCCAGACGATTGGAATACCGAATTTGGCGACTACAACCACAAAGGGTGTGTGGCGCTGGAAATCACCTCGCTCGAAGGCCCCTCGATCAGGAAAGACGCGTCTGGCAATTTATGGCTGCGCGCAAAAATTATCGATTCGCAGGCAAACGAACTGGGGTCTGCCGCGTGCAGTTACGACCCAAACTCCGCCACGGGAATTCTCTTTACCCGAAGGAACAAAACGCAGGACGGTTTAACTGCCAGCATCTGGCAAACCTTTTTACAGCCTTAAAATTGGAGAACCCTATGCCGCGCAGCCGTATCCCGCTGCCTGTGTAAACGCGTTGGGGCGCACGGCCATGCGCCCCGGCTGGTGGGAAATTGCACAAAACTCGAAAAAACGACCGGGCGCGCAGGCCGGCAGCCCGGTGACCAATCCCGGCGCGAACACGGGCCGCCCGGCGCAGGACCGGCGCGGCGGTCACCCGTTGTCCGCCCGGCTTGAAGCCCTGTTTTTTCGAACAAGGGGGTTGACTTAATCAATATCGTTGATAAAATAACAATTCCGAATAGCGCCGTTCTTACCCGTACGCTTTGTGATCTTTTTCGCGAGCGGCGCTGCCGCGAGCCCCGTTTCCACGCCGCAGGAGCCAACGCATGTCGAACGTCTTGGGTAGCAAGTCTTACGCGCGTATTAAGGACGTCCTCACGCTCCCCTCGCTGATCGAAGTCCAGCTCGAATCGTTTGAATGGTTCCGCAAGGAAGGCCTGGCCGAACTGTTCGATGAGGTCTCGCCCATCGAGTCGTTCAACGGCGGCATGCAGCTCTGGTTCCCGTGCAAGCGCGTCGAGCAGATGGGCTTCAACCTCAAATACTGGTTCGACGAGCCCAAGCACGGCATCGACGAGTGCGTCGAGCGCGACATCACCTACGCCGCGCCGCTGTACGTCTCCGTGCTGCTCACCGGCGCCGAGGTCTCCAGCCCGGTCAAGAACGACATCTTCCTGGGCGATTTCCCGCTGATGACGGACAACGGTACGTTCATCATCAACGGCACCGAGCGCGTTGTCGTCTCCCAGCTCATCCGCTCCCCCGGCGTCTATTTCGAGGCCGAGGAGGACCGCAACACCGGCCGCCGGCTGGCCATGGCCAAGCTCATCCCGGACCGCGGCGCCTGGATGGAGTTCGAGACGCGCAAGAGCGACTACCTGACGCTCAAGTTCAACCGCAAGCGCACCGTCCCGGTCACCATCCTGCTGCGCGCCCTGGCCGCCGTCAGCGACGGCCTGGAGAACTCGCCGATCAAGACCGGCTCGGAGGATGAGATCCTCGAGCTGTTCAAGGATGTCGACACCAACCCGGACCACCTCTTCATCCCGGCCACCCTGCGCCAGGAACCTGCCTGGGGCGAGTCGACGCGCGATAAGCGCACCGTCGCCGAGGAAGCCCTGGTCGAGTTCTACAAGCGCATGCGCCCGGGCGACCCGCCGACCCTGGACAACGCCCGCGAGTTCCTGCTCCAGCAGCTCTTCGACCAGCGCCGCTACGACCTGGAGCGGGTGGGGCGCTACAAGCTCAACCAGAAGCTCGGCCTGACCGAGATCGTGCCGCTCAGCCACCGCACCGTCACCGCCTGGGACGTCATCAACGTCCTCAAGCGCATGATCAACATCAACAACGGCGTCGAGGACACGGACGACATCGACCACCTCGGCAACCGCCGCGTCAAGACGGTCGGCGAGCTGATCCAGAACAAGATGCGCGTCGGCCTGCGCCGCATGGAGCGCGTGGTCAAGGAGCGCATGTCCATCCGCGAGAGCGACAACGTCACGCCGCTCACGCTGGTCAACATCCGCCCGATCGTGGCCGCCATCCGCGAGTTCTTCGGCTCCAGCCAGCTCTCGCAGTTCATGGACCAGACCAACCCGCTGGCCGAGCTGACCCACAAGCGCACCCTCTCGGCCCTCGGCCCGGGCGGCCTGCGCCGCGAGCGCGCCGGCTTTGACGTGCGCGACGTGCACCACTCGCACTACGGCCGCATCTGCCCGATCGAGACGCCGGAAGGCCCGAACATCGGCCTGATCGGGCGCCTGGGCTCGTACGCCAAGGTCAACGCCTTCGGCTTCATCGAGACGCCCTACCGCAAGGTCATCAAGTGGCTGCCGGTGGACGACAAGCGCCTGATCGGCCGCAAGCTGCGCGAGGACATCACCGACCCCAAGACCGGCGAGACGATCGCCCGCGAGGGCGACGAGATCACCCGGGACCTGGTCCGGAAAATCGCCCGGGTCAAGAGCGAGGTGGACATCGTGCCCTTCGTCTCGGACGACATCCATTACCTGTCGGCCGACGCTGAGGACCGCTACACCATCGCCCAGGCCACCACGCCGCTGCACGAGAACATGGAGTTCGTGCGCGCCCGGCCGTCCTGCCGGCACGCCTCCAAGTTCCTGTTCGCGTCGCCGGAGCGCATCGACTACATGGACGTCGCCCCGCGCCAGATCGTGGGCATCAGCGCGGCGCTCATCCCGTTCCTGGAACACGACGACGCCAACCGCGCCCTGATGGGCTCCAACATGCAGCGCCAGGCCGTGCCGCTCCTGCGCCCCGATGTCCCCATCGTCTCGACCGGCATGGAGAAGCAGGCCGCGCTGGACTCCGGCCAGGTGCTGACGGCCGAGGAGGACGGCGACGTGATCTCCGTCACCGGCAAGGAGATCATCGTCCAGAGCGGCAGCAAGAAACGCGTCTACCGCCTGCGCAAATACACGCGCTCCAACCAGAGCACGTGCATCGACCAGCGCCCGGCCGTCACCAAGGGCCAGCGCGTCAAGAAGGGCGACGTCATCGCCGACTCGTCCTCCACCGACCACGGCGAGATCGCCCTCGGCCACAACGTGCTGGTGGCCTTCATCTCCTGGGAAGGCGGCAACTACGAGGACGCCATCCTGATTTCCGAGCGCATGGTGCGCGAGGACCGCTTCACGTCGATCCACATCGAGAAGCACGAGGTCGAGGCGCGCGACACGCGCCTGGGGCCGGAGGAGATCACCTACGACATCCCCAATGTGGGCGAGGAGGCGCTCAAGGACCTGGATGAGCACGGCATCATCCGCATCGGCGCCGAGGTCGGCCCCAACGATATCCTGGTCGGCAAGATCACGCCCAAGGGCGAGAAAGAGCTGACGCCGGAGGAGAAGCTGCTGCGCGCGATCTTCGGCGAGAAGGCGCGCGAGGTGAAGGACTCGTCCCTGCGCCTGCCGCACGGCGAGCGCGGCAAGGTCATCGACGTCAAAGTCTTCACCCGCGACGAACACCGCGACCTGCCGGCCGGCGTGGAGAAGATGGTGCGCGTCTCGGTGGCCCAGCGCCGCAAGATCACCGAGGGCGACAAGATGGCCGGCCGCCACGGCAACAAGGGCGTGATCTCCAAGGTCGTGCCCGTGGCCGATATGCCCTTCCTGGCGGACGGCACGCCGATCGACATCATCCTCAACCCGCTGGGCGTGCCCGGCCGCATGAACATCGGCCAGGTGCTGGAGA
>DAOUAB010000008.1:0-17174 GCA_034434015.1 Anaerolineales bacterium
GCGCGCGAAAAAGGCCGCGGCGAGGCCGAGCAGCATCAGCGCGAAGCCGGCGGGCGTGAACTCGGTCGTGAGTTTGCGGAAGACGTAGCCGAAGCGCTGCGGCTCCTTGAGCGGCAGCCACGGGTCGAACTGGGCCGCCGCCTCGCCGCCGCGCACGAAATACAGCAGCCGCTCAACCGTGAACGGCTCGCCGCCGCCCACCGCCGGCCAGCGCAGCGGGATGTAGAGATAGACGCTGAGGCCGAGCAGGAAGGCGAGGGCGGCCAGAGGCAGTTGACGGAGGGCCGCTGGCAGAAGTCCGCGCTTCCAGCCGGCGTGAAGCCAGGCCAGGCCCGCGAAGCCCAGCGCCGGCGCCAGCATGAGCGCGGTCAGGTGGTTGGTGAGGGAGAGGCCGAAAATAAAGGCGAGGACCGGTAAGGGGAGATGAGAGGCGGCCGGGTCGAAAGCGCTGTCGTCTATAAGCGACAGGCCCAGGTAGAGGCAGGCCGTCATCAGGGCGGCGTTGAGGGGATAGGCCTCGATCTCGGTGGCGCGCGCCCACAGGCTCGGGGCGGCGCCCAGGGCGAAGGCCGCCAGCCCGGCCGGCCGTACGCCGGCCCCCAGGCGGCGCGCAATCGCCATCACGCCCACGGCCGCCCCAGCGGCGGCGACGGCGGATGAGAGGTTGACGCGCCAGGCCTGGGTCCCGCCCAGCGGCAGCCCCTCGAACAGCTTGCCGAACAGGATCAGCAGCGGATAACCGTTGCCGTGCGCGATCCCGAGCCGCGCGACGCTCACCTGGAACTCGAAGGCGTCGGCCTCGCCGACGGTGGGGGAGAGGGTGAGCAGGTAGAGGGCTAAGAGTGAAACCCCCAGGCCGAACTCCCCAATCCCAAGACTCCGGCGGGGCTTCTCGCCGTCCCATGGGGAGGGCGCCAGCCAGAGCAGGACGAGGAGCAGGCTGCCGAAGAGCAGGACGCCCGATCGCAGCGGGTTGACGTCCGGCGCCAGGAGACCGGCCAGGGGCAGGAACAGCGGCGTCAGCGCCGGCCAGCGCTCCCCCAGGCCGCGGGCCAGACGCCAGCCGGAGAGCGCGGCCAGGCCGGCGAGGAGCACGACGGCGGGCCAGCCGGCGAACAGGCCGAGGGACGGCGGCGCGCTCTCGAACAGGTGCCGGGCCAGCGCCGCGCCGAAGACGCCGGCGCCGGCCGCGCCGCATAAGGCGCCACCCGCGCCGTACCCGGCGCCGTCAGCGCGGCGAGACAGGCGCGCCATCGCCCGGGGTGGCCGGCGGCTCTTCGGTGGACGGCGTTTCCGTCGCCGGGACGTCTTCAAACTCGACGCCGCGCATAATCTGAAAGTACGCGCGCAGCGCGGCGTTGGCCACCGGGCCGGCCACGATCGAGCCTTCGGTGCCGTTGTAGACGAAGGCGATCACCGAGACCTCCGGGTTTTCATAGGGCGCATACATCATCGTCCAGGCGTGGGCCGGCCACTGGCCCGGGATGCACAGGTCCCGGCTCCACGCCAGCCGGTCGCAGTATTCGGCGGTGCCGGTCTTGCCGGCGGCGTTGATGCCCGGCAAATCCACGATCGGCGAGTCGTCCCCGTACAGCACCGCGCCGGAGAGCGTCCCATCGGCCACCGTGCGGCGCAGGCCCTCGCGCACCAGCGCCAGGTTCTCGGGGTCCACGGGCAGCGTCCGGATCAGCACCGGCTGGGTGTCGCTGATGACGTTGCCTTCGCCGTCCAGCAGCTTGTCCACCAGTTGCGGCTGGAGCAGGCGCCCGTTGTTGATGACGGCGTTATAGGCGTTGAGCATTTGCAGCGGCGTCACCTGCACGAAGCCCTGGCCGATGACGGCGTTGTAGGTGTCGCCGGTGGTCCAGTTCTCCCCCTCGTTGATGCGCTTCCAGTCGCGCGTCGGGATGAAGCCGGCCTGCTCCGCCGGCAGCTCGATGCCGGTCGGCGCGCCGAAGCCGAAGATTTCCATCCATTGCGCCAGCCGGACCTCGCCCAGCCCCTCCAGCCGGTCCGGCTCGTAGCCGCCGCCGATCTTGTAGAAGTACACGTTGCATGATTCGGCGATGCCGCGGACGAAGTTCACCTGGCCGTGGCCTTCGCCGGTGTTCCTCAGAATCCAGCAGACGAAGTCCTTGGCCTTGCCCGGGTCGGCCGGGAAATAGCGGTTGCGGATGGTGATCTTGCCGGGGTCCTCGATCTCGCGATCCGGGTCGATGACGCCTTCCTGCAGCGCCGCCGTGGCCGTCACCAGTTTGAAGACCGAGCCGGGCGGGTAGAGGATCTGGACGGCGTGGTTGAGCATCGGGTAATCCGGGTTGGGCGGGATGCCGCGCTCCGGGTCGCCCACCAGGCTGAAGTAGTAGTCCAGATCGATCCGGCGGGCAAAGCGATTGTTGTCATAGGTGGGCCACGAGACCATCGCGTAGATTTCGCCCGTGTTCGGGTTCATGACGATGACGGCGCCGCTGGTGAAGTTCTGCTGGCCGCCGGTCCAGTCGCGGATGTAGTTGAGGCGGTTGAGCAGCGCGGCCTCCACCGCCCGCTGCAGGCGCACGTCGATGGTCAGCTGGACGTTCAGCCCCGGCACGGTCTCGGTCTCCACCGCCGTGGTCCGCAGGAAGCGGCCGGCCACGTCCTCCTCGTCCAGCCGGCTGCCGTTCTGGCCGGCCAGTTCATCCTGCATGGACGCCTCGACCCCCTGCACGCCGATCCGGTCCCGGTTAGGGAGCAGGCCGCGCTCGTTCACGTAGTAGTTGTAGGTCAGCGGCGCGTCCTGCTGGGCCGGGATGGGGGCCATGTAACCGACGATGGCGGCGGTGAGCGCGCCGGTGGGATAATCGCGCACCGGCTCGACAATGACATCCACGCCGGGCATGGGCATGGCCGCGATCTCCTGCTTGAGGATGAAGGCCGTCTCCTGGTCGATATCGCACTTGATCTTGACCGGCGTGTACGGCTGGAAGCCGGCGCCCTCGTCCACCAGGTCCTTGATGCCGCGGCCGTCCGAGCACGGCGCCTGCGGCGTGGAGCCGGGCACGACCAGGGGCATGTCCAGGATCTCGGCCAGGCGCCGGTAGATGGCCTGGGTGTGCGCCGGATCGACGTCGTCGGTCGGGTCGGGATCGTCCGGCAGGAAGGCGGGCGTGATGGTGACGATGAACGACGGCAGGTTGCGCGCCAGCAGCACGCCGCGCCGGTCATAGATCACGCCGCGCGGCGCCGGCTCGCTCACCCGCGTGATGCGGTTCTCCTCGGCCGCGTCCAGGAATTGCTCGGTCTGCACGATCTGCAACTGGAACAGTCGCCCGAGCAGGATGGCCGTCAGGGCGGCCAGGGTGGCGTACAGCAGCAGTTCGCGCGAGAAGGTCACCGTCCAGCGGCGTTTCTTCATGGCCGTTCGTCCCTCACCTCTTCACCGGCTCCGGATAGACCACGGCGTGCAATCCGCGCAGCAGGTGATAGGCCGGCAGCATCGCCAGCGTGTCGATCAGGACCGAGGGCAGCATCACGCCGGTCAGCGCGCCGGCGAGGTCTACGGCGTGGCCGGCGGTCGTCAGCAGGGTGATCATCATCAGATGGTAGGCGGCGCTGGCGGTCAGGCCGGCGGCCAGCGGCAGGAGAACGTGCGACCGCCAGAACTGGCCCTCGGTCAGGCTGGCCAGGTAGGCCGTCAGCACGAGCGCCAGAGCCTGAGCGCCGAGCGGGCCGCCGGAGAGCAGGTCCAGGAACAGGCCGCCCAGGAACCCCCAGACGATGCCGCCCTGCCAGTCGCCGGCCAGCGTCCAGCCCAGCGTCAACACCAGGACCAGGTCCAGCCCGCCGCCCGCCAGCACCCGGAAGGCGGCGAGGACCGTCGATTGCAGGACCGCGGCCAGGGCCAGCAGCGGCAGACCGATCAGCAGCGTGCGGGTCATGGCGCAGCCGGCGCCGGCGCGGCGGTGGGCGTGGCCTGGAAGAACGGGCTGAGGTCGGCGGGCGTGAAGTTCGTGATGATCAGGACGATCTCCAGCCGGGTCGGGTCCACGGCCGGGATGAGCTCGGCCCGCTGCAGGACCTCGTAGTTGAGCTGCTGCACGCCGGCCACCCGGCCGATGACGATGCCCGGCGGGTAAGCGCCGCCCAGGCCGGAGGTCAGCACGACCTCGCCCGGCTCCAGGCGGGTCTGCTGGGTGATGAAGCGCATCTCCAGCCCGCCGCCGAGCTGGCCCTGCACGATGCCCTGGTCGCGCGACGTCTGCAAGCGCGCCGCGATGGCCGAGGCCGGGTCCGTGATCGGCTGGACCTTGCAGGCGCCGGGGCTGACCTCGACCACGCGGCCCACCAGGCCGTCGCCGGTGACCACCGGCATGCCGCGGATCACGCCGTCGTCCGAGCCGCGGTCGAAGATGAGATAGGTGAGCAGCGGCGAGGTGTCCTGGCCGATCAGGTTGGCGGTGAGGTACTTGGCCTCCGGCTGCGAGCGCGCGTACTCCACCAGGCCGCTCAGGATGCGCAGCTCGCTTTCCTTCTCTTTGAGCTGGATGTTCTCGGCCTGCAGGCGCGCGATCTCAGCCTCCAGCTCGGCCACGCGGGCCGCCAGCGCCTCGGCCTCCGGCGCCGGTTGGGCGGGCTGAGGCGCCACGCCGCGCCACGCCTCGGCCACCGCGCGCTGCACGGCGGCCAGCGGCCCCTGGACGGCGGCGCGCAGCGGGGCCAGGAGGGGCGAGCCGCCGAAAGCCAGCAGCCCGAGGCTCGCCGCCGCCAGCACGACGACCAGCAGAGTGCGGGCCTGGAAGCGGGTCATGTCACCTCGAGGTGCTGCCGCGCTCCAGGCCGACCAGCAGCCGCTTGAGGTTGTCGTAGTCCTCGAGGATGCGGCCGGCGCCGCGCGCCACGCACGTCATGGGGTCCTCGGCCAGCCAGCAGCGGATCTTCAGCTCCTCGGTCAGGCGCTCAGCCAGGCCCTGGAGCTGCGAGCCGCCGCCCGCCATGCAGATGCCGATCTCCATCAGGTCAGCGATGATCTCCGGCGGGGTCTCGTCGATGGCGTCCTTGATGGCCGAGACGATGATGTTGACCGAGTTGGCCAGCGCCTCGCGCAGTTCAATGGATGAGACCTCCACGCTCTCCGGCAGCCCGGTCACCAGGTTGCGGCCGCGCAGGGCGAAGGTTTTCTCCTCCCAGAGCGGGTACGCCGAACCGATGGCGATCTTGGCCCGCTCGGCCATGCGCTCGCCGACGAGCAGGTTGTACTTGTTGCGCACGTACTGGATGATATCCTGGTCCATCTCGTCGCCGGCCACGCGCAGCGAGCGCGACAGGACGATGCCGCCCATCGAGAAGACGGCCACTTCGGTAGTGCCGCCGCCGATGTCCACCACCATCGAGCCGCGCGGCTCCGCCACGGGCAGGCCGGCCCCCAGCGCCGCCGCCATCGGCTCTTCGATCAGGCCGACTTCACGCGCGCCGGCCGCCAGCGCGGCGTCGTGCACCGCGCGTTTCTCCACCTCGGTGACGCCGGAGGGGATGCCGATGATCACGCGCGGGCTGGGGATGGGGACCAGGCTCTGCTCGTGAGCCTTGCCGATGAAGTACTCGAGCATGGCCTCGGTGATCTCGAACTCGGAGATGACGCCATCGCGCAGCGGCCGAATGGCGACGATGTTGGCCGGCGTGCGGCCGGCGATCTCCTTGGCCTCGGCGCCGATGGCCTTGGGCTCCTTGGTCTTCTTGTCGATCGCCACCCAGGAGGGCTCGTTGAGAACAATGCCCTTGCCGCGCACATTGACCAGCGTGTTGGCGGTGCCCAGGTCGATGCCGATATCCAAAGAGAACATGCCCAGCAGCCACTTGAGTGGCCGCATCAAGATGTTGCCAACTTGCTGCAAGTGTGCCTCCTGACTGCGGGGAAAGATTATACCATCCGCAAAATTATGGACAACTTTACACTATGTTGAGTTGCGCCGGGGAGAACGCATAGACGCCAGGCCCCGGTCACGGGCCGCCGGCGGTCGTATAATCCCCCTATGACCCTCCTGGACCGGGTGCGGACCCTGATCAGCGAGCGCGGCCTTTTTCAGCCGGGCGACCGGGTAGTGGCAGGGGTCTCTGGCGGGCCGGACAGCCTGTGCCTGCTGGATGTGCTGACGGCCCTGGCCCCCGACTGGCGCCTGGGTCTGTACGTGGCCTATCTCGACCACGGGCTGCGCCCCGAGGCCGCCGCCGAGGCGGCCTTCGTGCAGCGGGAGGCCGAGGCGCGCGGCTGGCCGTTCCACACTGAAACCGTGGACACGCGCGCCTGGGCGGCGGAGCGCCGGCAGTCGCTCGAAGAAGCCGCCCGCGCCGTGCGGTACGCCTTTCTGGCGCGGGTGGCGGCGGCCGTCGCGGCGCCGGTCGTCGCCGTGGCCCACACCGCCGACGACCAGGCCGAGACGGTGCTCATGCACTTTCTGCGCGGGAGCGGGCTGGGCGGGCTGAAGGGGATGTTGCTCAAATCCCACATCCCAATTCCCGCTTCCCAGGACGGCCTGTGGCTGGTGCGCCCACTGCTGACGACGACGCGCCGGGAGGTCGAGGCGTATTGCGCCGAACACAGCCTGCGGCCGGTGCAGGACCCGAGCAACCAGGATACGGCGCTCTTCCGCAACCGCCTGCGCCACGTGCTCCTCCCGGAACTGGAAACCTATCAGCCCCGGATCCGCGACGTGTTGCGGCGGACGGCCGAGGTCCTGGCCGGCGAGCATGCGTTGTTGCAGAACGCCCTTGACGAGTTGTGGCCGCGGACGATCCGGGCTGCCGGGCCGCCGGTCGAGTTTGACCGGGCGCGCTGGGCGGCGCTGGGCGTGCCTGAGCAGCGCGCGCTGCTGCGCCGGGCCGTGCAGCGCCTGCTGCCGGACGAGCGCAACGTCGACTTCACGCCGCTGGAGCATGCCGTGCGCTTCAGCCGGCGCGCGGCGCCGGGCCGCAGTTGCGACCTGCTGGGCGGCCTGAGGCTGAAGGTGACGGCCGACGCCATCGTGGTCGGCGCCTGGGGCCATCGGCCGGCCCGCGCCGACCTGCCGCTGCTGGTGGGCGGACAGCCTCCGGCCGGCTGGCGCTTCACGGCTGAGCCGCTGGCCGCCGGCGCATGGTCGCTGGCCGAAATTGAGGCCAACGCCGACCCGTGGCGGGTCGAGGTTGATGCGGACAGGCTCGGCGAGGGAGGCTGGCGCCTGCGCGCGCGGCGGCCCGGTGACCGGTTTCAGCCGCTCGGCATGGGGGGCCGCCACGTCAAGCTGTCGGACTTTTACATCAACGCCAGGGTGGACGAGGCGCTGCGCGACCGGTGGCCGCTGGTGGTCACGCCGAGCCCGGCCGGCCGGGCCGAGGACGAGATCGTGTGGGTGGCCGGCCTGCGGCTGGGTGAGCGTTTCAAGGTGACCGGCGCGACGCGGCGCGTGGTCCGGTTCTGGTTCAGGCGGGGAGACGATGCAGCCTAAATTCAACGTCTGGCTTGAGATCGACGGCAAGGTGGTGCTCAGCCCGTGGCGCGTGCGGCTGCTGGAGGCCATCGCTGCGGCCGGCTCCATCAGCGCGGCGGCTGAGAGACTCGGGGTGCCCTACCGCCGCGCCTGGGAGAAGGTGCAGGAGATCGAGCGCGGGCTGGGCTACAAGGTGGTCGAGACCGCCGTCGGCGGGCATCACGGCGGCGGCGCGCACCTCACCGAGGCCGGGCGCCAGGTCCTGGCCCGCTTCCATGCCTTCGCCGACGGCCTGGACGAGGAGGTGGCGCGCCGTTTCCGGGCCACCTTCGACTCGCGTGGGTAGTGGGTAGGGTCGTTTTTCGAGGTTTGTGTAATTTTCCATCGGCAGAGGCGCCGGCCGTGCGCCCCAACGCAAACACGCGGACCTCGGGACACGGCCGCGGGCAGTGGCGGCCGTAACCCGTCAGGCTTACAGCGGCGCTTCGACCAGTTTCTTCAACTTGGCCCCGATCTCGCGCCACTGGATTTTGGAGAGGCCGAGCTTCTGCCGGATCTTGTCGAAATCCATCCCGGCGCGGGCGTCGCGGACAGCGCATGTCCAGCGGCACATCTCGAAGGAGATGTGCTTGTCCAGGCCGGCGGCGTTGGTGATGTCCTCCAGCAAATATTCCAGCCGCCGGGCTTTGTAGGGGAAAAGCTTCTGCGCCGGCTTTTGTTCGGCCAGGTAGGTCTGATAGACCTGGATCCAGCCGGGCTCCAGCCGCAGCTTGCGTTCTTTGTAGCGATTGCGCGCCTCCGGGTAACGCACCCACAGCACCGGCTCGTCCGGGTTCGAGTGGTCGATGTGGTTGGGCTCCAGGTTGAGGCACTCGCTCTTCTTGATGCCGGTCTGGATGAGAAGCGTGAAGAGCAGGTAGGGGCGGATATCGGGCTTATCCGGATGGCGCCAGAGCGCGCGGGCGGCGGCCTTGGCCTCCTCGACCTCGGCCTCGGTGAGGTAGACGGGCAGAGGGCTGAGCACCGATTGCTGGATGATGGGCCCGGCCGGATCGGTGGTGAGCACGCCGGCCTGCTCCAGCCAGCGGAAGAAAGCCTTGAGCGACGTGATGCGGCGGGCGTAGGTCTTGGGGCTGCGCCCGCTGGCCTTCTGGGCCTGCAGCCACTTCTCCAGATCGCGCGTGCTGATCTGGTCCAGGCTGCGGCCGGCCCCTACAAAGGTCGCGAACAGGTTGAGGTCGCCGCCAAAGGCCTTGATCGTGTTCTCGCGCGCGCCTTCGCGGCGCAGGTGCTCACACCAGGCGACGATGGCGGCTTTGAGCGAGGCCGTGGTCTTCAGAGTCCCGGCCGGGTCGCGCGCCGGGCCGTGGGCGGCCGCCGCCGTCGACAGCTCGTCGGGCGGGGTGGAGAACAGCGGCAACTGCTCGACCTGGGCCGGCATGGCCCGCGACTCTATTACAGATCGTCCAGAAGTCAAGCCCGCCCCCGCCCTGGGTGCCTTCGCCGCTGGTGGTCAATCTCCAGGCCGCCGCGCCTGGGCTCAGCCATTTCCACCGTCGCCCCGGCGAAGGGGTCGTTTTTCGAATTTTGTGTAATTTCCCACCAGCCGGGGCGCACGGCCGTGCGCCCCAACGCTTTTACACGGGAATCGGGACACGGCCGGCGCAGGCCGGGGCCCGGAAGCTACCGCTCTTCTGCGCGCGTCTGCGCCTGGATGCCGGCTTTCGCCGGCATGACGTGGGTGATGGGTGACGGGAACAGGCGCCGCGTCTGGGCTCAACCATTTCCACTTCCACCGTCGCCCCGGCGCAGGCCGGGGCCCGGAAGCTCCCGCTCTTCTGCGCACGTCTGCTCCTGGAGGCCGGCTCTCGCCGGCGTGGCGTTGGTGATGGGTGACGGGAACAGGCGCCGCGCCTGGGCTCAACCACTTCCACCGTCGCCCCGGCGCAGGCCGGGGCCCGGAAGCTACCGCTCTTCCGCGCGCTTCTGTTCCTGGATGCCGGCTCTCGCCGGCATGACGTCGGTGATGGGTGACGGGAACAGGCGCCGCGCCCTGGCTCAACCACTTCCACCGTCGCCCCGGCGCAGGCCGGGGCTCAGAAGCTCCCGCTCTTCTGCGCACGTCTGCTCCTGGATGCCGACTTTCGCCGGCATGACGTCGGTGATGGGTGTCTGACAGCCGGACTGGTCAGCCAAAAAGGCCGAAGGCACCCCCCGCCCTTGCCCTCCCCAGCGTCAGACGCTTCGCGGCGTTGGGGAGGGGCCAGGGGGATGGCCGACGGAGGACCGAACGTCAGCCAACAGGGCGAGGACAGCGCCGGGACCCTCAGTGATCGGCGTTGAGAAAAGCCGTCAGCGCGGCGATCTCGGCCTCGCTCAGACCAAGATCCGGCATCTCCGTCTTGGGCTTGACGCTGGCTGGATCTTTGAGCCAGGTCTTCAGATACTCGGCGCTGGCTCTGAAGTTGGACAGGTCGGGCCCGGTGCTGAAGCTGTTGAACTCGCCGATAGTCTTGCGGCGCGCGTCGGCGACGGCGGCGTGGGCGTGACACATGACGCACCCTTTCGCCAGAAACAACGCTTCGCCCTGTTCGGCCGCTGTCATCGTTGAGCTGTTGGGGCTGCCCGGGCTGCTGGCGGCGGGCGCGGCCGGCGGCAGCGTGAAGCCCAGACCGGCCACCAGCGCGGCGCTCACGGTCAGCGCGCCGGCCCACGGGCGGTGCGTGCGGATCAGGGCCGCCAGCCCGAGGCCGAGGCCCGCCAGCCCGGCCAGGCCGACGATCAGGCCCAGGGGCGCGCCCGCCGCCGGGGGCGCGACGGTGGAAGCGGCTGCAGCTGGGGCCTGGACCGTCAGTGCGGGCATCGGCTGAAGCAAGCCTTCACCCAGGGTCCATTCCCAAGTGCCGGCCTCCGGCAAAGTCACATCTACGGTGTAATGGCCGGCGCTGTCCCCGCCCGGGGCCGTGAACGTCACGGTGCGGCGGCTGTCCACGTGCCTGAACGCCAGCGTGATCGGACCCCAGTCCACGGGCCGGAGGCCGTGCTGGCGCATGGTGAAGCCGACGGTGAAGGGCTGGCCGGCCGTGACGCCGGTCGGGACGGCATCTAGCGTGGCGACGGCCCAGCCGCCGGCAAAGACCGGCATGGCGAGGATGAGCAGGACGCCCAGGGCGCCGAGGAGGGCGGCGAGACGTGGTCGGGTCAAGAGTCGCATGCTGTGCCTCCAGTGTGAATGGTTGACCTGGATACACCGGCCGGCCGGCGTCGGTTCCGGGGCGCCGGGGACCCGCGCCGTCACCTGAGCGACTCGGCGAGGCGCACGGCCTCTTCGAGAGGCAGGTCTGTCTCCAGCCGCAGCGTCAGGCCGCCTTCGGTCCAAATGAGGACGTGGCCTTCGATGAGGCGCCGGAACTCCCAACTGCCGCTGCGCAGCTCCAGGATGTAAGGGCCTTCTGTCCACACGGCGGGTTGACCATTGACGGAGGCGCTGGCGAGCGCTTGCGGCGGCTCCTTGATGCCCTTGAACGCGAGGCCTGCATTAGTGAGATAGTGAAGGCTGAGGCGCACGCGGCCCGGCTGGTTCGCATCCAGCCAGACCAGGATCACGGCTGAGTCATCCAGGTCCTGCACGAAGACGTAGTCCGGCTCGCCCAGGTCGGCCGGGTAAGCGGGCAGGCGGATGGGGAAGGAGACTGCGCCCCGCGCCTGGTCCAGGGAGGTGCGGCCGGCGAGGCTGGACAAGGAGGGCAGCAGCGTCGGCGTGGGTCCGGGCGTCGCCGTCAGAGGCGGGGTGGGGCTGGCCAGGAAGATGCGGACCACGCCGATCTGCAGGACATTGATCAGGGCGGCGCGCGTCTGCGGCACTGCCAGCAGCGCGGCCAACGCGACGATGCCGGCCGCCAGGGCCCAGGCCAGCCGGGCGCGCGGCTCCGCGCGCGGAGCGAGCGCCCCGGCGCGCCGCCGGGACGCCAGGTCCGGCGTGGGCGGATAGGGGAAGCCGCGGGCGGTCAGGCGCACCCAGGCCTCCAGCCGTTCATCAGATGTGCCGCCGGTGCGGGCGCGGTCAGCCATCGGCCAGCTCCTCATGCAAGGATGGGAATTCACTCAGGATGACGCCTCGCAGTCGCTGGAGGGCGCGATGCAGGCGCGATTTGACCGTGCCCGGCGGGATGGCCAGGGCCCCGGCCATCTCCGCCTCCGAGAGCTCCAGGAAGTAGCGCAGGTAGATCACCTGCTGCTCGTTCTGGCCCAGCCGTTGGACGGCGCGCCACAGGTCGCGGGCGTCGGCCTGGGCGGCGCTCAGCTCGGGCGGGGCGGGCGCGGGCCGCGGCTCGGAACGCCACAGGCGCTCCAGGGCGGCCAGGTAGCGGCCGAGCGACCGGCGCCGGTTGCGGGCCAGGTTGGCCGTGATGCGCAGGAGCCAGGGCCGCAGCGGGCGGGCCGTGTCGAAGCGGTCCAGGGCGCGGCCGGCGCGCAGGAAGGCCTCCTGGGCGACGTCGTCGGCCTCGTGGGCGTCGCCGAGCAGCAGGTAGGCGAGGCGGAACACGGCCGCCTGGTGCGCGCCGACGAGAGCCTCCCAGGCCGCGTCATCGCCGGCCCGCGCCCGGCCGATCCACTCTGCTTCTGTCAACCGAACCTCTCCAGAGAGGGACATTCATCATATATACACCCGCTGCGGGTTCTGGTTCCATCGCCGCCGATTGAAAGGCCGTATCCGGATTGCGGTGTCATGACGTTGGGGCGCGGGTCTGGCGCTGATGCTCGATTCCCAGAATCCGGTTCCCTCGGCTAGAATCACGCCAACCCCTCTCACAAGCGAACAGGAGCTCTGTATGCGTGTCTTACTCCTCGGCGTCGGCGCCGTGGGCGAATCCATCGCCGTCATGGCCGACCGCCGCCCGTGGCTGGACCAGATGGTCCTGGCCGATTATGACATCCGCCGCTGCAAGAAGGTCCGCAATAAGCTGAGCACGCGTAAACGCTTCCCGGTGGAGCAGGTGGACGCCTCCAACAAAAAGGCGATCGTGCGGCTGGCCCGCAAGCACAGCATCGACCTGATCGTCAACGCCGTCGCCCCGCACTTCAACGAGGTCGTGTTCGACGCGGCTTATGCGGCCGATTGCCATTACATTGACATGGCGATGACGCTCTCCGCGCCGCATCCCACCGAGCCGTACGCCCGGCCGGGCGTGATGCTGGGCGATTACCAGTTCGCACGCGCGGCCAAGTGGGAGGCGCGCGGCCTGCTGGCGCTGGTGGGGATGGGCGTGGAGCCGGGCCTGTCCGATGTCTTCGCCCGTTACGCCGAGAAGCACCTGTTCGACGAGATCGATGAGATCGGCGTGCGCGACGGCTCGAATCTGCAAATCCACGGGTACGCCTTCGCGCCCACGTTCAATATCTGGACGACGATCGAGGAGTGCCTGAACCCGCCGCTGGTCTGGGAGCAGGCGCGCGGCTGGTACACCACCGAGCCTTTCTCGGAGCCGGAGCGTTTCACGTTCCCCGAAGGCATCGGCGCGCTTGAAGTCGTCAATGTGGAGCACGAGGAGGTGGTGCTCATCCCGCGCTACATCAAGTGCAGGCGCGTCACCTTCAAGTACGGCTTGGGCGACGAGTTCATCCGCGTCCTGCGCATGCTGCACATGCTCGGCCTGGACAAGAAGGAGGCCGTGGTCGTGGGCAAGACGCGCGTGGCGCCGCGCGATGTGGTGGCCGCCTGCCTGCCCAACCCGGCTCTGCTCGGCGACAAGATGACGGGCAAGACCTGCGCCGGGACGTGGATCACGGGCGTCAAGGACGGCAAGCGCCGCGAGCTGTACCTCTACCAGGTGGCCGACAACGCCGAGTGCATGCGCACCTACGGCGTGCAGGCCGTGGCCTGGCAGACGGCCGTCAACCCCGTCATCGCCATGGACCTGATTGCCAGCGGCGTCTGGCGCGGCACGGGCGTCCACGGGCCGGAGTATTTCGACCCGGACCCGTTCCTGGCCAAGATGGGCGAGTACGATTTCCCGTACGGCGTGCGCGAGATGAGGTCGCGCTCGTGAGCGCGCCGGCCGCGGCCGCCGCGCCGCCGCGGGCGTGGGCGCAGCTGGTCGGCTACTACGCCAGCCTGGGCGCGGTGGGGCTGGCCTCCGCCGCGCTCGGCCCGACGCTGCCCGGCCTGGCGGAGCAGACCGGCGTCTCGCTCGGCGGCATCAGCCTGGTCTTCGTGGCGCGTTCGGTCGGCTACCTGGCCGGCTCGCTGCTGGTCGGCCGCCTGTACGATCGTCTGCCCGGCCACCCGATCATGGCCGCCGGACTGGGGTTGATGGCCGCCAGCCTGGGGCTCATGCCGTTCGCGCCCTGGCTCTGGGCGCTGGCCGGCCTGATGGCGGTCCTGGGCGCGGCCGAGGCGGCCGTCGACGTGGGCAACAACACGCTCATCGTCTGGACATACGGCGACGCCGTCGGCCCGTATATGAACGGCCTGCATTTCTCGTTCGGCGCGGGCGCTTTCCTGGCGCCGCTGGTGGTGGCGCAGGTGCTCGGGCAGGGCGGCACCATCGCCTGGGCTTATTGGGCGCTGGCCGCGCTCACGCTGCCGCCTGCGCTGTGGCTGGCGCGCCTGCCCAGCCCCGGCGGGCGCGCGCCGGCTGCCCAGGCCGCGCCGACCGCCGCCGCGGGCGGCGTCTCACGTTACGGGCTGGTCGCTCTGCTGACGGCATGCTTCTTCTTTTACGTCGGCGCGGAGATGGGCTTCGGGGCCTGGGTCTACACGTACGCGGAGCGCATGGGCCTGGCCGATGCGGCCAGCGCCGCCTACCTCACCTCGGCCTTCTGGGGCGCGCTCACCGCCGGCCGCCTGCTCTCCATCCCGCTCGCCGCCCGCCTCCGGCCGCGCACCCTCCTGGCGGCGGCGCTCAGCGGGTGCCTGGCGAGCGTCGGGGCGGCCTGGCTCTGGCCGGGCTCGCCGGCGCTCCTGTGGGCGGCCGCGCTGGGGACCGGGTTCAGCATGGCCACCATCTTCCCGACCCTGATGGCGTTCGCCAGCCGGCGCCTGGCGCTGACCGGGCAGATCACGAGCTTTTTCTTCATCGGCGGCAGCCTGGGCGGCATGTTTCTGCCCTGGCTCATCGGCCAGTGGGTGGAGCCGGCCGGCCCGCGCGTGGTGCTGGCCGTGATCTTCTCCGGCCTGGCGCTGGACCTGGCCGCGTTCCTCGCGCTGGTCGCCTTCACCCCGCGCCCGGCGCCGCCCTCAGCCTGACGAGGCCGTCCGGCGGCGCAGCTCCAGCAGCGCGTCCAGGAACTCCTGGCTCGGTCGTATCCCGATGCCGGTGTAAACGCGTTGGGGCGCACGGCCGTGCGCCCCTGCTGGTGGGGAATTACACAAAATTCGAAAAACGACCCTGGCTCTCGCCCTCCAGGGCCGGCTGGCGCTTCGGCCTGGCCCATCAGCCGGCCGAGGCGCCGGCCATGCCTCCCTCCCATCCGATCATCAATTGCCCGAACGTGTTCTGCCACGGCCCGGGCCATCGCGCTCTTGCCCACCCGCCGCGGCCCGATCAGGACCACGCGGCCCCTGACGGGCGAGGCCAGCGCCCGCAGGACCGGGTTGATCTCGGCCTCACGCCCGGCGGCGTCGGCGTCCACCTTATGGTTCGATTAATTCTCGCCACAAACATTGTACAACTTGTGTACATCGGGCGGGCGGGCCGTTAAAATCCTGGTCATAGTCAGACGGAGCGCGATTCTTTCAAGGCCGTCGGACACGGGCTGGATTTATCCGAATTGGCGTGACATCGAGGCGCAGGCGCCGCCGGCCCGGGGACCGGCCGCCGGCGGCCCAAGGAGACAACTGTGAGGCGCAAAAAAATCATCGTGATCGGCAGCGGTTTCGGGGGGCTCGGCGCGGCGGCGCGGCTGCTGGCGCGCGGCCACGAAGTGACCGTTTTCGAGAAGCTGGACAAGCTCGGCGGGCGCGCGTATGTGTTCGAGCAGAACGGCTTTAAGTTCGACGGCGGCCCGACGGTGGTCACCGCCCCCTTCCTCTTTGACGACATCTTCAAGCTGGCCGGCCGCCGGAGCGAGGATTACTTCCAGCTCGTGCCGCTCAGCCCGTTCTACCGCATCTTCGATCATCAGAAGCGCCGCTTCGACTACAACGGCGACGAGGCCTTCACCCGCGCGCAGATCGAGCGCTTCAACCCGGCCGACGCCGACGGCTACAGCCGTTTCCTGCGCACTACGCGGGCCATCTTCGATAAGGGCTTCCGCGAGCTGGCCGACAAGCCCTTCCTGAGCGTCGTCGACATGCTCAAGGCGGCGCCCGACCTGATCCGGCTGCAGTCTCACAAGAGCGTCTACCAGTACGTGTCCGAGTTCGTCAAAGACGATTTCCTGCGCCAGGCCTTCTCGTTCCACCCGCTCTTGATCGGCGGCAACCCGTTCGACGCCTCATCCATCTACGCCATGATCCATTACCTGGAGCGCGAGTGGGGCGTGCACTACGCCCTGGGCGGCACGGGCGCCATCGTGGCCGGGCTGGGCCGGCTGATCACCGATCTGGGCGGCCGCATTCACCTGAACGCCGAGGTGGACGAGATCCTGGTGGCCCCGGACGGCCGGCGCGTGACCGGCATCCGCCTCAAGGACGGCAGCGTCCACGCCGCCGACGAGGTGGTCAGCAACGCGGACGTGGCCTTCACCTACAAGCGCCTCATCCCGCCCCGGCACCGCAAGGGCTGGATCGACTTCCGCATCAACACGATGTCGTACAGCATGTCGTTGTTTGTGTTGTACTTCGGCACGAAGCGCCAGTACCGCGAACACGGCCTGGCCCACCACAACATCATCCTGGGCCGGCGCTACAAAGGCCTGCTGGACGACATCTTCGACCGCAAGGTCCTGGCCGACGACTTCTCGCTCTACCTCCACATGCCCACGCTCACCGACCCGAGCATCGCGCCGCCCGGCTGTGAGGGCTTCTACGTCCTCTCGCCCGTGCCGCACCTGGGCGCCGACATCGACTGGGTCAAGACCGCCCCGATCTACAAGGCGCGCCTGCTGCAGTTCCTGGAGGACAACTACCTGCCGGGCCTGCGCGCGAACCTGATCGCCGAGCACCATATCGACCCGCTGCACTTCCGCGACGTGCTCAACAGCCACCTGGGCTCGGCCTTCTCGGTGAAGCCGGTGCTGACGCAATCCGCCTGGTTCCGGCCGCACAACCGTTCCGAGAATTTCGAGAACCTGTACTTCGTCGGCGCGGGCACGCACCCGGGCGCCGGACTACCGGGCGTGCTCTCGTCGGCCAAGATCGCCGACGAGTTGATCAGCGGCGGCCAGTTCGTGACCGCCCGCGCGCCCGGGCTCCAGACCGCGCCGGCGCCCGCCTAGCGCCGCGCCGACCCACCCAGGAGAAGACGCCATGCGCCTCAAGGCTGACGCCCCGGCCGACGAAACGCCTGAACTGCGTGACGCCTTCCAGCAAGCGGATGAAATCACGCGCCGGAACTCGAAGACGTTCTACGCCGCCACGGCGCTGCTGCCGGCCGAGGCGGGCCGCGCCATCCGCGCCCTGTACGGCTTCTGCCGCGCCACCGATGACCTGGTGGACCGCGGCGACGCGACGCCCGCCGACGTCGAGGCCTGGCGCGCGCGCGTCGCCCGGCCCGCCGCCGACCAGACCGACCCGGTGCTGCGCTGCTGGGCGGTCACGCGCGAGCGCTACGGCGTGGACGCCCGGTA
>DAOUAB010000009.1:0-27442 GCA_034434015.1 Anaerolineales bacterium
AGGACTACAACCCCTGCCCGCGCCTGGACTGGCTCGAGACCGGCCCTACCCCAACGCCGACGCCGTGACGGGCGGCCGTATCCCGATGCCTGTGTAAACGCGGTGGGGCGCACGGTCGTGCGCCCCAACTGCTGGCGGGAGACTACACCAAATTCGCAAAACGACCCCGACGGGCCGGCGCGCGCCCGACGAACACATAGCGCGGCTGACGGCCGGCGAGCAGGTTGCATTCAGTTTGCAGCGGACAGGCGCCGCAGGCTGTGTCGCATGGGTCGAGCTTCACCAGGCGGCCCGTGCGCACCAGCCAGTCCAGCAGGCCGTCCAGGGCGCCGGGCTGAATGCCCAGCCGCCGGCTGATCTCCCGGGCCCCCAACCCGCCCTGGTGCTGCTCCAGCAGATCCAGAATCTGCGTCACCATAGACTACGCCAGCCCCAGCAGCCGGCCGCCCTGGTAGATCACGAACGCCGCCAGCCAGGCGACGCCGGTCTGGTAGAGGGCCGAGACCACCGCCCACGGCCAGCCGAACTCGTGCCGGATGGCGCCGAGCGTGGCCGCGCAGGGCACATACAGCAACACGAAGACCAGCAAAGCCAGCGCGCTGAGCGGCGTGAAGGTCCGCCGCAACGCCGCGCTCAACGCGGTGTCCTCCGGCTCCGCCTCCGCCTCCGGGAAGGACACGCCCGGGATCAGGGTCAACAGCGTCCGGCCCGCGTCCACGACCGCCCCGCCGAAGCCGGTGACGACGTCCCACCACGCCTCGCCCAGGCTGTGCGGCGCCTCCGCCTCCGCCGTGTCCGCTCCGCCGACGTAAATCAGGCTTAGCGTGCTGACGACCACTTCTTTGGCCGCGAAGCCGGTCACCAGCGCCCCGGCCGCCTCCCAGGTCCCGAAACCCAGCGGCCGGAAGGCCGGGCTGAGCGCGGCGCTGACCTGGCCGAAGTACGAGGCGCGCTGATCGGTCACGCCCCACGGCAGGTTGAGCAGGAGCCACAGCGCCGCCGACACGGCCAGGATCACGGTGCCGGCTTTCTGGACGAACTCGCGCGTATGCTCCCACATGTGGATGAGCAGACTGCGCAGCGCCGGCCGCCGGTAAGGCGGCAACTCGAGGACGAAGGCCGAGGTCACATCCGGTTTGAGCAGCGTGCGCGTGAAGACCATCCCGGCCAGCAGGGCGGCGCCGATGCCCAGCGCGTACATCAGCCAGATGACCGTGCCGGCCCGGCTGCCGAAGAACGCCAGGCCGAAGACGACGTAGACCGGCAGGCGCGCCGAGCACGACATGAGCGGGACCAGCAGGGCCGTCAGGATCCGGTCGCGGCGGCTGGCCAGGGTGCGCGTAGCGTAGATGGCCGGCACCGCGCACCCGAAGCCCAGGATCATGGGGATGAAGGATTTCCCGTGCAGGCCGACCACGCGCATGAAGCGGTCCATGACGAAGGCGGCCCGGGCCAGATAGCCGGAGTCCTCCAGCACGGCCAGGAAGAAGAACAGCACCATCAGGCCGGGCACAAACACCAGCACGCCCCCCACCCCGGCCACCAGGCCGTCGAGGACCAGCGAACGGAGCCAGTCCGGCGCGGCCAGGGCCCGCAGCAGCGCCGCGATCCCGCCGGCCACCGGGCCGTTGATCACGCCGTCCACCCAGTCCAGGAAAGGCGCGGAGACGTCAATCACCAGCCGGAAGATGACGTACATCACCGCCAGGAAGACGGGCAGCCCCAGCCAGCGGTGGGTGACGATGTCGTCGATGCGGTCCGTCAGCGAAACGCGGTCCAGCGCCGGCTTGCGGAGCACCTGGCGCGTCACGCCGCTGACAAAGCCGTAGCGCCGGTCGGCGGCCAGCACGTCCACGTCATCGCCGTAGACGGACGCCAGATAGGCGGACCGTTCCTGGGCCAGGCGGGCCACCGCTTCCCCGCCGGCCCGGCCGCGGACCGCGGCCAGCAGATCGGCCTCGCCCTCCAGCAGTTTGAGCGCCAGCCAGCGGCGCGGATACGGCGCGGTGTCCAGGCGATGTTCGTCGAAGGCGGCGGACACCCGCGCGATCTCGGTCTCCAGATCGCGCCCGTAGTCCAAGGTGAAGGCGCCCGGCCAGGAACGGGTCGGCGCGCTCATGGCTCACCCGGCCTTTCGGCCACGCCCAGGACGGCCTGCATCAGGGCCTCCAGCCCCTCGCCGCGCCGCGCCGACAACTCGACCACGGGCGCGCCGCCCAGTTGCCGGGACAGGGCCTCGCGGTCAATGCGCAGACCCTGGGCGCGCATCTCGTCCGCCATGTTCAACGCCACCACCACGGGCGCGCCCAGCTCCAGCACCTGCACGGTCAGGTACAGGTTGCGTTCCAGGTTGGTGGCGTCCAGGACGTTGACCACCACGTCGGGATGTTCCTGCAGGATGAAGTCGCGGGCGACGACCTCCTCGGGCGAGTAGGCCGCCAGGCTGTAGGCGCCCGGCAGATCGACGACGCGGAACGTGTGGCCGTTCCGCCGGCAGACGCCCTCGCGTTTCTCCACAGTCTTGCCGGGCCAATTGCCGACGTGCTGGTGCAGGCCGGTGAGCGCGTTGAAGATGGTGCTCTTGCCGGCGTTGGGGTTGCCGGCCAGGGCGATGGTCAACTCGGCCATGCTCGTATCGCTAGGAATTGAGGCGGACCTGGATCTGACCGGCCTCTTCGCGCCGCAAAGAGAGGCGGTAGCCTTTAACGCTGTAGGCCACCGGGTCGCCCAGAGGCGCGATGCGCTCCACGCGCACGGTCTCGCCGCGCACCAGCCCCATCTCCATATACCGGCGGCGCAGCGCGCCCTGCCCGCCGACGCGGACGATGGTGGCTTCCTGCCCGGGCCGGAGTTGGTTGAGAAACGTCAACGCAGTCACAGGGTCTCCTTGTCGTCAATCGGCGATCGGTTCAACGCGCACGGTGGCGGCCAGGCTGGCGCCCAGGACGACCTCCTGGTCCTCGAGGCGCAGGGTCAACGGGCCGTGCCGGGGGGCGATCTCGGTCACCGTCACCACTGCGCCGGGCCGGAGGCCGCGCCGCTGTAGATACGCGAGCACCTCCGCGCTTTCATCTTCAAAGGCCAGCAGGCGCGCCGAATGGCCGACGGCCAGTTCGTTCAGCAGCCGGCCGGCCGGAGGCGCAAGTTCGCCGCTGGCGCGCGGGATCGGGTTGCCCTGGGGACAGGTGGCCGGGTACTGCAGAAAAGCATCCAGCGCTTCGATCACCTCGGGCGCTGTGGCATGTTCCAGCTGGCAGGCCCAGTCATGGACGAGCGCCCAGTCCAGTTTCAGGTGATCGGCCAGGAAACGCTCCCAGAGGCGCTCACGCCGGATCACGCTGTGGGCCAGCCCGCGCCCGGCGTCGGTGAGATGCACGCCCTTGTACGGCTGATGCGCCACCAACCCCTCGCGCGCCAGGCGCTGCATCATCTCGTTGGCGGAGACGGGCGTGATCTCCAGCCGCTCGGCGATGCGCGCAATCGGCACCGCTTCCTGCGCGCCGCCTAAGTTGGCGAGCGTCTTGAGATACATCTCGACGCTCTCGCTGTAATGGACATCCTTCATTTCTTTTTCGGGGGAGCCACATCGAAAAATGCAAGGCAATCCTTATATTGAAGCGAGGGGCTTCACTTGTGAACTGTCATCCATCACCATCCCTGGTGACAGGCGTCACAATCCTGAGAATAACTACAGGTTTTCTGCAATATATAGTTGGTATAGTCGAACAGACTGCGGGGCCGTATTCCAATTTCAGTGTCACTGTGTTAGGGCGCTCGGCCGTGCGCCCCTCCCGGTCGGAAATCACACAAAACTCGAAAAGCGCCCCTGCGAAGCCGGAACGATTATCCTCAAGGATGATGTTATGGAGACTAGTGAGAGCCGTCGCGCAAAGCTTGTTCGGATAGTGTGCAACGTGGGAGGCGGGGTGTGCGTTGGGCTGGCCGCGCTCGGGCTGATCCTGCCCTTGTTGCCGACGACCCCGTTCCTGCTGCTGGCCGCCGCGCTCTTCTTCCGTGGCTCAAAACGGCTGTATGATTGGTTGGTGGGCAACCGCCATTTCGGCCCCCTGATCCGCGACTACCAGGCTGGTCGGGGGATACCGCGCCGGGCCAAGGTCTCAGCGATCCTCTTGCTGTGGCTGACGATTGGCGCGACGGTCATGTGGGCCGTCGGTGCTGTGTGGATTCGGTTGCTGCTGATCGCCATCGCGATCGGGGTGACGCTCTACCTGGCCCGCCTGCCGGTCCGGCCGGCGTTGACGAGTTGAGCGGACGCCCTCCCGCCAGGCCATGCCGGCGCCCGTCCCGGGCGTCATTGGATATTTCACAATGGGAGACACTATGGACAAGCAGACCTTCATCCAACACCTCAACGAGGACCTGGCCGGCGAACTGGGGGCCATCATCCAGTACATCACGTACGCGGCCAAAGCCACCGGCCCGTACCGGCCGCAATTGGCCCAGTTCTTCCTGACCGAGGTCGCCGATGAGCAACTGCATGCCCAGTACCTGGCCAACAAGATCGTGGCCCTGGGCGGCGAGCCGACCACGCAGCCGCGCGCGGTGCCGGCCGCGCACACCAACCGCGCGATGCTGGAGGCGGTGCTGGCCGCCGAGCGCCAGGCGACGCGCGACTACACGACGCGGGCGCAGGAGGCCGAGGCCCTGGGCGACAAGGGCGCCATGGTGCAGCTCGAGGACATGGTGCGCGACGAGAGCGGCCATTCCGAGGAGACCGAACGCATGCTGCGCGACTGGCCGCTGTAAGCAGCCGAGCCGCCCCGGCGCTGCGCCATCCAGGCGGCGCCGGCGGATAACGGGCCGACAAGGCGCGACGCCGGGCGGAGTTGCCCGGCGTCGTTTTTTTTAGTCCGCTGATGGCATGGCCGGCGCGCCGCAACGGGCGCGCCTCAGGCCGAGCAGGGCGACTGCTGGCCGGCGACGACGCCTCGGGGCAGAGCGGGTGTTCAGGCAGCCGCGCTCCCCACCGGCCGCAGCAGCGCCTGGACCCGCTCGATGAGCAGGCCCGGGCGAGGCAGGGGCTTGGAAAGGTAAGCATCGGCGCCGCTGGCCGCCAGCAACCGCTCGGCGTCGCCGGGCATGGCGTGGGCCGTGACCAGCAGCACGGGCACCGGCGCCGGATCGGAGGCCGCCCGGATCAGGCGCGTGAACGCGATGCCATCGATCGCTTCGTCCTGATAGCGGCTGCGGCTCAGGGCCACATCCATGATCACCAACTGGACCTGCCGCTCGCGGACTAACGTTAGCGCTAACCCCACATCCTCGGTGACCGTCACGGCGTGGTCGCCCAGCCGGACCAGGGTCTTTTCAAAGATCGCGGCCACCAGCGCATCATCTTCCACGACCAGGATGTGGCTCATACCTGCGCCTCCCGTGGGCGCTCTTCATCTAACCCTGCGCTGCGACCCGGCTCTGTACCCGCCGGCGCCGGGCCGGCCAGCGGCAAACTCACGCTGAAGGTGCTGCCGGCGCCGGGGCCGTCGCTGTGCAGGGTGATGCGCCCGCGCATCAGTTCCGCCAGACGGCGCGAGATCGCCAGCCCCAACCCCGTGCCGCCATATTGGCGGGTGGAGGTGGCATCCGCCTGGACGAAGGGCTGGAACAGTTTCTCCTGGACGGCGGCCGGGATCCCGATACCGGTGTCGCGGATATGGATGTGGACGCAGGCCGCGGCCGGATCGGCGACGGCCGAGACGCGCACGGCGCCGGCCTCGGTGAATTTCACGGCGTTGCCCACCAGGTTCAGCATGATCTGGTTCAGCCGGTCCGGGTCGGCCTGCACGGTCAGGGGCACTCCGGCCGGGGGCAGGTCGAGCGCCAGCTCAAGCTGCTTGGCCTCGGCCAGCGGCCGGCACAGCATGCAGACTTCGGCCAGCGCCTCAGCCAGGTCTATGGCCCGCGGCGTGACGGAGAGTTGCCCGGCCTCGATGCGCGCCAGGTCGAGGAGATCGTTGATCAGTTTCAACAGCCGCTGGCCGGCGTCGCGCCCCAGGTGCAGGAACTTCCGCTCCTCGTCGGCCGAGTCGCACATCCCGTCCAGGATCAGGTCCAGCGAACCCAGGATGCCGGTCAGCGGCGTGCGCAGCTCGTGTGAGACATTGGCCAGGAAGAGGCTCTTGAGCCGGTTGGCCTCCTCGGCGGCCTGGCGCGCCTGCTCCAGGTGGGCGACCAGTTGGGCGTTTCGCAGGGCGATCGCCACCTGGCCGGCAAACACGGAATAGGCGGGCACGTCGCCCGGCTGGAGCGAGGCCCCCCACAGGGCCAGGAGGCCCAGCGTCCGATCCTCCACCCTCAGCGGCAAATACAGCATCGCGACGCCGGCGTCTATCCCGAACAGGGAGGCCAGCCGGCTCACCACGCCGCCCGCCGCCCCGGGCAGCATCGTGGCGACGACTCGGGGCAGATCGCGGCTGAAGACGGGCTGCTGCCGATCCAGGCACTCGCTCACAATCCAGGCCCGGCGGGGCACCCGATACCGGTTCAGGCGCAGGCCGGCCAGGCCCTCCGCCAAAGACAGCAGGCGGGGTTCGACCGAAAGATACTGGACCTGCAGGTCCGCGTCGTCCGGGCCGGGCAGGGCTACCAGGCAGGAGACGCCGAACGGCTCGAGCCGCGTTCCGAGCGTCTCCAGGACGGCCTCCATCGCCGGGCTGCCCTGGATGCGCGCGGCGACGTCGGCCAGGGCGGAGATCAGCCGGTTGGAGCGATCCAGCTCCTCCGCGCGCCGCCGCTCGGCTTCCAGCAGGCGCACCCGTTCCAGCGCCGTGGCCAGCTGACCGGCAAAGACCGAGAGCGGCGCCATGTCCACCTCACGCAGGTCGGCGCCCCACACGCCGAGGACGCCCTGGACCTGCTCTTCCAAGATAAGCGGGATCACGGCGAAGGCCGCGCCCGGCCCCAACCCCAACTGGTTCAGGGCAAACGTCGTCAGCGCTTGCGGCACATGCTCCCAGGCCGACGGCGGGCGTCGCTGGACCTCGGTAAACAGGAGGGGGCGGCGGGACCGGACGGCGGCGTGCAGGTCCGGATACCGTTCGGGCGAGAAGCGATATCCCTCGATCTTCAACCCCAGCGCCCGCGAGGCCAGCGCCTGGGCGCCTGCGCTCAGGTTGGTGTAGCGCAGCACCAGCTGCGAGTCGTCCGGCTGCAACAGCGCGATGAAGCACTGCAGCTTCAAGGGCCGCAGGGCCTCGCCCAGCGTCTTCATTGCCTGATCCGCGTCTACCGAGGCGTCAATGCGCGCGCTGACCTGGGCCAGCGCGGTGGTGACGGCGTTCGAGCGTTGCAGCTCCGCCACGCGGCGCTCGAGCTCCGCCTCGATGCGCTTGCGGTCGCCGATGTCCTGCACCGTGGCGACAAAGAAGTCCACGCTCCCATCGGCCGCGCGCACGCAGCGCACATCGATGGTGGCGTAGACGACGGCGCCATCCGGGCGGACGAAGCGCTTGTCCATCCGGTAGCCGTCGCTCGCGCCGCTCATCACCCGTTCGAACTCGGCCACGTCCGCGTCCAGGTCATCCGGGTGCGTCATCTCCGCCCAGGTCTTCTGCATCAGGATCTCGCGCGGGTAGCCCAGGATCTCGGCCAGCCGTTCGTTGACGCGCACCCAGCGCTTCGTCTTGGGGGAGGTGATGGCCATGCCGATGAAGGGCAGCTCGTAGAACAGGCGCAGTTGCGCCTCGCTCTCGCGCAGGGCCTGCTCCGTCCGCTTGCGCTCGGTGATGTCCTGGATCGTGCCGATCATCTTGATCGGCTGGCCCGCCGCGTCGAACTCCAGCTCGCCCAGCCCATGCACCCAGCGCTCCCGGCCATCGGCCGGCCGGATGACCCGATACTCCTTATCGAACCGGTTGCGCTGCGCCAGGACATGTTCACGCAGATAGACCTGCAGCTCCGCGCGGTGATCCGGGTGGACGATCTCCAGCCAGCCGGCCACGGTCTTGGGAAAGGCAGCCTCAATGCCGAAGATCGCATCCAGCTGGGGCGAACTGGACCAGTGGCCGGTCCGCACGTCGAGATAATACGACCCCAGGCCGCCGACTTCCTGCGATCGGGTCAGGAAATACTCGTTCTCGCGCAAGGCCACCTCCACCCGCTTGCGGACGGTGATATCGCGCACGATGCTGAGCAGCACCCGCTCGCCGCCCAGGTCCAGGCCGCGCGAACTGACCTCCACCGGGAACGTGCTGCCATCTTTGCGCCGGTGCACGGCCTCAAACAACGCGCCGGTCGCGCTGGCCTGCTGCCATTGCCCGGGGATGAGCGCCTGCGAGCCCGTATCGCGCAACGCGTAGATCGTCAAATTCAGGAGTTCAGCTTCGGTGTAGCCGTAGGCCGCCACGGCCGCCGCGTTCACCTCCAGCAGACGGCCGTCCGTCGCCCGGATGAAGAGGATGATGTCGCGCGTATGCTCCGAGAGCAGGCGATAGCGCTGAAGGATGGCCTCGTAACGCCGCTGGCCGGTGATATCGCGCATCAGGACGTGCAGGAGGCGCCGGCCGCCCATCGTCATCGGATTGACCTGAACCTCCAACTCGCGCACCTCGCCGCCGGGCAGCCGGCGGCTGACGTAAGAGGCGCTGTGCGTCTGCGCCCGGATCTCCTCAACCGACGGACAGTTAATCTGCGCCAGCGGCATCCCGGCCAGGGCCGCACGGTCATAGCCATAGAAAGCCGCGGCGGCGGCGTTGCCGTCGACGATCTGCAGCGTCTCGGGATCAATCAGCAACTGGATCAGCCGATTGCTCTCGTAAATCTGCCGGTAACGGGCCTCGCTCTCCTGCAAGGCCGCCGTGCGCTGGAGCACGCGTTCCTCCAGCGTCGCCTGGGCATCGCGCAACGCCGCCTCGGCCTGCCGGCGCTCGGCGATCTCGCGGGCCAGCGCCTGGGATTGAACCTGGAAACGCCGCGCGACATCGCTGAGCAGGCCGACCACGCCGCCGACCACCAGCCCCGCGAGGTGACCCAGGCGATAGCGCCATATCAGGTCCCAGAGCGCCTCGCCGGGCGCGGCCAGCAGGAGGCTGTTCACCGGGATCAGCAGCGCGCCGGCCAGCACGCCGGGCCAGAACCCCAGCATCCCGGCCGTGACGATCACGGGCGCCACGCTCAGGATGGAAGTGTCCGGGCCCAGGACCGGGCGCAGCAGCCCAAACGCCGCCACATAGGCCAGGCCGGAGGCCAGCGCCAGGAGCACGCGCGCCGGAAAGCTCAGCGCGGCGACGATACGGGACAGCAAGAACATGGTCTCTCCTCAGGCCCAAGCGGTGAACACACGCAAAACATCGTCTCGGGGGGCCCACGGCCCCAAGAGGTCGTTTTTTTGAATTTTGTGTAATTCCCCGCCAGCCGGGGCGCACGGCCGTGCGCCCCAACACTTTTACACAGGAATCGGGACACGGCTCCCCAAGACGATGTTGTTTTCCTGTCAGGAACCGGCCGAGCTAAGCCGGGCGCGAGAGCGGCTGAGGCAACCGCCCATGGGCGGATTGATGAACGGGCCGATAGGGAGCTGGTCCAGCCGGGCGGGCCTGGGTCAGAGCCGGTTCAGGCGCTGCGGTCGGCAGCTTGAACTGACGCACGACGGCCTGCAGCGCCTGGGCCAGTTCGGCCAGGGACTGAGCCGAGGCGGTGACTTCTTCCACCTGCGCGCTCATCTGCTCGGCGCTGGCGCTCACCTCCTCCACCGCCGCGCTGTTCGCCTCGCTCACGCTGGCGATGTTCTCAATCGCCTGCCTCACCTCGGCCGACCCGGCCGCCATCTCTTCCGTGGCCGCCGTGTTCGCCTCGACCACCGCGCTCACCGTGTCCGCCGCACCCACCAATTCGTTCGATAGCCTGGTCATGTCTTCGCTGGCCCGCAACGCCGCCTGGGCCTGCTGGCTCACCGCCTGCGCCGCCTTCAGAATCTCCGCCAGCGCCTCCCCGGCCACCGTCGCCCGCGCCGCCCCGTTCTCCACCTCCCGCGCTCCATCGTCCATGGCCGCCACCGCCTCGTTGGCCGCGCTTTGCACGGCCCGGATCAGCCCCCCGATCTCCTTCGTCGCCGCCGAAGCGCGCTCCGCCAGCCTCCGGACCTCGTCCGCCACGACCGCAAAACCCTGGCCATGCTCGCCGGCCCGCGCCGCTTCGATCGCCGCGTTCAACGCCAGCAGATTGGTCTGCGACGCAATATCGTCAATTGTCTCTACAATCGCCCCAATCTGGTCCGAGCGCTGGCCCATCTCGCGGACCTTCGCCGCCGACCCGCCCACCTTGGCCGTGATCGCATCCATACCCTGGATCGTCTCGGCCATGGTCTGCGCCCCGGCCTGCGCCGCTTCGGCCGCGCCGGCCGAGTCTTTTGTCACCGTCCGGGCGTTCCCGGCCACCTGCTGGATGGCGGCGCTCAGCTTCCCGGTCACCGCCGCCGCCTGGCCGACGGCCGCGGCCTGCTCCTGCGCCCCCCTGGCCAGGCCGTCGATGGCGCGCTTCATCTGTTCGACCGAGCCCGCCGTCCTGGCCACCGCCTCGCTCTGCTGCTGCGTCCCGCGCGCCACCTGCTGGATCGTCGTCGCGATCTGGCTCGTCGCCTGCCCCGCCTGCCCGGCGGCGGCCGCCAGTTGCCCGGAGGCAGCGCTGACCGTTTGGGCGTTTTCCGCCAGCCGGCCGACCATGGCGCGCAGGTTCTGCGTCATCTGGGCGAACGCCAGACCGAGCACATCCTGACTGGACCGCGGCGTCACTTCGGCCCGCAGGTCGCCGGCGGCGATCGCCTCGGCCGCCTGGGCCATCTCGTGCAGGTAAGCGACCATGCGGCGGAAAGCGGCGGCCAGCTGGCCCAATTCATCGCGGGACTGGAGCTCGAGGTGTTGATCCAGGTTCCCGTCTGCAATGCCGTCTGCGGCCTGCGCGACTTTGCCGAGGGGCGTCGTGATCGAGCGGCTGATCGTGATCCCCAGTCCGAGGCCGGCCACAACCGCCGCCACGGCCATGACCACCCCCAGCCACGCTGCCCGGCTGACAGACGCCTCCGCCGCCTCCAACAAGACGGCCGCTTCCTGCTCCACCGAGGCGGCGACCGCGTCCACTTGCGCCGCCAGTCCTTCGCCGGCGGCGTCAAAGGCTTCCATCGCCGTATTGGCCCCCTGCTGATCGCCGTCCACATACGCCTGCGCCATGCGCCGGCCATCCGTGTAATAGGCCTCAAAGGCCGCGCCCAACTCGGCGAGCCGGGCGGCCTCGTGCGACTGCAAGCCCTCCAGGCCGGCCAGGCTCTGGCGGAAATCATCGGCGTAGCGTTCGGCGTCGGCCAGACCAGCCGGGTCGCGTGTGGCGCCGACATCGGTCAGCCACTGCCCCACCTGGCTGATGTCGTACTTGACCCGTTGCGCCAGCATCGCGGCCGTGTAACCCTCGAGGCGAGCCGTCCGCATGGCGGTCAGGCTGCCCTGCGCCAGCACCCAGTTGATTAACACCTGCGTAGCCATCAGGGCCAGGATGATCACGAATCCCCCCATCAATCTGACGCCCACTTTCACGTTATTCAGCTTTTTCATAAAGTCCTTTCGCGGCAGGCGTCCGAGGCGCCTGGTTGTCATTCAAATGCGCGGGCGCGGCCTCAAGCGGGTTGAGACGAAACCGGCGCCGCGCACCGCTGCACCACGGCTTCCAATTCATGCAGCGAGAAGCCCCTGACCAGCACGGCGTCGGACCCGAATTTCCAGGCCGACACCCGCTGGCCCTCGCTGCTGACCACACTCACACAGTAAGAGCGTGGCCGGCGCGCGCTCGCCTCCTGCAGCAGGGCCTCGGCTTCCTCGCTCCACAGGTCCCAGTCCAGGATCAGCAAAGCCGGAGCTTCACGGGCCACCATCGCCCGGGCGGCGGCGGCGCCCTCGGCCTGACAGACCTGTTGGACACCCGGCAGGCTGTGGAGCAGCGCCAACAGGCTGTCGCGCAGCCGGCCGGGGACCATCACCACCAGGACCGAGACCGGCCGGCCTGGATCAGCGCCGTTGTTGAGTTCGTTTTTCACCGCCATGTCGCCATTATCGTGCGCCCCCGGCCGTGGGTCAGTGTGAATAACGCTGAATTTGAGCGGCGGCGGATACGCATAATGACCGCTTTTTTGGGCGGCCCCTTAAGCTTTTCGCTTAAGCGCAGACGCCAGGACCACCGCGCCTCAGCACAATCCTGAAAAGAATGCGGCCGCCGGCGTATCCTGAGCCGTGAGCCTGTCGAGCGGCCGAGGAACGCCGGAGGCCGCGAAACTTGCCGCCAGAGGATCGGGATTGCGCTTAGTCCCGGTGTCCGTTGCGCCCGTTGGCCGGCGCGACCCCGGCCAGGGGCCGCCGCCCTGGCGCAGCGGGCCGTAGTCCAGCTGGCGGCCGCGCCCCGCTCCCCGGCGCGGCCTGACCCGCTTTCAGTTCGGGCGCCGCCGCCGTCTTGAACTGGCGCACGACGATCTGCAGCGCCTGGGCCATGTCGGCCAGGGATTGGGCCGAGGCCGTCACCGCCTCCACCTGCGCGCTCATCTCCTCGGCGCTGGCGCTCACTTCCTCCACCGCGGCGCTGTTCGCCTCGCTCACGCTGGCGATGCTCTCGATCGCCCGCGTCACTTCAGCCGACCCGGCCGCCATCTCCTCCGTGGCGGCCGTGTTCTCCTCGACCACCGCGCTGACGCGGTCCATGGCCGAGACCAGTTCATTCACCGAGCCGTTCACCTGCTGGCTGGCCTGCGCGATCTGCTGCACCTGGCGCGTGACGGCCTCCACCCCGCTCCGGATGGTCGCCAGCGCCTGCCCGGCCTGGCTGGCCTGCGCGACGCCGCGCTCTACCTCGCGCGCGCCGTCATCCATCGTGTGGACGGCTTCGCCCACCGCGGACTGAATCCCCTTCACCAGCCCCGCGATCTCCTTGGTCGCCATCGCGCTCTTCTCGGCCAGCTTGCGGACCTCGTCCGCGACGACCGCAAAGCCCTTGCCGTGCTCGCCGGCCCGGGCGGCTTCGATCGCGGCGTTCAACGCCAGCAGGTTGGTCTGGGAGGCGATGTCGTCGATCGTTTCCACGATGGCGCCGATCTGCTCCGAACGCGTCCCCATCTCCTTGACCTTGCCGACCGAGGCGTCCACCTTGGCCTTGATCGCCGTCATCCCCTGGATGGTGGCCTCCACCGTCTGCGCGCTGGCGGCCGTCATCCGCGCCGCCTGCCCGGCCTCCTGCGCCCCCTGATCGGCGCTGCCCGCCATCTGCCGCAAGGCGGCCGCAATCGCGTTGGTCAACTGCACGGCCTGCGCCACTGCCGCCGCCTGCTCCTGCGCCCCACGCGCCACGCCGTCGATCGCGCGCTTCATCTGCTCCACGGCCGCCGCCGTCGAGGCGACCGACTGCGCCTGCTGGTGGATGCCCTGCGCCACCTGCTGCAGCGTCGCCGCGATCTGGCCCCCGGCCTGGCCGGCCTGCCCGGCCGCGTCGTTCAATTGCGCGCTGGCCGCGCCCAGGCTGTCGGCGTTCTGCGCCACCGTCTCCACCTGCCGCTGAAGGTTCGTCACCATGTGCGCCAGCGCGTGGCCCAGGACGTCGCCGTCCGTCTTGGGCGTCACGGCCTGGGTGAGGTCGCCCTGGGCGATCTGTTGGGCCACGCCCGCCATCGCCTGCAAGTAATCGGTCAACTGGGAAAAGGACCGCACGGCGCTGCCCACTTCATCACTCCGCCGGCTCAGCGCCCGGACCTGGTCTTGCTGATGGACCACCAGCCCGACCTCTCCCTGCGCCAACTGCCGCGCGCCCTGCGCCAGAAAATTGACGGGGTTGGCGATGGAGCCGGCCAGCCACAGCCCGACGGCGCTCAACACCGCCGCCACCAGCGCTGCCGCCAGCAGGTTGCCGCCCAGCGCGGCCCGCACCGGCGCGTGGACCTCGTCCAGGTCCTGATCCAGCAGGATGAACCAGCCAAGCGTCTCCGCCAATTCCCCCTCCAGCGGCTGAAAGGCCAGCACAGCCGGATGGCCGTCCAGGTCCTTCAGGTCGCTGCGCCAGCCGTGGGTCTCGGCCCCCAGAACGTCGACGATCTCGGCGGGGGCCGGCGTCATCAACAGCTCCGGGTTCGAGGCGTACAGGATGTTGCCCGCCCGGTCGAGCAGGGCGGCGCGGCCGGTCTCGCCGAACGAGATCTGCTCCAAAGCCTCGAAGACGACGGCGATATTGAGGGTGCCGCGCAACACGCCCACCACCTGGCCGCCGGCCGCCTCACGGATCGGCACGCCGACGTTGATGGCCCAGGTCCTGGCGCTGTCGTCATATTCCACGGCGCTGAGGTACAGGGCCCCTTGCCCGCCGTTGTACGTCCCCTGCCACCAGCCCTCGTCGGCCTGGAGATAATCGCCGGTCCGCTCGGTCATGGCGATGTTCAAACCCTCCAGGTCCGTGACAAACACCTCGACCTGCTCGGGGAAAGTGCGCGTGAAGACGCGCAGCTGTTCGCTGACCGGGTCAGCCGCGATCGCGGCCGCCAGCGCCTCGACGCTCGGGTCAGCGTTTTTCCAGGCCTCGTCCAGGGCCGCGATTTCGGCCGCCCGCCCCGCCGGATCGCGCCCGGCCCGAGCGGCGTTGGCCTGTTGCGCGGCTCGGATGAGCTCCGGCGAAAGCGCCAGCGCCTCCAGGGCCCGCACGCTGCCGCGCACGATGTCGCCCGAGCGCTGGATGGCCTCGTGGCCGTAGCTCACGAGCTCTTCGCCCGTCGTCTGCGTGTTGCGGGTGAACAGGCTCCAGGCGGTCAACGCCATCACCGCCCCCACCGAGACGGCGACCACCAGGATGATCACCGCCGTGATTTTGGCGCGGATCTTCCAGTGCAGCGGGTTGAGCAGCCGGGTCAGCGGCATGTGGTCCATATCAGTCTCCTCTGGTTGAGCACTCCTCAGCGCGGCGAGGCCGCGCCCTTCACGCATTTTTTACGCGCCCCGGTTAACGACGCTGCCCGAGCCGGAGCTCGGGCAGTTCGTCACGAACAAGTCCCCCGTGTGAGGCAGGTGGGCCGTGCTTTTCTATTATCGCCCCCGCCGGGGGCGCCGCTATGGCCAATTCGTCTCGATTCGTCCCGCGCCGCTTAAGGCAAACTACTTAACCGGCGGGGCCTTCCGGCGGGCTCGCCAGGCCTTCCCGGATGGCATACAGCGCCGCCTGGGTGCGGCTGGCGACGTGCAGCTTTTTGAGGATGTGGCTGACGTGCGCGCCGACGGTGCGTTCGCTCAGGGTGAGCTTCCGGGCGATCGCCTGGTTGGAGAGGCCCTCGGCCAACAGACGCAGGACTTCCAGTTCGCGCTCCGTCAGGGTTCCACCGCTGGCCGCAGCCGGCGCAGCCGGGCGGTTTACCTCCCCCAGCAGGCGGCGGGCGATGGCCGGGTGCAGAGTCAGTTCGCCGCGGGCCACATCCCGGATGGCGCGCACCAGCTCCTGCGCGGACGAGTCTTTCAACAGGTAGCCGAGCGCGCCGGCCTTGATAGCCGCGAAGATCTGCTCGTCCTGCCCGAAGCTGGTGAGCACCAGGATGCGCGTCTCCGGCCGATCGCGCAGCAATTGCGGGATGGTGGTCAGACCGTCCTGCCGGGGCATCATCAGGTCCAGCAGGACCACGTCCGGCCGCAGCGTCCGCGCCAGCTCGGCCGCCTCCCGCCCATCGGCGGCCAGGCCGACGATCTCGATATCGGGCTTGCTGCCGAGCAACGCCACCATGCCCTCCCGCACCACCGTGTGATCATCCACGATAAGCAGGCGGATCGTCTCGGTCATCGCGTCACCTCCGCCGTCACCCGGGTCCCATGTCCCGGGCGGCTGTCAATCTGCAGGTGTCCAGCGCAGCGGGTGAGGCGCTCGCGCATGTTCCCCAGCCCCGCGCCGCCGCGTTCCCCGGCCGTCGCCGGGTCAAACCCACGGCCGTCGTCCTCGACCTCCAGCGTCACCCGGCCCGCCGCGCCGCGCAGCCGCACCGCCACGGTCCGCGCCGCCGAGTGTTTGAGGGCGTTGTTCAGCGCCTCCTGCGCCACCGCGTACAGCGCCTCTTCAAGCGCCGGGGGCAACGCGCAGTCCCCCTCGACCAGCAGCTGCGCCTTGATGGCGGCATGGGCCTCCACGGCTTCCAGCCGGCGCTCCAGCGCCTTCACCAGCCCCAGCGCCTCCAGCATGGCCGGACGAAGCTCGTAGATCAGCAGGCGCATCTCGCGCAGCGCCTGGCCGAGGATGGCGTCGATCCGGCCCAGGAACACGCGCGCGCGGTCCGGCGCGCCCAGGTCCACCTGCTCCTGGGCCGCCGTCGCGAAGAGCACCGCGCTGTACAGGGACTGCGTCACCGAGTCGTGCAGGTCGCGGGCCAGACGCTGGCGTTCCTCGGCCACCGCCGCCCGTTCCGCCTGCCGCCGCAGGCCCTCGGCCTCCAGCAGCGTCCCCAGCTGGTCCGCGATGGTCCCCAACAGCGCCAGCGACTCGGCGCTGAGATGCGCGTCGCCGGGTCCGACCACCCCCAGGACCCCCAGCACGCGGCCGCGGCTCCGCAAAGGCAGACCGATGTAGCGCAGCCGGTCCGCAGGCGCCGCCGCCCTCAGCGACGATTTTTCCGCCATCATATCGTTGAGGACGACCGGCCCGCCGGTCTGCAGCACGCGGCCCGTGACGGTCCCGCGCACCGGGAGCCGGGCGAGGTGCGTAACAATATCCGACGTCAGGCCGCAGTGCGCCAGCAATATCAAAGACTCGCCGTCATCCGTCGCCTGGTAGACCGTGCCGGACTCGGCCCCGACGGCCCGGAGCGTCAGCGCCAGCGCGCTCTCCAGTCGGCTGGCGAGGTCTGAAGGCTGGTTGGCCACCGCCGCCACTTCGTACAGGGTGGACAGCTCACGCGTGCGTTCGGCCACGCGCCGCTCCAGGGTTTCCAGCAGGCTGGACCTCTGCAGGGCGTTGCTGCCGATCTCGGCGATTGCGGCCAGGAGATAGCCTTCGGACGAGGTGACCGCGTGGGGCTCCGGCCAGCCGATCAGCACGGCGGCCGGCAGCCGCTCGGCGGCCCGCAGCTGGACGAGCACGCCGGCCTGCAGCGCCGGGTCCAGGGCCGTGAGCAGCGCCGCCACGTCCGGCGACGCCTCCGTCCACAGCCACGAAGTCTCATCACCACGGAAGCGTCGCGATAAACTGTCGGCGAGCTCGGGCGCCAGGCGTCCCCCGGCAACCAGGGCGGCCCGGCCGGCGACGGCCGCCACCTTCCAGGCCTCCTCGAGGATGAACAACGCGGCCGCCTCCGCCCCAGCGACGGTCATGAGCTGCTCGGTCAGCACGCGCTGGACGCCGCGGCTGGACGCCGCCTGGCGCAGCGCAGCCGAGACCTCGGCCAGCGCTTCCAGTTCCAGGCGGCGGCGGTTCTCGGCTTCCTGCAAACGCCGCTGGCGCAAAGCGATGGCCACCTGGCTCATCACTTCCTCGGCCAGCGCCACGTCGCCGGGGCCGAAACGTCCCGCGGCCCGGTCGACGACGATCAGCGCGCCCAATGTCTGGCCGGCGGCCTGCAGCGGCACACGCAGCAACGACCGCAGGCCATGATCCGCGCCGGCCGGGCCGGAGGGTGAAAGTTCGACGATGCCGCCGGGCTGGTCCGGGTCCAGGCCCGCGACCAGCGCCTGCGGCAGCAGGCCGCGGCGCGCCAGCAGGCTGGGCGGCGCGTCTCGACCCTCCCAGCTGAAGACGGCCGCGCCCGCCGCGGGCACCACGGCGTCCAGATGGTCAAGGGCCGCGGATGCGATTTCGGCCGGCGCGCCCGCGGCCAGGATGCTGCGGCTCAAGTCGTGCAGGATCTCCAGGCGCCGGGCATAGGCGCGCCGGTCCGCCTCGATCACCAGCCGGAAGCGATCCTCCGGGGCGCGGCGCGCCTCGCTCAAGTCGCGGGCCAGGAGGACCAGACCTCTCTCCTGGCCGGCCTCTGAGCGGAAGCCGGCCACGCTGACCTGAGCCTCCACGCTTTCCCCGGATGCCCGGCGCAGGGTGAGGGTCTGGTCATGGACCGCGCCGCCCTCCAACGCCGTCTGAAGCCATCTCTGAGCGAGGGCTGCCTGCGCCGGGGACACAAAATCCAGGAAGCGGCTTCCGGCCAGCGCCTCCAGCCCGGCCAGCCCGAGCAGGGCGGCGGCGGCCGCATTCGCGGACCGGAGGACTCCCAAAGCATCGGTCTCAAAGACAGCGTCTGACAGCAGGGACAACACCGCGTCAGCCCGGTGCGCCTCGCCGGGCATTGGCGCCTGGCCGGAGGGCCGGCGCTTCAGGCGTGATGGTCGTCGGGAGGTCTGGCTTCCCATCCAATCAGGGGTTTTCAACAGGCATGGCGTATGTGACTGGCGGTGAGCCCCGCGCACGACCCCAGCGCGCCAGTCGGGAGCCATGACGATTGTACCAGGACGCCTGGCCTAAAATCCGCCGGCAGCGGAAGAATTACGTTGTCGCACGGCATGGCCGGGCCGAAGGATCAGGTGGGCCGCCGCGCGAGCCACGGCCGCCACACGCCGCGATGCAGGCCGAGCGCGATGACCAGCATCAAGACGCTTACCAGGAGCAGGAACGGGACAGCCTGAAAGATGCCCGCGATCAGGCCGGCCGCGAGGAAATAGAGATGCGAGACGAACGGCACCCAGAAGGCGGGCGGGCCGGCCCGGGCGGCCTCGAAGCGCGGGCGCTGCCCGGCCACAACCGCCAGGGCGGCGGCCAGGGTCAGCGCCACGGTCGCCTCATACAACGGCCGCGGCACGACGAACGTGATCAGGGCATTCGTGCCCAGGACGCCGGCCAGGCCGATCAGCACGGCCGCCAGCGGGGCCAGCCAGGGCGCGGCGCGCTGACGCCAGCGTAAGGCCAGGCGCAGCCCGGCCGAGAACGAGGCGACCACCCAGAACCAGGCCCAGAAGTTGGCCCACGGCACCCCGAAATACTGGCGCTCCAGCCCCATCCCCCAGTCCCACATCCCCAGGCGGATGGCGACCGCATCCATCGCCAGGTCAATGTTCAGGGCCAGCAGGCCGTCCAAAAGGGGGCGCGCCCAGCCCGGCAGGCCGGTGACGTCCGAGAGCAGGCGGACGCTGTAGATGATCGCGCCCCAGGCCACGCCGATGGCGAGCGGCACATCCAGCACCATCACCGTGAACAGGCCGTAACGATAGGCATTGAGCTGCCGGAGGGTGGCCAATTCCAACAGGACGCCGAAGAGCGCGCCGGCGACGAGCTGCCACAGCGCCGCCGGGCCGCGCAGCCAGGCATGCCGGGCGCACAACCCGAACAGGCCGGCCACGATCAACTCGAAGGTCCAGAAGTACGGGTTGGGCATGAGGGGCGTAACCGCTGGCCCGGCCGCGCCGGCGCTTACTCCGGCGCGAAGGTGAACTTGGTCGGGTTCTCGGTGAAATTCGTCCAGGCGATGACGGTACGCGGCGTGAGCTGATACAGACCGCCGGCGTCCCACTGGCTGGGCTCCGGGGCGTAGCCCATGTCCGCATACTTGGCGGCGTAGGCCCGGGCAATCTTCGCCGCCAGTTCGGGCGCGGGCCGGCGGATCTCCCGGGCCGTGCCTTCGACGATCACGGCCTCGGCGCCGCTCTCGAGATGGAGCACGACGAACGGGTTGGCGGCCAGGTTGCGGGCATGGCGCGTCTCCGGGCTGCCGTCGAAGAACACTTGGCCGTCCACCCACACGGCCCATTTCGGGATCGCGTGCGGCCGGCCGTTCGGGCGCGTCGAACAGATCCAGTAGTGCCTGGCCTCGGCCAGGCGCTGCTCCACCTGGCTCCACGACAGCCATTTCGTCGGGTGATCGACGTAGCCCGGGGGGAAGCGGGGCCGCGAGGCGACGGGCGGTTGCATGCGGATTTCCTCCTGAGCGTGAGCGTGGGCCAGGCCTCATCTTATCATGCCTGGCGCGGCCCTGATTTTGCTTTTGACACCCCCCTCCCGGCCGGGTATAATTTTGCGCGCTTAATTTCCGCAGCGTGTGTCCCAACACTGGCGACCCGTGACTCAATATACTGACGCTGCGCTGGAGGATCAAGCAGTGAGCGACGTGCAAGCCCCCGCCGAGGCCGTCTCCGCCCCGACCCGCCTCGAGGACCTGAAACCCAAGATGCGCCTGAGCGGCACGGTCAAGAAGATCGAGCTCTTCGGCGCGTTCATCGATGTCGGCGTCGGCCGCGACGGCCTCGTCCACATCTCGGCCCTGCGCCCCGAACGGGTCAACAATGTGGCCGATGTCGTCAAAGAGGGCGAGCACGTCACCGTCTGGGTCAAGAAGGTCGATCCCGGCAACGGTCGTCTGGACCTGACCATGATCGAGCCGCTGGCCGTGGACTGGAACGAGCTGAAGGCCGGGCAGGTGTACGCCGGCAAGGTCACCAAGACCGAGAAGTTTGGGGCGTTTGTCGACATCGGCGCCGAGCGGCCCGGCCTGGTCCACATCAGCGAAATGGCCACCTATCGCGTCGAGGACGTGAGCGAGGTGGTTAAACCGGGCAGCGAGGTGAAGGTCAAGGTCCTGGCTGTGGACTCGCGCAAGAAGCAGATCAAGTTGAGCATCAAGGCCGTCGAAATGGCCGAGATGCAATCCGACGAAGGCGAGTTCGAGGAAGCCGGCGAGGAACTGACGGCCATGCAACTGGCCTTCCGGCGCGCGCAGCAGCAGAAGGCCATCGCCCGCGCCGCAACGCAAACCCAGCGCGCCTCGGCCAAATCCAGCCGCCACGTCCAGGAAGACCTGTTGCAGCGCACCCTGGCGAACAAGCGCAAGTAGCCGCCGGCGAGATCGGCGAAAAAAAAATCAAAAGCGGACCGGGTGGTCCGCTTTTGTGTCTCCGGGGGTCAGGCGCTAGTATTTTTCACGTTCGTCGCTGTCGTCATCCCACAAATCGTCGTCTTCATCCTCGTCTTCGTACAAATCCTCTTCCTCGTCGGTCTCGTCCTCGAAATCCTCTTCTTCCCACTCTTCCTCGGCAGCTTCCGCCTCCTCGTCGCGCTGGTACGTCAGGCAACCGCCATCCGGCTCCAGCTCGACGGCTGCGGCCCCGCAGTATCCCTCTTCCAGGAATACGCAGTCCTCATAGTGACAGCGAATCCTCGGCATGCACTCTCCTCCAAGAGATATGATTTCGTTAGCTAAGATAGACCGATTGGAGAGGTCCTGTCAATAGCCGAATTCCGGCCGCAGCGCGGAGAAAGGGCCGCGGCCGGGCGGACAGCAGGTCAGCCGGCGTCCAGCAGCCAGACCGGCAGGCGAGCGCCGGCCGGGACGTCGGCGGCGCCGGCCGGGACGATCAACAACCCGTCCGCCTTCACCAGCGAGGTGATGATGTTGGAGCCCTGGTGGCCGGTGGTGTGCGCGAGATAGACGCCGTCGGCGCCGGGTTCCAGGGTCACACGCAGATAGGTCTCGCGCCCATCCGCCTGCACCGGTTCGGCCAGGCGGGCCTCGAGCGTAATGCGCTCAAAGCGGCGATGCCCGGCGAGCTTGAGCAGGACCGGCCGCACGAACACCTCCATCCCCACCAGCGCCGAGACCGGGTTGCCGGGCAGGCCGATGAACGGCACGGCGCCGCCGTCGGCGCGCCGCACCCGGCCGAACGCCAGCGGCTTGCCGGGCCGCATCTTCACGCGCCAGAACGTCAGCGCGCCGTCGGTCTCCACCGCGGCCTTGACCACATCATACGCGCCGACCGAGACGCCGGCGGATGAGAGGATCAGGTCGGCGCCCGCGGCCGCCGCCTGGCGCAGTTTGTCCAGGACCTCGTCCAGCCGGTCGCGCGCGATGCCCAGCCGCAACACCTCGCCGCCGAACTGCTCGATGGCCGCCGCCAGCGCGTAGCCGTTGGCGTCGCGGATCTGGCCGGGGCGCGGCGTCTCGTCGGCGCGCACCAGTTCGTCGCCGGTGGAGAGCAGCGCCACGCGCGGGCGGCGGTGGACCGACACAGCCGGATGCCCCAGCGCCGCCAGCACGCCCAGGGCCGCCGGCCGCAGCGGCGTCCCCGCGGCCAGCACCACCTGCCCCCGGCTCACATCCTGGCCGGCCGGGCGGACGTTGGCGCCCGGCGTCGGGGCCTTGAGAATTTTCACCGCGGCCGGCAGCGGCGCCGCCTCCGAGTGATGCCGGGCGCCGCGCGGATCGTCGGTCTCCTCCACCGGCACAATCGCGTCCGCGCCCGCCGGCACCGGCGCGCCGGTCATGATGCGCATGGCCGTGCCCGGGACGAGCGCCGGCGGCAGCGACGCGCCCGCCGGTATATCCCCGGCGACGCGCAGCGTCACCGGCGAAGCGGAGGTGGCGAACGCCACATCCGCGACCCGGACTGCATACCCGTCCATCGACGAGTTGGCGAAGGGCGGCAGGTCTTCGTCGGCGCGAATCTCTTCGGCCAGCACCCGGCCGCGCGCCTGCTCCAGCGGCACGCGCTCGGCTGCGAGCGGCATGAAGTGTTCCAGGATGCGGGCGCGGGCTTCGGCGACGGTCAACACGCGGATTATCCTGCTTTGGGCCGATACGCCTCGATGACGTTGGGCAGCTGTTCGATGCGGGTGAGCACGCGCGGCAGCACGGCGATGTCCGCGATCTCCATGGTCAGCTCGATGGTGGCGATATTGCCCTTCACCTGAGTGGCGAACGACGACATGTTCAGGCGCTCGTTGGTGAGGATGCCGGAGATGTCCTGCACCAGGCCGGGCCGGTCGTAGGCCGTGATGCGGATGGGCACCGGGTAAGTGCGCTGGGCCTGGCCCCACGAGACCTTGAGCATGCGCTCCTGCTCGCGGTGCTTGAGGACGTTGGGGCAGTCCGCGCGGTGGATGGTGACGCCGCGCCCGCGCGTCACAAAGCCGATGATCTGGTCGCCGGGCACGGGCACGCAGCAGGAGGCCAGGCGCGTGAGCATGCCGTGGGTGCCGAGCACCGTGATCTCGTCCGAGGCCGTCCGGCGCCGCGCCTCCGGGACCGAGGTCGGCAGATCCGGCAACTCCTCGGCCCGACTCTTGTCCTTCTCCTGCTCCAGGACCACTTCGGCGATGTAGCGGCCGTGCGCGTCGCCGGTGCCCAGCGCGTAGAACAATTCCTCCGGCCGGCTGAACTCCAGCTTGCGCGCCAGCAGGTCCAGGCTGAAGTCCGCGGCCCCCAGGCGCTTGAGCTCCTTCTCGGCCAGCAGGCGCCCCTGGGCCACGATCTTCTCACGCTCCTGGCGCCGGAAGTAGAGCTTGATCTTCTGGATGGCGCTCTGGCTCTTCACCAGGTTGAGGTCGGGGTTGAGCCAGTCGCGCGACGGCCCGCCCTGCTTGGCGGTCAGGATCTCCACCTGGTCGCCGGTCCGCAGGCGGTAGTCCAGGCTGACCAGCTTGCCGTTGACGCGCGCGCCGCGGCAGCGGTGGCCGACCGAGGTGTGGACGTGGTAGGCGAAGTCGATGGGCGTGCAGCCGGCCGGCAGGTCGATGATGTCGCCGCGCGGCGTGAAGCAGTAGACGCGGTCCTGGAAGACGTCGCGCTTCATGGCGTCGACGAACTCGTGCGCGTCCGAGACGTCCTGGCGCCACTCCATCATCTTGCGCAGCCACTGGATGTGCCGCTCGTAGGCCTCGTCGCGCCGCGCGCCTTCCTTGTAACGCCAGTGCGCGGCGATGCCGAACTCGGCCTGCTCGTGCATCTCGGGCGTGCGGATCTGCACCTCCAGCGGCCGGCCGTCGGTGTACAGCACGCTGGTGTGCAGCGACTGGTACAGGTTGTCCTTGGGCGTGGCGATGTAATCGTCGAACTGGCCCGGGATGGGCTTCCACAGATTGTGGATGACGCCGAGCGTGAAGTAGCAGGTGGGCTTGTCCTTGACGATGATGCGCACGGCGCGCACGTCGTAGACCTCGCTGAAGCTCACGCCCTTGCGCTTCATCTTCTTGTAGATCGAGTAGATGTGCTTGGGCCGCCCGGTGATCTCGCCCTCCAGGCCCTCCTGCGCCAGCGCCGCGCGCACCTCGGCCCGAATCTTGTCCATCATCCGCTCGCGTTCGGCCTGGTTCACCATCACCTGGGCGGCAATCTCGCGGTAGGCGTCCGGCTCGGAGTAACGGAAAGACAGATCCTCCAGCTCCGACTTGAGCTTCCAGATGCCCAGGCGGTTGGCCAGCGGCGCAAAAATCTCCAGCGTCTCGCGCGCGATGCGCTTCTGCTTTTCCGGCGGCTTGTAGCCGAGCGTGCGCATGTTGTGCAGCCGGTCGGCCAGCTTCACCAGCACCACGCGGATGTCTTCGCTCATCGCCAGGAAAGTCTTGCGCAGGCTCTCGACGTTGCGGTCAATGGGCTGGTCCCCGTCGCGGGAGACGCGCGGCAGCTGGGCCAGCTTGGTCACGCCGTCCACCAGCCGGGCCACCTCGTCGCCGAAGGCGGCGCGAATCTGGTCCAGCGTCAGGTCGGTGTCCTCCACGGTGTCGTGCAGCAACCCGGCGATGATCACGGACGTGGGCATGCGCAGTTCGGCCAGAATCTGGGCCACGGCCAGGCAGTGCTGGACGTACGGCTCGCCGGACGCCCGGAACTGGCCGGCGTGCGCCTGCTCGGCAACGCGATAGGCTTTTTCGATCTGGGCGCGGTCGGCGGGCGGCAGGGGGTCGGGAAAAGCCTTGAGGACGTCCTGGACGGTGAGCATGTCGCCAAAGAGTATAACGAGTGCGCCGGACGGCGACAAGGGAGGCGGCGCGCCAGGATGAGGGCCGCTTGCCGATTCCGTCAGGCGGGCAGCAGCCCTCCGCCCATTCTGAAGCGGCGCCGCTGTCTTCCGGCGCAACGGCGGGCTTCCGCCGCCGCACACGAGTGGCGATCGCCCCGGGCGGCGCGCAAGTTGGGCCGGATGGCCAGGTGTGCTACACTCCGCAGCGTGTTCCCCTTGTCTGGCAAAGGTCTCTGGCTGCAACGGGTGGCCGCCTGCGAAAACGGCGACCTGGACGCCATCCTGGCCCGCGCCCAGGCGGCCGGCCTCCGCCACGTCATCGTCAAAATCGCCGACGGCGCCGACCCGGCCAACGTGGAGGCCCACGGCCGCGACCTGGCCCGCGACCTGACCGCGCGCCTGTCCGCCGCCGGCCTGGCCGTATGGGGCTGGCAGAGCCTGTACGGCGACCGGCCCGCCTTTAAGGGGCCGTGGGTCGAGGCCTATCACCTGCGCGAGGCGGAGGCCGCCCGCGACCGCGTCCGCGGTCTGCAGGCCGCCGGCCTGCGCGGCCTGGTCCTCGAAACCCGCAGCGCCTATGAATACCTGGCCGGCCGCGCGCGCAAGGCGGCCGAATTCACCGACTTCCTGCGCGGCGCCCTGCCCGACCTGCCGCTGGCGCTCTCGTCGTGGAAGTCGCCGGCCGCGCACCCCGGCTTCCCGTGGGCCGAATTCCGGCGCGCCTGCGCTCTCGACCTGCCGCAGGTGTTCTGGTCCGGCCGGCACGGCGAGGCTGTCCGCCACCTGGAGGCGGCGGCGCGCCACTTTAGCCGCCTGACGCCGCTTCGTCCGCTCGTCCCGGTCGGCCCGGCCTTCTTCGAGGCGAACTGGCGGCCGGCCCCCGGCGACCTGGCCGAGTTCGTGCAGCACGCTCACGCCCTCGGCCTGCCGGCCGTCAACCTCTGGCTGTGGGACCAGCTCGGCCTGCGCGGCGACGAGCCGCACAACCCGCTGCGCCTGGATTTCCGCGCGCAGTGGCGGGCGTTCGCCGACGCGGCCTGGCCCGTCGCGCCGGCCCCGGTCGAGCCCTCCGCGGCGGTTGCGCCGATCACGCCCATCGCCGCCAACGTCGAAGAATTCGACTTTGCCGCCTCCGTCGGCGAAGAAATCCCGGCCGGCCCGCCCGCGCTGGTCGAGGTCGAGCCTCCGGCCGCGGCGCACACCATCGAAGAATTCGACCTGGCCATCGCCGTCAACGAAGACGAGGCGCCGGCCCCGGCGGATGAACCGGAGCCCGCCGCCGAACAGGCCCGGCCTGGACCGGTCGAGCCAGGGCCGCTCGCAGTCGGCCTGGATCAGCCCGGCGCGCCGACCACGCCCGGGCCTCAGCCGACAGAGCCGGTCGATTTCGGCCCGGGCGCCGCCGCGCCGGTGGAGCCGCCGGCCAGCGCAGCGCCCGAAGCCGGGGGCGTCGCGGCGCGAACAGAGAGGGCCGGGCCGCCGCCGGGCCGCCAGGTTTTCCTCACGCCGGCCGAGGACACGGCGCTGCGGCCGGAGCTTGCCCGCTTCTTCAAGTCGCTGCGCGTCGGCCGCCTGGACGACGCGCTGCGTCTCTACGCGCCGACTTTTTCTCACGTCACCAGCGCGCGCGTGGCGCACGAACCGGCCGAAGTCAAGGCCCTCTATCAAGCCGCCTGGGCGCGCTGGCAGCCCGCCTCGCTGGCCGTCCGCGCCGCGCGGGGCGCCGGCCTGGCCTGGCGCGTCACCTGGGCCATCCACGACACCGCCGGCCGCTGGGCCGAATTTGTGGACGAGTTCCATTTCAATCGCGCCGGGGAAATCGTGTATCATCAGACTCGGTTGGCGCCCTAGCCCATCAGGCGCTGACGCCTTTCTCCTGCCGAGCGCGCATCCTTGCACCAGTGGACACCCACGCCAGCGGCGCGTCGGTCTGTTCGATGCTGCGCCGCGCCCGACCGACCCTCACAAGGGTCGCCTTTCGAGTTTTGTGTAATTCCCCCCTGGGGGGCGCACGGCCGTGCGCCCCAACGCTTTGACACACAAATCGGGATACGGCCCTCACGAGACCCTCAGCCCGGGAGGCACGCGTCATGATTGTCTGGCAGATACTGTTATGGATCGGCGTCGGCGTTCTCATCGGCTGGCTGATCGAATGGGTCATCGACTGGTGGTACTGGCGCCGGTCGCTGCGCGGCCTGCGTGAACGTTACCTGACCAGCGAGGCGGACCGGGCGCGCCTGCAGGGCCAGTTGGCCGATGAGGAGCAGCGCCGCGCGGCGCTGGAGGCCGGGACCGCCCAACTGCGCGCACAACTGGCCGACGAAACCCAGCAGCGGGCGGCCCTGGACAGCGCCCTGGCCGAGGCGCGTCGGCAGCTGGACGACTGTGAGCAGGGCCGCAAAACCCTGTCCCGGCAACTGGAGGAGACGCGCGCTGCGCGCCTCGCCGCGCAGGCGGACGCCGACCGGCTGCGCGTGGAGTTGTCCGCTCAGGCAAACCGCCTTGAGGCCGCCGAAAACGAAAGCCTGAAGCTCCGCGTTCGCTTGAAAGAACGGGCCGGCTTGCTGGCCGCCGCCGACGACGAGCGCGCGCGCCTCAGCGCCGACCTGGCCGAGCACGTCGGCCTGCTGGCCGCCCTCAAGACCGAAGCCGACCGCCTGCGCGCCCGCCTCGACGAACGCTCCGGCTTCCTGGCCGCCGCCGACGACGAGCGCGCGCGCCTCAGCGCCGAC
>DAOUAB010000010.1:0-12370 GCA_034434015.1 Anaerolineales bacterium
GGCGACCAAGATGGGCCAGCATCTGGCCGGGCCGGAGGTGACGCCCGAGACGCGCACCTTCGACCCCGACCCGGTCCGCGAGGCGCGCTACAGCGACTTCCTGCGCGCGCATATCCCGCGCGCCTACGGCCCGATCCTGCTGACCAAGACCTGCCTGTACCACAACACGCCGGACCAGGACTTCGTCATCGACACGCTGCCCGAGTATCCGCAGATTGCGGTCACGGCGGCCGGCGGCCAGGGCTACAAGTTCGCGGGCGTCATCGGCCAGGCCCTGCGCGACCTGGCGCTCCACCGCCGCAGCGACCTGCCGATCGCGCCCTTCACGCTCCGGCGCCCGGCGTTCACGGACCCGAATTTCGGGCGGATTGTGCATCATTGACAGACGCCCCGCCGGGGCGTCGCCATGGGATCTCTACATGACCACCATCGAACGCCGATCCCGCCGCGAGCGCGTCGTCCGCAAGCAACCCAACATCTCGCCGCCCGGCCTGGAGGGCGGGCGTTATCGGCCGCTGACCGAGGAACAGGTCCAGCGCATCCACGCCGCCGCGCTGACCGTGCTGGAGCGCACCGGCGTGGAAGTGGTCGAGTCGGAGTGCCGGGCGATCCTGGCCAGTGCCGGGGCGCGCATCGATCCGGCGCGGAACCGCGTGTTTTTCCCGCCGGCGATGGTGGAGGCGGCTCTGCTGAGCGCCAACCGGGATGTCGTGCTTTATTCCCGGGACGGCCGCAACGATCTGCATCTGCGCGGCAAGCGCGTCCATCTGGGGACCGGCGGCGCGGCGGTGCTGGTGCTGGACCTGGAGACCGGCCAGACGCGCGAGTCGCGCCTGCGCGACCTGTACGACATCGGCCGGCTGGTGGACGCGCTGGACAACATCCATTTCTATCTGCGGCCGGTGGTGGCGCGCGACGTCGCCAACGACGACCTGGACCTCAACACCTTTTACGCGGCGCTGACGGCGACGACGAAGCACGTCATGGGCGGCTGCTATTACGCGTCCAAGGTCGCTGAGCTGAAGGAGCTGGGCGCGCTCCTGGCGGGCGGGGAGGAGGCCTTCCTCAAGCGCCCGTTTTTCTCGCTCAATCTGGGCTACGTCATCAGCCCGCTGCGCTTCGCGCCGGAGACGGTGGAGACGCTGACCACGGCCGTGCGCGCCGGCCTGCCGGTGGCCCTGGTCTCGGCCCCGCTCAGCGGCGCCACCGCGCCGGCCTCCCTGGCCGGCACGCTGGTGCAGTCCATCGCCGAGGAGCTGGCCGGGATCACGTACGTGCAGCTGCTGCGCCCCGGCCACCCGCTGCTGATGGGCGCCATGCCGCTGGTCACCGACCTGCGCACCGGCAGCATGATCGGCGGGTGCGCCGAGCTGGCCCTGATGAACGCCGCCTCGGCGCAGATGTCGCACTTCTACGGCCTGCCGGTCTACAACTCGTGCGGCATCACCGAGAGCAAAGTGCCGGATGTGCAGGCCGGCTTCGAGAAGGGGTTGACCACGGCGGCCACGGCGCTGGCCGGCGCGCAGTTCAACCACCACGCCGCCGGCATGCTGGAGAGCCTGCTGGCGGTGGCCTACGAGAACTACGTCATCGACGACGACATTGGCGGGCAGGTGATGCGCCTGGTGCGCGGGCTGGAGATCACGGACGAGACCCTGTCGGTGGAGGTGATCCACGAGATCTGCACCGACGGCCCCGGCCACTACCTTGGCCATGCGCAGACCATCCGGCTTATGAACAGCGAGTATCATTTCCCCCACACCGCCGACCGCAACACGCGCGCCAATTGGGAAGCGGCCGGGGCGCTGGACATGCGCGAACGGGCGCGACGTCGGGCGCGTGAACTGCTCAGAACGCACTTCCCCGAGATCGTCGGCGCCGAATTGGACGCGCGCATCCGCGACCGGTTCAACATCCTGCTTCCACGGGAGGTGATGGCGGCGGGAGGCTATGCGTAGAGGTTAACCTATGCTCGGCGGCATTCACGGCAAAATCCTGCACGTCAATCTGACCACCGGCGAGGTCCATGTCGAGACCCCGCCCGATGACCTGTACCGCCTGCTCGTCGGCGGGCGCGCCCTGGTGGCGTATCTGCTGTTGCGCGACCTGCCGCCCGGGACCGACCCGTTCAGCCCGGACAACCGGCTCATCTTCGCCCCCGGGATCATGCAGGGCACCAACCTGCCCGGGGCCGGCCGGCACGGCGTCGGCGGCAAATCGCCGCTCACCGGCGCCCTCGGCTCCAGCGAGGCCGGCGGCTGGTGGGGGCATGAGTTCAAGCGGACCGGCTACGATGCGCTGGTGATCAAGGGCCGCGCCCCGTCTCCCGTCTATCTGCTCATTCGCGATGGCAGGCCGGAGATCAGGCCGGCGGATCATCTTTGGGGTCTGGAGACCTGGCCGACGCAGGTCGCCATCCGGCGGGAGCTGGAGGACGAGCGCGTGCGCGTCGCCCAGATCGGCCCGGCCGGGGAGAACCGGGCGCTGTACGCGGCCGTCATCCACGACGTGAACCGCGCCGCCGGCCGCAACGGCCTGGGCGCGCTGATGGGGTCCAAGAACCTCAAGGCCGTGGCGGTGCGCGGCGCCACCACCGTGCCGGTCGTCGAGCGGCCGCGCGTCACGCGAGTCTCCAAATGGCTGGGCGACCACTACCAGACCCTGGCGGCGTGGGCCACGGCACCGGGGCGCGGCACGCAGGACTCGCTGGCCTGGTGGGGACACCTGGGCGCGCTGCCCACGCAAAACTTCTCCGTCCCGATGTGGGACGAGCGGGCGGCGCTCACCGGCGAGCGCAATTACGCGATGTTCTTCAAGGATCGGGACACCTGCCAGGCCTGCCCGATCGCCTGCAAACAGGTCTTTGAGCACGCCGGCGAGACTCCGTACCAGGTCCTGCGCCCCGAATATGGCGGGCCGGAGTACGAGGCCATGGCCGCGCTCGGCGCCACCTGCCGGGTGGCGGACAACCTGGCCGTGTGCAAGGCGGCCGAGCTGTGCAACGCCAACGGCCTGGACGTCATTTCCACCGGCGCGTCGATCGCGTTCGCGATGGAGGCCTTCGAGCGCGGGATCATCACCGCCGCCGACACCGGCGGCCTGGCCTTTCGCTGGGGCGACGGCGACCTGCTGGTGAAAGCGGTCGAACTCATCGCGCGCCGCGACGGTTTCGGGGCCGTGCTGGCCGACGGCGTGGCGCGCATGAGCGCGCGCTTTGGCCCGGCCACCGCCGACTTCAATCTGACGGTCAAGAATCAGGAACTGCCCATGCACGAGCCGCGCCTCAAGCAGGCGCTCGGCGTGGGTTACGCGGTGGCGCCGGTCGGGGCCGACCACATGATGAACATGCACGACACCGACATCGCCTCCGAAGGCGAAGGCCTGAACCGCGTCAACTCGGTGCTCAAGCAGAAGATCGGGCCGCAGAAGCCGACCCAGTTGAGCGACGACAAGCTGCGCGCGTTTCACGTGGAAGTGAACTGGATGCACTTCCAGGACTGCGCCGTCAACTGCCACTTCTATCCCTACCGCTACGAGCACCTGGCCGAGGCGCTCTCCGGCGTGACCGGCGTCGAGTTCACGCCGCAGGACATCCTGGACGTCGGCGCGCGCGCGCAGACCCTGGCCCGCTTGTTCAACCGGCGCGAGGGGTTCACGGCCGAGGACGACCGGCTCCCCCGACGCGTGATGCGCGCCTTCGCGAGCGGGCCGCTGGCCGGCGTGGAGATCAACGCGGACTCGTTCGCCTGGGCGAAGCGCCGTTATTACGAATTGATGGGCTGGGACCCGGAGACCGGCGCGCCGGGCGCGGACTGCCTGCGGGCGCTCGGGTTAGACGCGCTGCTGGCCGCGCGGCCGACCGCGGCGCCTGTGGACGGCTCCCGATGACGCGCATCGACCAGATCGAAATCCGGCATTACCGCCTGGCGCTGGACCCGCCATTCCTGGCCTCATGGGATCCGAACCCGCGGCAGACGTTCACCAATACGCTGGTGCGCGTACGCGCGGGCGACTACGAAGGCGTCGGCTCAGGCGACGCCATGCTCGGGTTCGCCGGCCATGAGCATCTGTTCCTCGGCCAGGACCCCTTCCAGATCGAGCGCCATGTCCGCATCCTGGACAACCTTCAGTTTCACTATGGCCGCATGTGGCCGTTGGAAGTGGCCCTGTGGGACCTGATGGGCAAGATCACGGGCCAGCCGGTCTGGAAGCTGCTGGGCGGGCGCAGCCGCCGGGTGCCGCTCTACGCCTCGTGCGGGGAACGCAAGCCGGCGGCCGAGCGCGCGGAGTCGGCCCGACACGTGCAGGCGCTCGGCTACCCGGCCCTCAAGATCCGTTTCCACGACGCCGACGTGCGCCGCGACATCGCCGTGGTGGCGGCGGCCCGCGACGCCGTCGGCCCGGACATGCCGATTCTGGTGGACGCCAACCAGGGTTGGCAAATGCCGTGGGATGCCTCAGCGCCGTGGGACTTCAAGACAGCGCTGTGGGTCGCCGACGCGCTGGCGGAGCTGGGCGTCTTCTGGCTGGAGGAGCCCCTGCACCGCCACGATTACGACGGCCTGGCCGCGCTGCGAAAGCGCGCCCGGCTCCGCCTCGCGGGCGGCGAGGGCAACCGCGAGTATGCCGAACTGCGCCAGTATCTGAAACAGGGCTGCTTCGACGTGTACCAGCCGGACGTCGTCTGGTGCACGGGGATTTTGCGCGCGCGCCAGCTGGCGGGCGAGGCGCAGGCCGCCGGCGCGATCTACACGCCTCACACCTGGGGCGACGGCCTGGTGCTGCTCGCCAACCTGCACGTCTGCGCCGCGGTCTCGACGGCGCCCTTCGTCGAATTCCCGTTCGACCCGCCCACCTGGACGCCCGAACGCCGCGACTTCATCCTGCCGCAGCCGCTCCTGCCCACCGGCCCCGGCTACATTGATTTGTCCGACGCGCCCGGCCTGGGGGTGGAGATCGACTGGGCCTCGCTGGAGCGTTATCAAATCGACTCAGGCACGATGAAGTTCCGGTGATCCGGTCGGCGCGCGCCCCGGCCGGGAACCGGGGCCGGCCAGCCTGAAGTAGAATCGATTTTTAGAAAGGCTATGCGTTACGACTTCGACCGCCTCATCGAGCGCCGGGGGACAAACAGCATCAAGTATAAGTTCTACGACCCGGACGTTCTGCCGATGTGGGTGGCGGACATGGACTTCACGGCGCCGCCCGCCGTCCTGGACGCGCTGCGGGCGCAGGTGGAGCACGGCATCTTCGGTTATGAGCTTCCGTCCGAGGCCCTTATCGAGACCGTCTGCGCGCGCCTGCGGCGCCTGTATGGCTGGTCCGTCACCTCCAAGGAGGTCATCGTCATCCCGGGCCTGGTCACCGGCTTCAACGTGGCCGCCCGGGCCCTGTGCGCGCCGGGCGACGGCTACCTGTTGCAGCCGCCCATCTACTTCCCGATGCTGGATGTGCAGAAAAACGTCGGCCTGGAGCGGCATGACGCGCCGCTGGTCCCGGCGCTGGACGGGCACACGCTTCGCTACGAGGTCGATTTCGACGCGCTGGAAGCCGCGCTCCGCCCCAACACGCGGATGTTCCTCTTCTGCCACCCGCACAACCCGGCCGGCAAAGTGTTCCCGCGGACGGAACTGGAGCGGCTGGCTGAGGTGTGTCTGCGGCATGGCCTGGTGATCTGCTCCGACGAAATCCATTGCGAGCTTCTGCTGGGCGGCGCGACGCACACGCCCCTGGCGGCGCTCGCGCCCGAGGTCGCCGACCGGACCGTCACGCTGTTCGCGCCGAGCAAGACTTTCAACACCGCCGGCCTGTTCTGCGGCTTCGCCATCATCCCCAACCCGGAGCTGCGCCAGCGTTTCCAGGCCGTGGTCAGCGCGTTTACGCTGCACGCCGCCTCGTCCGGCCTGGTCGCGGCGCAGGCGGCGCTCAGCCCGGCGACGGATGACTGGCTCGCCGAGCTGCGCGCCTATCTCACCGCGAACCGTGATACCCTGGTGGCCTATGTCCGCGACTGCCTGCCCGGCCTGCGGACCACGGTGCCGGACGCCACCTATCTGGCCTGGCTGGATTGCCGCGACCTGGACTTGCCGGAGTCGCCGTTCGAGTTCTTCCTCCAGCGCGCCCGGGTCGCCCTGAACGACGGCGCGACGTTCGGGCCGGGAGGCGAGGGCTTCGTGCGCCTGAACTTTGGCTGCCCGCGCGCGACGCTGATGGAGGCGCTGGAACGAATGCGCCGGGCGCTGGCGGAGCGGTAGGGCGCGGATAGCGCCGGCGGCGGCCGTTTTGAGTTGCGGCCTGTCGAGGCCCGTGCCCTTCGACCGGACCTCGGCAAGCTCGGCCGAGCCGCTCGGGGCGCCCGCCGGTTATTGAGGCAATCGCCGTAGGAGGCGCGATGACGCTCTTGCTCACGGAACGCGACGTCAAAAATTTGTTGACCATGGACCTGGCCATGGAGGCGGTGGAGTCCGCCTTCCGCGACCTGGCCGCCGGCGTGGGCGTCAATCAGCCCCGGCGCCGCATCCCGCTGAAGAACGGCATGTTGCATTACATGGCCGGGGCGTTGCCGGCCCAGGGCGTCCTGGGGTTGAAGATCTATCCGGCGCTCAGTGGGCACATCAGTTTCCTGATCCCGCTCTACAGCGCGGAGACCGGGCGGCTGCTGGCGCTGATCGAGGCCGATCACCTGGGCCGGCTCCGCACCGGGGCGGCCACGGGCGTGGCGACCCGGTACATGGCGCGCCCGGACGCGCGCACGCTGGGGCTGATCGGCGCCGGCGGCCAGGCGCGCACCCAGCTGCTGGCCGTGTGCGCGGCGCGGGCGATCCAGACCGTGCGCGTCTACAGCCGCAGCGCCGAGAAGCGCGCCGAATTTGTGCGCGAGATGCAGCCGCAGGTCAGCGCGCGCCTCGAGGCCGTGGACCATCCGCGCGCCGCGGTGGAGGGCGCCGACGTGGTGGTGACGATGACGTCCTCCAGCCAGCCCGTGTTCGACGGGCGCTGGCTGGCGCCGGGGACGCACATCAACGCCGCCGGCAGCAATCACCTCAAGCGCCGCGAGATCGACGGCGAGACCGTGGCCCGCTGCGGGCGCATCGCGGTGGACTCGCTGGAGCAGGCGCGGCTGGAGTGCGGGGACCTGGCAGCGGCCGTGGACGAGGGCCTGATCACGTGGGACGCGGTCATCGAGTTCGCGGACATCGTCAGCCAGCGGGCCGCCGGCCGCTCGTCGGCGGACGAGATCACGCTGTTCGAGTCGCACGGCATCGCGGCCTGGGACCTGGCCACGGCCGTGCGCGTCTACGAGCTGGCGGTCCAGCGCGGCGTGGGCCAGACGATCCCATTGTTTGCGTCGTAATCACGTCATTGTGGAGGCGGCCCGTCGGGCCGTCTCTACAATGACGCCAGCCGGCCGGCCAGGTCGGGCCGGTGCGCGCGCAGAATCGCCGCCACCTCGGCGCGCGTGGGCGCGGCCAGCGCCGAGCCGATCTTCTGCACCTTGGCCGCCCCGACGGCGTTGGCGACGGCGCCGGTCACGTCCCACGGCTGCCCCGTGATTATCCCCCAGGCGACCGCCGCCGCGAAACAATCGCCCGCGCCGGTCAGGTCGCGCACCGGCACCGGATAGCCGGGGCAGTCCAGCGTGCGGCCGTCCGCCTGAAGGGTGCAGCCCTGCGCGCCGCGTTTGACGATCAGGGCCCGCGCCGGCCCCTGGCGCTCGCTATCGGCCCGCGCCAGTTCACGCGCCAGCGCGCGCTGCTCGTCCTCGGTCAGCAGGACGACGCTCGCGCAGCGCAGGAGCGCCCCCAGCCAGTCGCGGTCGATGGCCGCCGCCTGCGGGCCGGGATCGAACAGCACCGGCACACCTGCCTTAGCCGCAGCGTCAGCGCCCGCGCGGATCAGGGCCGGCTCGTCGTGGAAATACGTCCAGCCGTCCACCAGCACCGCCCCGGCCGTCTCCAGCCTGGTCTTCCAGGCGGCCGGGAGTTCAGCCGGCCCATGCGCGCCGTAGTAACCGAGGAAGACGTGCTCGCCGGTTTCGGCCCGCAGCACCACCGCCGTCGCCGTCGTCGCCTCCGGGATTGCCAGGACCTGGCTCACGTCCACGCCGTCGGCGCGCAGCAGGCGCAGCACGCGCTCCCCGACCCAGTCGTCGCCCAGGCTGCCGAGGGCGACGGCCGGCAGCCCGAGCCGCGCCGCCGCCATCAACGCGTTGCCGGAGCCGCCCGGCCCGAGCGCCAGGCCTGAGACGTTCTGGTGCTGCGCGGGCAGGACCGGGAACTGCTCCAGGCCGATGTACAGGTCGGCGATCAGGTCGCCCAGGGTGACGAAGGTCTGCATCGGGTTTCACCGCGAAGGGCGCAAAGCACGCTTTGCGCTCTTCGCGTCGTTGTGGTTCAAAGCCATGCCTGAATGACGGCGAGGTAGTCCTGGGCCAGTTGGCGAAAGTTCAGGCCGTTGACTTCTTCCAGGGTCGCCAGCGCCTCGGCCGGGATGGCGTCCACGCCGCGATACGCGCCGCAGACCGCGCCGGCGATGGCGCCGATAGTGTCGGCGTCGCCGCCCAGGTTGGCGGCCAGCAGCGCCGCGGTCCAGGGATCGCCGTCCGCCAGCCGCACGAGCGCGAACGCCGTCGGCACGGTCTCGTGGGCGGCCATGCCGGCCCCGGCCAGATCGTAGAGCGTGCGCAGCATGGCCCAGACGGCGTGCGGCCACTCGGCCGGGTCGCGCCCGGGCGGATGCCCGGCCGGGACTAATTCGGTCGCCCAGCGGATGCGGCGCGCCAGGTCCGGCGTCGGGGCGAAGAGCGGCGGGCCGGCGTACAGCCGCGCGCCCTCGGTCGCCGCGTGGCACGCCGCCTCGAGCAGGGTCTCAACCGAGCCGCCGCGCGCGGCCTCCGCGACCGCGCCGGCCACGGCCGCGGCGCTCGCCAGCCCGACCGGCGAGTGGTGCGTGGGCATGGCGGACCAGGCGGCCAGGCGGACCACGGCCGCCGGGTCGGGCGACAGGAAACCCAGCGGCGCGACGCGCATCGCGGCGCCGTTGGTCAGCCCGCCCAGCCCGCTCTCGGACGGCGGCACACCGCGCTTCAGGGCGAGATAGGCGGCCTTTGTGCTTGGGCCAATGTACGGCGTGTGGTCGGCGTCAATCGAGTCCAGCCAGTCCACCAACGCGCGCGCGGCGATGTCGAGCGAGAACGCCCGGCGGCCGATGACGGCCTGGACCAGCGCCAGCGCGGCCTGTGTGTCGTCGGTCACCTGGCCGGCGCGCAGCCCGGCGTGCCAGAAGGCCAGGTCGGGCGGGGGCGTCCGGAAGGCGCGGAGCGGGCCGCCGAAGGCCGCGCGGGTCGCCTCGGGGGTTGGCAGGGTCGGCGTGCCCAGGGCGTCGCCGAGCGCGAGCCCGGCCAGGCAGCCGGCGATGCGTGAGATAAGCGGGGTCATTAACCTCGAAGCGCGCCGGGAGCGCGAAGGGGGCGCGAAGCGCTGTTCGCGGCCTGTGCGCCTGTGCCGTTCAATTTAGTGTGTATGCCAGAGCCGCAGCAACTCGGCCTCGCGCTCGGGCGTGAGGCCGGCCCGCCAGGCGTGGTCGGCCGGGCGCGTGGCCGCCCAGGCCAGTGTGTCGCGCACGGTCTCGGCTAACGGCCGGAACGTCAGGCCGGCGGCGATGGCGCGGCGGCAGTCGAAGGCCGAGAAGCCGGCCGCGTCCGGGTCGGAGTCCGGCACCCACAACGGCATCTCCATCCACGGCCCCACTTTTTGCTCCAGCAGGAACGGCTCGCCCACCCAGGTGAAGCGCGCGTCGCTGCCGCTGACGGTCCGGCTGACGTCCAGAAGCTCGCCGAGCGTCGCCTCGTCCTGCGGTCCGGTGGCGTTGAAGGCGCCGGCCAGGCGCGCCTCGACCGCGCTCACGATCCAGCCGGCCAGGTCGCGCACGTCCACGAACTGGACGCGATAGTCGGGCCGGGCGGGCGCCAGCACCTCGCCGCCGCGCGCGACGCGGACCGGCCAGTATGTGAACCGGTCGGTGGGGTCGTGCGGGCCGACGATCAGGCCGGCGCGCACGTTCAGGACGCGGCCCGGCATGGCGCGCTCGGCGGCCTGCTCGCATAACGCCTTGAGCGGGCCGTAGGTCTCGCCCGTGACCGCCTCGACCGCCTCATCCGCCAGCTGGCTGAGCGGATAGGTCTCGTCGATGCCGGGCTTCCGGCTGTCGGCGTAGACCGAGAGGCTGGAGATGAACGTGTAGTGCTCCACGGCCCCGGCCAGTAGCTCGGCCGAGGCGCGCACCACGCGCGGGACATAGCCGGATGGGTCGATGACGGCGTCCCAGCGGCGGCCCTGCAACGGCGCCAGGCCGTCCGGCGCGCCCCGGTCGCCGCGCAGCTTCTCCAGACCCGGGAACAGGTCCGGGTTGCGTTGTCCGCGGTTGAAGAGCGTGACCGTGTGGCCGCGCGCCAGCGCGATCTCGACGATGTGGCGGCCAAGAAAAACCGTGCCGCCCAGGATGAGCAGTTTCATCGTTTATTTCCCACAGCGAACACTTCGCGCTCGAAGAAGTAGCGGAACGGCGGCGCGCCGAAGAGCAGTCGGCGGGCGGCGGCAAAGACGGCGTTCTCCTGCCGGTTCTGCGGCGGAGATTCCAGCCAGGCTTTCACCTGGCTGAAGCCGTTCCGGCGCAGGGTGCGCGCCAGGCTGAACTGGCTCTGCTCGTTGACGTGCACCTCGGCGTTGGCGGCCACATTCAGCAGGCGCGGGTTCCTGGGATAGCGCGCGCCCTGGCCCATCAGCACGCGCACGGCGCGCACCAGCGGGTAGGCGTAGCGGTCGTACCAGACGTTGGGCGCGGTGTGGATGATGACGGCGCCGCCGGGCTTGAGCGCGCGGCGCACTTCGGTCAGGCACAGGTCCAGTTCCCACGGGTACAGGTGCTCGACCACGTCGAAGATCAGCACCCGGTCGAAGCTGGCATCCGGGAAGGGCAGCGCCTTGGCGTCCGAGCGCGCCAGGCCCATGCGGCCCGGGGCGTCGGCGTCCTGGCGCACCAGATCGCGGGCCAGCTTGAGGGCGACCGGCGCGTAATCCACGCCATAGGCGTCGGCGCCCAGGCGGGCGCAATGGCGCACGATCTCGCCGCGCCCGCAGCCCAGGTCCAGCACGCGCATCCCGGGCTGCACGGCGGCTACGGCGAAGGCCGCGCTCAGCCGGCGTGAGAGCCGCTCGCCCTGCGTCTCGGCGAACTCCTCGTAGCCCTCGCAGGCATGCAGGAAATAGTCTTCAGTGTAGAGATCGGGGGGAAGGGAAGGTTTGTCTGACATGCCACGAGGGACCGCGGGCGGAGGACGATGACGGCGGACCGACGAACACGCGCGTCCGGCGCCTTCGTCCTCCGTCGCCGGAAGCGATTATACTCGAAGCCCCCGCCGCAACAGCCCCAGCAGCAGCCGCACCTCGCCGACGCGCAGCCAGGCTGTCAGCGCAAAGTAAACGAGGACGCCCAGCGCGCCCGGAGCGGCGACGCGCAGCAGGTCGCGCCCGGGGCCGGCCGGCAGGTCCAGCGCCAGCACCGCCCACTCGGCCAGGACCACGCCCGCGCCCATGCCGGCGGCGGCCACGACGATCCGGCCCAGTGTCGGCCACAGGCCCGTGCCCGCGAAACCCGCGATCCGGCGCGAGAGCAGGGCGCCGGTCACCAGCGCGTGCGTCACCTGCTTGATCGAATCAGCCAGCATCAGGCTGAACAGGCCCAGCCATGGCCGGAAGGCGAGCGCGGCGGCGACGTAGACGGCCACGCTCAGCACGCCGACGCTCGACGGCGTGAGCGTGTCGCGCCGGGCGTAGAAAGCGAAGATGAGGAGCTGGTCCACGGCCGCGAAGCTCAGACCGAGCAGAAAGACGCGCAGCACGGCCGCGGTCATGGCCGTGTCCTCGAGCGTGAAGCGCCCGCCGCCGAAGACCAGGCCCACGATCGGCTCGGCCAGCACGAACAGGCCCACGGTGGCCGGGATCATCAGCAGCAGCACCAGGTTGAGGCCCTGGACGAGCGTGGCCTTGAAGTCGCCGGGCAGCGCGCCGGCCGCCTGGCCGGCCAGGGTCGGCAGGATGGCGGACGAGACGGCCACCGCCACCAGGCCGAGCGGGAACTGGTAGAGCGTCGTCGCGTAGCGCATCCAGCTCAGGCCGCCCGCGAAGCCGAAGGCCAGTCCAAGACCAATGTAAATGGAGGCCTGCGTGATCACCAGGCTGACCAGGATCGGCACGTACAACCGGAAGATGCGGCGCAGGCCGGGGTGGGTCAGGGCCAGCGTCGGGCGCAGGGCCGGGAGGGCGTCGGCCGGGGCCGGGAGCTGGAGCAGCACCTGCAGCGCCGCGCCGAG
>DAOUAB010000011.1:0-8036 GCA_034434015.1 Anaerolineales bacterium
CCTCAACGTCAGCTTCGTGGGCCGGTTCGACCGCTGCGACCACTGCGGGAAGTGGTCCATGACCACCCGCGCCAGCCCGGAGGCCCTGCGGGCGGCCGAGGCCGCCGAGCTGGCCGCCGCCGCGCCCGAGGCGCCGACCCCCGAGCTGAGCCCGGAGGAGAAACTGCGCCGGCAGCTCGACGACTCGCGCTACAGCGGGTGAGGCCGCGCGGGTGCCTTCGGGCCTGGGGGCTGACCCGTCCGCCTGGCAGACAGCCATCACCCGCGGCATGCCGGCGAAAGCCGGCCTCCAGGCGCAGACGCGCGCCGACGAGCGGGAGCTTCCGGGCCCCGGCCTGCGCCGGGGCGACGGTGGAAATGGTTGCGCCCAGGCGCGGCGGCCGGGAGATGGACCGCCAGCGGCGAAGGCGCCCGGCCGCGCCGCCGGTTTGCTTTGGAGGGGGCCGGATGCTATCATCGCGCCAACTGCCCGCCCAGGAGACGCGATGACCACCTCCACGCCCCCCTCGCCCGCCGCCCGGCCAGCCGGCCGCCCGCGGACCCGCCGCGAACCCCAGCCGCTGGTCGGCGATTTCTGGCGCTTTGCGGTGCTGTTCTCCTTTGTCATGAACGTCATCCTGCTGCTGGTGATAGCCGGGCTGGTCGGTCTGCTCTTCACCATCACCGACCGGGTCGCCCGGCCCATCGTCGGCGGCCTGCACGACAGTTTCCGCCAGATGCAGCAGGCCAGCATCGTCACGACCATCGACGTCAACGACACGATCACGGTCAACGACACCATCCCGGTGGTGTTCGACCTGCCGCTGAACCAGAGCACCATCGTCACCACGACGGCGCCGCTGGTGATCAACGGCGCCACCGTCAACATCCAGAGCGGCGGCCTGACCCTGAACGCCGCCGCCGACATCGTCCTGCCCCCCGGCACCGCCCTGCCGGTGCAGCTCTCCCTGGTCGTGCCCGTCAGCCAGACCGTGCCGGTGGTGCTGCGCGTGCCGGTCAATCTCAAGGTGCCGGTGAACATCCCGCTGGCGCAGACCCAGCTCAACCCGCCGTTCACACAGCTGGCCGGCATCGTCGCCCCCTACGACGCGCTGCTCAACGGCCTGCCGGGCTCGTGGGGCGAGGCGCTCTTCGGGCCATGACCCGGCCGCCTGCGCCCGACCGGCCGCCGGTCTGCGATTACGAGGGCTCGGACTACCAGGCCACTTTCTGGGACGCCGGCGGGCGCGCCTACGAGGATCGGAGCGAGGCCCGCGCGCTCAAGGCCCTGCTGCCAGCCTCCGGCCGCCTGCTGCTGGAGGTGGGCGCGGGCGCGGGGCGGAACACGCCGCGTTACGCCGGCTTCCAGCGCGTGGTGCTGCTGGACTACTCGCGCACGCAGCTCCAGCAGGCGCAGGCCCGGCTGGGGCGCAGCGCGGCCTACGTCTATGTCGCCGCCGACGTGTACCGGCTGCCGTTCGCGCCCGGCCTGTTCGATGCGGCGACGATGATCCGCGTCATCCATCACCTGGCCGAGGCGCCCCGCGCGCTCCGCCAGGTGCGGGAGGTCCTCCAGCCGGACGCGGCCTTCATCCTCGAGTTCGCCAACAAACGGAACCTCAAGGCGATCGCGCGCTGGCTGCTGCGGCGCCAGGCCTGGAACCCGTTCGACCCCGCGCCGGTGGAGTTCGCCGCCCTCAACTTCGATTTCCACCCGGACGCGATGCTGCGCTGGGTGCGCGCGGCCGGGTTCGACGTGCAGGCCGTCCGCGCGCTCTCGTACCTCCGCCTGCCGCGCCTCAAGCGCGCCCTGCCCACCGGCCTGCTGGTGGCCCTGGATGCCCTGCTCCAGCCCACCGGCCAGATCGCGCCGTTCTCGCCGAGCGTGTTCGTCCGGGCGCGGGCCGCCGGCGAGGGCGCGCACGCGCAGCCCGGCCGGTTCTTCCGCTGCCCGGAGTGTCGGGCGCTGGACCTAACGGACAACGGCGACCACCTCCACTGTCCGGGCTGTGGCCGCCGTTGGGCGCTCCGCGACGGGATCTACGACTTCAAGGCGCCGGTTTAGCTTCGCTCAGCCAGTAGCGGCTGCCGCTCGACGTCCGCTGCAGGTAGCCGGCGTCCACCAGTTGCCGCCGCAGCGCGCTCGTGTCGTTGTGGAAGCGCGCCAGCGCCTCATTGACCTGCTTCTCCGTGTACGGGCGCCCCGGCTCGAAGGCGCGCACCACGTAGCGCAACGCCGCCTGCATCTTCTTCTCCTGCAGCGGCAGCTCGCGGAAACGGCCGTCCGCTGTCAGGTAGTTCTTGAGCACCCGCTGGTCGTCGGCCCCGAGCGACTCGGGCAGCTCCGGCGCCGGCGGCCGCGCCGCCAACCGCGCCGCCAGCGCCCGGGGCGCCTCCCAGCGCAGCCCGTAGCGCGCGCCGCCCGGCCGCGCCTCCGCTTTCACCAGGCCGGCGCCCATCAGCGTCGCCAGGTGCCGCGCGACCGCGGCCGGCTTCTGGCCCAGCTCCGCGGCCAGTTGCTCGGTGGTGCAGTCTCCGCGCGCCAGCCGGCCCGCGATCGCCAGCCGGTTGGTGTCCACCAGCGTGCTGAAGAACACCTCGAGCTCCGGCTCATTCACGGCCTCTGTCACTTCATCAACTTGAGACATCGGGGCCTCGCGTTTTTCGATTGCGGCCGCTTGCGCCTGGACCGCCTCCACCTCCGGCCGCCAGTACTGGCGGCCGTCCGCGTCGCGGGCCAGCAGGCGATAGCTGACCAGCGCCCGGCGCAGGCTGGCGACGTCCGGGTGGAAGCGCGCCAGCACGAAGTTGACGTGCTTCTCGTTATACACTTTGCCCGGCTCGAACTTGCGGGCGATGTGCCGCAGCACCGCCTGAAGTTTCTTCTGTTGGGCCGGGATCTCCTTGAGCGAGCCGTCCCGCCGCGAGAAGTCGCGGACCACCTTGCGGTCGAAGGCCTCCACGTCCACGCCCGCCGCGGTCTGCGGCAGGGTCTCCTGGGCCAGCAACCGCTGGGCCAGGCCGTGGACGGCATCCAGCCGCAGGCGGTAAGGCTTCTCGCGGCCGCGCTGGCCTTCGGCCTCCACCAGGCCCGCCTCCGCCAGTCGGGCCAGATGGTGCGAGACCGTGGCGGGCTTGACGGCCAGCATCGCGGCCAGCTGCTCGCCGGTCAGGCTCTCGCGCGCCAGCAGGCCCACGATCTTCAGCCGCGTGCCGTCGGCCAGGGCCTTGAAGAAGCGCGTCAACTCGGGATTGGGATCGCTCATACATCCGCCTGATTGATTAGATATTTGTCTAATCATACATCGAGGGTGGGCGCGTGTCAACCCGGTTAAACAAGCTCGCCCCGGCGCACACGCGCCGGGGCGAAAGGGGGCGTTTTGGGGCGCGGCCCGGCCGCCGGAGCGCGGCTACCGCAGGCTTTCGGCCAGGGCGATCAGGCCCGCCTGGTCCAGGTATTCGACGGCCTCGACCTCGCCCATCAGGCTGATCTCGTATACCGTCCCGCCCTCGCGCCAGCGCAGGCGCTGCACCGGCGCGTCCGGGTTCCAGACAGCCTCGGCGGCGCCCGCGTAGACCACGAAGGTGCCGCGCACGTATTCGCCCTCAAAGCCGTTGATGGTGACTTTCTCGACCGCGGCTTCAGCCGGGACCTGTTCCCAGACCACCGAGTCGAGGTCGCCCCGGCCCTGGCTGATGGACAGGCCCGCGCCGCCGCCGACAGCGTTGTAGACCAGCGTCGCCACACGCTGGTCGGCGTTCACCTGGCCGTACACGAACTCCAGGCCGGGCAGGTCGGCCGTCGGCGTCCTCAGGTCGAAGCCGAGCGCGGCCTCCGCCTGCTCCGCCTGGCAGGTCATGGCCGCCGCGCCGGTCAGGCCCTCGCAGCCGGCCAGGCCGGCCGGCGGTTCGGCGGTGGGCGCGAGCGCGTCGGGGGCGCCGGCCGAGGCCGGGACCGGGAACGCGGGCTCGGCGGCGGGGGTGAAGAACAGCCACAGGCGCTGAGCCAGGGCCAGGCCCTGCGGCGTCAGCAGCAGGGCGGCCAGGCCCAACAGGGCCATGGCGATCGAGAGCGCCAGCCAGGGCCGGCGCCGTTGGCGGAGGGGGGTATTCATTCGAAACGCTCCTTGATCGTCGGAGCGCAACCGCGCCTGGAGGGCGGGCCACAGGTCGACGTCGTCGGGCACGACCTGCTCGGCGAGTTGCTGCAACGCGCGCTGAAGCCGTAGATCGTGATGCATGTCAGCCTCTTCCCTCCGGGCGCTGGTCGCGCTCGGGTGCCAGGGGACGCAGGAGAAGACGCAGGCGCTGGCGGGCCTGATGTAGATGCCACTTGACCGTGCCGGGCGCCGCCTTCAGTTCGGCCGCCATCTCCGCCTCGTTCAAGTCCAGGTAGTAGCGCAGGACGATGGCGGCGCGCTGGCCGGGTGAGAGCCGGCCCAGCGCTTCCCAGACCGCGCGCTGGGTCTCCGCCGCCTCGGCCGCGTCGTGCGGGCCGGGGGAGGGGTCGGGCAGCAGATCGGCCAGCGTCACGTCGTCGCTGGCCAGCGGGCCGTCGAGCGAGATGTGCCGCTCGCGCCGCGCCGCGGCCTTGAGCGCGTCGTTTACGACGCTGCGCAGGAACCAGGGGCCGAACGGCCGGTCCGGGTCGAACTGCGCAATGCGTTCAGCCGCCCGGATGAAGGCCGCCTGCACCAGGTCTTCGGCCAGCGCCCGGTCGCGCACGATCAGGGCCGCGGCCCGGACCGCGCGCAGTTGATAAGCGCGCACCAGGGGCTCCAGCCCGTGCAGGTCGCCGCGCCTGAGGCGGGCCAGCGCATGTCGTTCTTCCACTCGCCTCCTTTCCGTCAGGTGATCGAAGGCCTTCTACCTATAAGTATCCCGAAAGCCCGGAAAAGGTTGGGGCCGGGACCGGCCGGGAGTTACGGTAAAATCATCCCGGCCAACGCATCCAGGAGTATGCCATGCCTGCTACACGCGAGACTTATGCCGTCGAGGTGGCCGGCCTCACGCGCCACCTGCCGCTGTTCGAGGTCAAACCCGGCCTGCGCATTGCGGTCCTCAATATCCTCGGCGACACCGAGCTGGTGGAGGCCGCCGCCCGCGCGCTGGCGGGGAAGCTGGCCGCCGTCGACTACGGGGCGCTGGTGACGGCCGAGGCCAAGAGCATCCCGCTCATCCATGCGCTGGCGGTCCAGACGCGCAAGCCGTACGTCGTCCTGCGCAAGTCCTACAAACCCTACATGGGCGACACCCTCCAGGCCGAGACGCTCTCCATCACCACCGGCAAGCCGCAGACGCTGTACCTGGACGAGAAGGACCGCCAGGTCGTCCGGGGCCAGCGCGTGGTGCTGGTGGACGACGTCATCTCCACCGGCTCCACGCTGCAGGGGATGCGCCTGGTGCTGGGCAAGGCCGGCGCCCAGGTTGTGGCGGAGGCCGCCATCTTCACCGAGGGCGAGCGCTCGCAGTGGGAGAATATCATCGCCCTGGGGCACCTGCCGCTGTTCACGGGCTGAGCGCGCCCGGCCGGGCCGGTAGCGTCGAACGGGTCATTCGGGTTTTGCGCCATTGCCCACCGGCCGGGGCGCGCCCCAACGCCACGACACCGAAATCGGGATACGGCCGTCGAACGGCGACGGCCGTCGAACGGCGGCCGCCTGTAACAAACGCTCGGGTCGCTGGTCTATTGGGCAGGTTGCGAGCAAGGAGAGCTTGGGATGCTGGATCGACTTTTCGGGCGACGGGAAGAAGAAGAACGGGTCAAGCTGGAGGGCCGCCTGCCCCCCGGCCAGGCGCTGACCAACCGCTTCCCGGTGCTGCACTACGGGCCGGTGCCGCCCTTCAACCCGGCGACCTGGAACCTGCGCGTCTTTGGCGAGGTGGAGCAGGAGGTGACCTGGACCTGGGACGAGTTCAACCGGCTCCCGCGCACCCGGGTGAAGATGGACCTGCACTGCGTGACGCGCTGGAGCAAGTTCGACACCGAGTGGGAGGGCGTCTCCCTCAAGACGCTGGTGGATGCAGGCCTGATCCGGCTTAAACCGACCGCCCGGCACCTGATGCAGCACTGCGAGTACGGCTTCACCGTGAACCTCCCGCTCGAGGTGGCCCTGGCGCCGAACTTCCTGCTGGCCACGCACTTCGACGGTCAGCCGCTCAGCCCGGACCACGGTTATCCCCTCCGGGGCGTCGTCGGCCACATCCCGGGCTCCGCGCATAAGACCCCGTATCTGTGGAAGGGCGGCAAGTGGCTGCGCGGGCTGGAGTTCATGTCCCGGGACCGGCTCGGTTTCTGGGAACAGGCCGGCTACCACAACGAAGCCGACGTCTGGAAGGAGGAGCGCTTCGCGTACGGTTAAGCGCAAGCGCGTTGGCTCAGCCGGTTCGGGCTGACGCCCTTCGGCGGCGAACGAATTTCGTGAAGGCCCCCCGAGACGCGCGCGTGCGCGTCTCGGCCTTTACGCCGGGAGCGATTTGGTGTTATCCTTCCCGCCGATGACGCGCATCCTGATCGTCGACGACGACCCCGATATGGCCGAACTGCTCGGCCACATGATCGACATCCTCGGTTACGAGCACGAATATGTCCCGACCGGCGACGCCGCCGTGGAGGCCTGCCAGAGCCGGCCGCCGGATGTGATCATTCTGGACGTGATGCTGGAGGAGACGGACGGCTGGGCGGTGTTCGACCGGCTGACGCCGATCACGAACGCGCCGATCATCTTCATCACCGCCTGGCGCACCGGCGAGAACCGGCTGCGCGCCGAGGCCATGCGGGCCGACGGCTTCCTGGCCAAGCCGATCTCGCACCACGATTTCGCCGCCCAGGTGAAGAACGCCCTCAGCCGGCCGGCGCGCCGGCTGGGGAGCGAGGTGGCGGCCTAGCCGCCGCCCGGGAAGTACTCGGCTTCCTGCGCGTTGAACTCGCGGAGCGGTTCGCCCCCCAGCTCCGCCGCCGACAGGCGCGGGCTGACCTGCGCGCGATAGATCGCGTTCGCCACCGCCCCGAACCGGAACTTGTAGTCCTCGCCGCCGCGCATGAAGTCGAACTCGGCGCGCCGGTTCTCGATCGCCCACTGCAGCAGGTAGCCGAGCAGCACCCAGCCCACCGAGAGCGCCCCGAAGCGCGGGTCGATGGCCGAGTTGTAGACGTACAGCCGCCGGCCGTCGTCGAAGCTCAGGTAGGCGGCGGCGTTGACGCCGCCCACGGTCAGGAACGCCAGGTGCAGCCAGCCGGCCTCGGCGGCGGCGCGCAGCGTCGCCCGGAACTGGTCGCGCATGACCGGGGTGAGGAAGCGCGCCTTGTCCTCGCTGAGCGCCATCAGGTCCAGGAAGGCCTCGCCGGCCTCCGGCGTGTAGCGCGCGCCGTCCACGATGTGCCAGCTGACTCTGTCCTCGCTGGCCTCGGCGCGGCGGAGCTTGCGCCGGATCTCCTGGCGCTCCTTCTTCTCCACCATCGTCGCCAGGTAAGTTTCCCAATCGCCCGGCAGGGCGATGGCGGGCACCGGCTCCAGGACCTGCTCCGTGGCCGCCCAGCCGCGCGCCGCCGCCGCCCGGGCCAGCGCCGCCCGCGTCGGCGAGACGGCCGGCAGGTTGTACCAGTCCAGCACGTCCCAGGCCGGCGCATCCGGCGCGGTCAGGCGCTCGAGCAGCGCCCGGCAGAAGCGGTCGGCCTGGCGGCGCTCGACAATGAGGTCCAGGTAGTCGGAGATCTCGATGCTGCCGACGAGCAGCAGCGCGCGGCGTCCGTCCCGGTTGCGGGCCGCGAACAGCGGCGCCACGCCGACCAGCGCGCCGGCCTCGCGCGCCGTCACCACGGCCAGTTCAGCCTCCGGCCACTCGCCGCCGCCGCGGTGCGCCCACCAGGCGCCCTGGTACTCGGCGCGCAGGAACGGCACCCGGCACACGCCGCGCGCGAGCAGAGCGTTCCACTCGTCTTTGAGCGCCTCAAAGACGGACGGGTCACAATGAATTTGAAGCTCCACGGAGGTCGGTTCCTACGGCTACGGCGCCGGCTCGACGCCGTTCAGGCCGCCCAGGCCGTTGACCTGGAG
>DAOUAB010000012.1:0-9198 GCA_034434015.1 Anaerolineales bacterium
CGCCGTGGAGCATGGCCGGCATGTCCTGATTGCGGACACGCCCGAGGCCTTCGCGCGCGAAACCCTGCGCCTGCTCAACGACCGGGCGCTGGCCGACGCGCTGGGCCGGGAGGGGCGGCGCCTGATCGAGACGGTCTACGACTACCGCGCGGCCTGCCGGCCGCTGGAGGCCCTGTATCACGGCGCGGCGTCCCCGGCGGCGTGATAGGACTGATCTATGAACGGCAAAGTGCGCGTATCCGGCGAACGGCGGACGGCCCTGGCCGTCTTCGCCCTGCTGCTGGTCACCTACCTGTATGTCTTCCCGCGCTGGGCGGACCCCAACCAGGACTCGCGCCTGAAGATGGTGGTGGCCGTGGTGGACGACGGCACCTTCCAGATCGATAAGTACCTGGGGACGACCGTGGACTACGCCAGGGTGGACGGCCATTACTACAGCGACAAGGCGCCGGGCGTCGCCTTCCTGGGCATCCCGGTCTACGCGGCGCTGCGTCAGTTGCCTGTCTTTGACGCGCTGACTGCGCGCCTGCAGAACAGCGCCGCCTTCCAGGGCACCCTGCGGGCGGAGGGCACCGGCGTGGACGCGCAAAAAGTTCGCTTTGCGCTGGCCCAGGTGGCGATCGCGGCCGTGGTCGGCGCTATCCCCACGGCGCTGTTGTGCGCCCTGCTGTATCTGTGGCTGGCGTCCAGCCTGCCCGGGCCAGGCGCGCGCCTGGCGGTCGTCCTGGGCTATGGCCTGCTCACCCCGGCCTACGCCTACGCCAACACCATGTACGGGCATCAACTGAGCGCGGCCCTGTTGTTTGCGGCGTTCTACTGGGTCTCCACCGCACGCCGCTCGCCCGGCGTCCCGGCGCTCCTGGCTATCGGCGTCCTGCTGGCGTACGCCGTAGTCACCGAGTACCCGGTGGCCGTGATGACCGGGAGCCTGTACCTCTACACCGCCTACCGCCTCTACCGGCTCGGCCGCCCGCTGGACCTGGCCTGGGTGACGCTCTCGGCCGCGGTCGTGGCGGCCGGCTGGATGGCGTACAACAACGCCATCTTCGGCGGCCCGCTCAACCTGGGCTACAACTACTCCGAGCTCTGGCAGACCCAGCATCACACCGGCTTCATGAGCCTCACCCTGCCCTCGGTGGAAGCGCTGTGGGGCCTCACGTTCGGATTGTTCCGCGGCCTGTTCGTGCTGGCGCCCTGGCTGCTGCTGGCCGCGCCCGGCTTCTGGCTGTGGTGGCGCTCCGGCCAGGCCCGCGCCGAGTGGGGCGTGGCTGTGGCCATCAGCCTGGGGATCTATTTATTCAACGCCTCGTCCGGCATGTGGTGGGGCGGCTTCGCCGTCGGCCCGCGTTACCTGCTGCCGATGCTGCCGTTCTTCGCGCTGGGCGCGGCCTTCGCCTTCCGCGCCTGGGGCGACCGCCCGGTCTTCCGGCTCCTGACGGCTCCGGCCTTCGCCTGGTCGCTGGCCGCCACCTGGGGCCTGACGCTGGCCGAGCAGGCCTTCCCGCCCGATACGCTCTTCAACCCGCTGGTCGAGTACGCGCTGCCGAACTGGCTGGCCGGCAATATCGCCCGCAACGCCGGCACGCTGCTGGGCCTGCGCGGGCCGCTGGGCCTGTTGCCGCTGGCGGCGCTGTGGGGCGCAGCGGCGACGGCCTGGTTCCTGATCGGGCGGGCAACGCTGCCGGCCCGCCCTCTGCCGGACGCGCAACCCGTCAGCCGCTGAGCGCCATGAGCGATCAGGCCCCCCTTCCCCGCGGCGCCGTGTCGGCCGGCGAGTGGCGCTTTGTGCTGGCCCTAATCGCCGGCGTCCTGGTCGTCACCAGCCTGCCGTATCTCTACGCCTACGCCAGTGCGCCGCCCGGCTGGCAGTACATGGGCATCATGGTCAACGTGCCCGACCACGCGCAGTACTTCGCCTGGTTCCGGGAGTTCTCGGACGCCCACCTGGCCGTCAACACGCTTACCCCGGAGCCGAACGCCCCGATCTTCTTCAACCTGCTGTGGTGGCTGCTGGCGAAGGCCGGCCGGTTGCTGGGCTGGGATTACGCCGCCATGTTCCAGGTGCTGCGTGTGGCGGCGACGGCCGCCTTCATGCTGGTGCTCTATCGGCTGTGCGCGTGGTTCCTGGACGGCCGGCTCCAGCGCGGGACGGCCTTCCTGACGGCGGTGTTCGCCTCCGGTTTCGGCTGGCTGCTGATCGTGTTCAAGTACCTGTTCGGCTGGGAGTACCCGCTGGAGATCAACCTGCTAATCTTCATCGTCGAGCCGAACAGCTTTTACGCCATGCTGGCGACCCCGCACCTGGTGGGCGCGGCGCTGTATATGTTTGCGTTCGACCTGATCCTGCGCGGCGAGGTCAGGGGGCAATGGCGTTACGCCGTGGCCGCCGGCCTGTGGACGCTCTTTCTCGGGTTCCAGCACGCCTACGACCTGTTCCTGGTGTACGGCCTGCTGGGCGCTTACGGCCTGCTCAAGACCGTCCGCGACCGCCGTCTGCCCGCGTTCCTGGCCTGGTCCGGCCTGATCCTGGGCGCGCTGTCCGCCTGGCCCGGCCTGTATTCGGCCCTGCTCACCTCGCTCGACCCGATCTGGCGCGACGTGCTGGCGCAGTTCGACAACGCCGGCGTATTCACGCCCAATCCGCTCCTGCTGCCCGTGCTGATGGGGCCGGCCTTCCTCCTGGCGCTCTTCACGCTCTTCAAGGACGGCGTCTTCAGGCTGCGCGGCGTGGCGGACGACGCTCTGTTCCTCAAGGCCTGGTTCTGGGCGAACCTGCTGCTGGTCTATCTGCCCACCAACTACCAGATCAAGATGCTGAACGGCTGGCAGGTGCCCATCGCCATCCTGGCGACGCAGGGCCTGTTCAAGCACGTCCTGCCGTGGGCAGAGACCTGGATGAAGCGGCGCAGCTGGGACGCCCGCCGCCTGCCGCTGGCGCTGGTAGCCGGCCTCCTGGCCGTCGTGATCCCCACCAACCTGTACCTGTGGGGCTGGCGCTTCCTGGACCTCAGCCGGCACACCTATCCCTACTATCTGCAGACCGACGAAACGGCGGCGCTGCGCTGGCTGGAGGGGCAGGTCCGGCCCGGTGACGTGGTGCTGGCGTCGTTGACGATCGGCCAGTACGTCCCGGCGCTCACCGGCGCGCACGCCTTCCTGGCGCACTGGGCGCAGACGGTAGATTTCTATACCAAAGAGCAGCTGGTCCAGGAATTCTTCGACTCTGCTTCGGCCGACGCCCGACGCCGGGCCGTCCTGGCTGAATACGGTGTAGACTATGTATTTGTCGGGCCCGCGGAGCGCGCCCTGGGCGCCTTTGATCCGGCGCAGGCCCCGTATCTGAAGCCGGTCCACAGCGGCGGCCAGACCGCCGTCTATCAGGTCATCAGGTGATCTAACCATGTGGTCTGCCGCCAAGTCGTTTGTTACCCGGTTCTGCCTGGCGCTGGTCGCGGCGCTGTGGCTGGGCTGGTCCCAGCCGACGCGCGCGCAGGACCAGGCCTGGCCCGAGCCGATCCAGATCTCCCCGCTCGGGCAGTTCGCCTGGTTCCCGGATGTCGCCGTGGACCTGGAGGGCGCTATCCATGTCGTCTGGGCCTCGGGCGTTGTGGCTGGCCGGGTGGATTACGACGCCGTGTTTCATGCGGTGAGCCGCGATGGCGCGACGTGGAGTGTGCCCAACGACATCTTCGTCGTCGCGCAGCCGGGGCCGGGTGAAAGCGCCGCCACACGTCCGGCTCTGCTGGTGGATGCCGCCAGCCAGATCCACCTGACCTTCACCGACTATTTCGACATCTTTTATTCCCGCGCGTACAGCGAGGCGGCCGACAGGTCCAGCGCTTGGACGCCGGTCCAGACCGTGGGCACCGGCGAGCCGGCCTATTATTCGCGCCTGGCCTCCGACTCGCGCGGCCGCCTGCACCTGATCTACACCGAGAACATCTTTTCCAACAGCTGCCCGATCTGTTACCACGTCTTTCATCGCCGTTCGGATGATAAGGGGCTCACCTGGTCGGAGCCGAAGGACGTTTCGGTCGCCCGCACCGGTTCGGTCAAACCCCAGCTCCTGATCGACTCAGACGACAACTTGCATGTGGTTTGGGAGTCTGGTCTGGGCGGCTCGCTGGGCCAATTGCTTTCTCAGTCTGTGGTGCAGTATGCGGCCTCCTACGATAGCGGCGCCAACTGGTCGACGCCGTTGGAGTTCAGTCAGGCGCTGACGCAGACGGCCGCCAGCGAATCCAAGCACCCTGTCGTTGGTCAGGCGGGCGCCGATCAATTGGTGGTCGTCTGGTTGAGCGCTCAGCCCGAGCAGGAATGGCTGTACTATCAGGTCTCAGTGGATGCGGGCCGGTCCTGGTCCGCTCCTGAGCGTATCCCGGGGGTGTTGGGGGGGTTGCAGATATATCCGACGCCTTTGGACGCTTACACGATGGCCACCGACAGCGCCGGCCGCTTGCACCTGGTTTTCGTCGGGCGGCGCGCCGAGGACCAGCCTGATCTGGACCTGATCCATATGACCTGGGACGGCGCGGCCTGGTCCGAGCCGAAACTCGTCGCCACCTTCCCGAACGACGTGCCCGAGTGGCCGCGCCTGGCCCTGCGCAACGGCAACGAACTGCAACTGGTCTGGTTCACGCGCGACAAGGCGACGGCGTTCAATACGGATTCGCGGAACGCCCAGTATCGGGTCTGGTACGCTTCGCGCGTCGTTGACGCGCCGACGACGGCGCCGCCGGGCCTCCCCACCCGGCCGCCGGCGCAGGCCACCCGCACCCCGGAGGGGCCGGCCGGGACGCCGGCGCCGACGGCCTCGCCCACAGCCACCCGGCCGGCGATCACGCCCGGCCCGCCTGTCACCGTGTACGGGGAGACCGACTACCTGCTCATCGGGGCGGCCAGCGCCCTGCCGGTCCTCGGCCTGATCGTGGTGGTCTTCGTCGTCGTGCGCCTGCGCCGGCGCCTGTAAGCGGCCCGCGTCCTGTCGCCATCTCTCCCCGCCGCGCGCCTGAGGCAGTACAATCAAACCGTCTCGCTCCCCGGCTGCCCTGCCTGACTTCACTTCTGGAGGATCGCCCTATGCGCGTCAACCCCGCCATCTTCAAGGCTTATGATATCCGCGGCCTGTACCCCTCGGAACTCGATGAGGACACGGCCTATGCCATCGGCCGGGCCTTCGCCACTTTTCTGGAGGCCCGCACCGTCATCGTCGGCCGCGATATGCGCCTCTCCGGCCCGGCCCTGTTCGAGCGTGTCACCGCCGGCCTGCGCGACCAGGGCGCCGACGTCCTCGATATCGGCATGGTCAGCACCGACCAGTACTACTTCGCCTGCGCCCGGCTCAAGCACCCCGGGATCATGGTGACGGCCTCGCACAACCCCAAGGCGTACAACGGCTTCAAGATGGTGCGCCAGATGCCCTACCTGCTCAGCGGGGCCGAGGGCATCCAGGACCTGCGCCGCCTCATCGAAACGGACGCCTTCGCGCCCAAACCGGACGTGCGCGGCGAGATGCGCGCGCTCGACCTTTCCGAGCAGTTCGTTGAAGCGGTGCTGGGCCTCATCGACGTCGGCGCCCTCAAACCGCTCAAGGTGGTGGCCGACACCGGCAACGGCATGGTCGGCCCGATCCTCCAGCGCGTCTACAGCCGGCTGCCGGTGCAGTTGGTGGGCCTGTACCTGGAGCCGGACGGGAACCTGCCTAACCACGGCCTCGATCCCCTCCAGCCCGAGAACCGGGCCGAGCTGCAGCGCCGGGTGGTGGAGGAAGGGGCGGCGGTCGGCTTCGCCTTCGACGGCGACGGCGACCGCTTCTTCACCATCGACGACCGCGGCGAGTTCGTGCCCGGCGATTTCATGACCGCCCTGCTCGGCCGCTACCTGCTCTCCAAACAGCCGGGCGGCAAGATCGTCTACGATGTGCGCGCCTCCTGGGCGGTGCCGGACGAAGTCAGGGCGGCCGGCGGCACGCCGCTGATGGAGCGCGTCGGCCACGCCTTCATCAAACGCCGCATGGCGGACGAGGGCGTGCTGTTCGGCGGCGAGGTCTCCGGCCACTACTACTTCCAGGCGTTCAACTACGCCGACTCGGGCCTGATCCCGTCGCTGTACGTCCTGGAGATGCTCTCCCGGACCGGGAAGCGCATGTCCGGGCTGCTGGCGCCGCTTGAGTCCAAGTACTTCATCTCCGGCGAGATCAACTCGACCGTGGCGGATGGTCCGGCCAGGATGGCGGCCCTGGCCGAGCGTTACGCCGACGGTCAGATCGAGCGCCTGGACGGCATCTCGGTTACCTATCCGGACTGGCACTTCAATGTGCGCGGCTCCAACACCGAACCGCTCCTGCGCCTCAACCTGGAGGCCATGGACCGCGCCACAATGGAGCAGAAGCGCGACGAAGTGCTGGCCATCATTCGCGGCTGAGCGGACCCCGATGCAGCACCTTCTCCAGCTCATCCCGGAATATCGCCATTACGTCTGGGGCGGCCGGCGCCTGAACCCCGCGGCCGAACAGGTGACCGCCGAGGCCTGGGTGGTCTACGAGGGGGACCGGGTCGCCGCCGGCCCGTTTGCCGGCCGGACCCTGGCCGAGGTCGCCGCCGAGCGCGGCGCGGCGTTGCTGGGCGCGCGCGCCCTGGCCCGGACCGGCGCGCGCTTCCCCCTGCTCATCAAGCTCCTGGACTGCCAGGCCTGGCTCTCGGTGCAGGTCCACCCGAATGATGCGCAGGCCGCGGCGATGGAAGGGCCCGGCCACTTCGGCAAGACCGAGGCCTGGCACATCCTCGAAGCGGCCGAGGGCGCGCAGTTAATCGCCGGCCTCCGGCCCGGCGCCACGCGGGCGGCCCTGGCGGACGCCATCCGCGGCGGCACGGTCGCGGACCTGTCCGCGCGCCACGCCGTCCGGGCCGGCGATACGGTCTTCATGCCGGCCGGCACCCTGCATGCCCTGGGGCCCGGCCTGCTGGTCTACGAGGTCCAGCAGACCTCGGACCTGACCTACCGGGTGTATGACTGGGGCCGGCCCGCCAGCGCCGGCCGGCCGCTGCACCTTGAGCAGTCGCTGGCGGTGACCGACCCGGCGGCCGGCGGCCGGATCGTGCCGCCGCCCGACCTGCAGCCCGACGACGAGCGGCTGCTGATCACGTGCCCGTACTTCGCGCTGGAGGTTCTGACCGCCACGAACGGGCCGCGCCCGTTCGACACGCGCGGCGAGAGCTTCCACGCGCTCACCGTGATTGCGGGCCGGGCCGAGGTGAGCTGCGGCGCCGAGCGGATCACGCTGGGACGTTTCGATACGGTCGTCGTCCCGGCTGCGGCCGGCGTCTACGCGCTGCGGCCCCGGGAGCCGGCGCGGGTGCTGCGCGCCAGTGTGCCGGCGGCATGATGCCGGCGGCGTGAGCGGCGCCCGCCCGGATCGCAACGCAAGCCCTTATGGCCAACCGTCTCCGGTCGCTGTTCCTGCTTGACCCGGACGTCGTCTTCCTCAACCACGGCTCGTTCGGCGCCTGCCCGCGCCCCGTCTTTGAGGTCTACCAGCGCCGGCAGTTGGAGTTGGAGCGCCAGCCGGTGGAATTCCTGGGCCGGCGCATCACGGGCCTGATGGCGGACGCGCGCGCCAGGCTGGCCGCTTACCTGGGCGTCCCGGCCGAGACAGTCGTCTATTTCTCCAATTCGACGACGGCCATCAACATGGTGGCCCGCAACCTGGCGCTCCGGCCCGGCGACGAGATCCTGACCACCGATCACGAGTACGGCGCCATGGACCGCGCCTGGCGCTTCGTGTGCGCCCGGACCGGCGCGCGATACATCCGCCGGCCTGCGCCGGTCCCGGTGACCACGCCCGCCGAGTTCGTCGAGGCGTTCTGGGCCGGCGTGACGGAGCGGACGCGCGCGATCTTCATCAGCCATCTCACCAGCTCCACGGCCCTGATCTTTCCGGTGGGCGAGGTCTGCCGGCGGGCGCGCGCGGCCGGCCTCCTGACGGTGATCGACGGCGCCCACGCGCCCGGCCAGGTGCCTCTGAATCTGGCCGAGTTGGGGGCCGACATCTACACCGGCGCGTGCCACAAATGGCTGTGCGCGCCCAAGGGTTCGGCCTTCCTGTACGCGCGGCCCGAAGCGCAGGCCTGGCTGGAGCCGCTGGTGGTCAGCTGGGGCTGGGAGAGCGAGACGCCGAGCGGCGTCCCCTTTGTGGACTATCACGAATGGCAGGGCACGCGCGACATGGCCGCCTTCCTGGCGACGCCGGCCGCCATTGACTTTCAGGCCGAGCATGACTGGGTCCGGGTCCGCGCGGAGTGTCACGCGCTGGCCGTGGAGACGCGCCGGCGCATTAACGCGCTGACGGGCCTGGCCGCGCTGTGCCCGGACTCGGCCGACTGGCTGGGCCAGATGGTCTCTATTCGCCTGCCGCCGGTGGATATGGATTGGCTGAAGAGCGCCCTGTATGAGCGCTATCGGGTGGAAGCGCCGCTGGTGCGCTGGAACGGCGACCTCTTCCTCCGGGTCTCATTTCAGGGCTACAACGATCAGGCCGACGCCGACGCCCTGGTGGCCGCGCTGCGCGACCTGTTATTTGAGTGAGATGAAGAGCTACTCCTTGCCCCGCTGGCTGCGGGTCCTGTTGCTGAGCGCCATCCCCGTGGTGGCCGTCGGCATGCTCGGGCTGGGGTTCTGGCAACTTAATCGCCTGGAAGAACGCCGCGCCCGCAACGATGAGATCCGCCAGCGCCTGGCGCAGCCGGCCCTGACGGTGGATGACGCCCTCTTGGCCATGGACGCGGCCGCGCTGGATTACCGGCCGGCGGCGGCGCGCGGGACGTTCGACTTCGCGCACGAGATCGTCTGGCGCAACCAGGCCCGCGACGGCGCGCCCGGCGTCCACGTCATCACGCCCCTGCGGCTGGCCGGCTCGGAGGCGGCGGTGCTGGTGGACCGCGGCTGGATCCCGTACACCCAGGCGGCGCCGGAGGCGCGCGCGGCGTTTCAGACGCCGGCCGGGGAGGTGGCCGTGTCCGGCTGGCTGCGCCAGCCGGTAACCCGCACCGCCGATTTCCTGCCCTCCGACCCGACGCGCGGCCCGGATCAGCCGCGCCTGGACGCCTGGTTCTGGCTGGACATCGCCCAGATCCAGGCGCAGACGCCGTATCCGCTCCTGCCGGTGCTGTTGGTCCAGGCCGCCGGCCCGGAGACTGCCGG